>JASHOV010000431.1 GCA_030038495.1 Streptosporangiaceae bacterium
GCCGCCGCCGCTCCCCTGGCCCGTGCCGCTCCCCGGCCCCGTGCCGCTCCCCGGCCCCGTGCCGCCGCGCCAGTTGAGCAGCCCCCGCCCCGGCGTGGCCTCGAAGCAGCCGACGAACCGCGGCGTCTGCGCCCACGCGGCGCGGCGGGTCTCCCCATCGGTGATGACGTCGAGCCCGAGATCCTCCTGCAGTCGCACCGCATCCAGAACGGCCTCGTCGAGCACCCTCCCGGCATCCGCGTCGCCCGCGTCGCCCCGGGCCGCCCTGACGACCTGCTCGGTCCGCAGCAGGCTGCCCACCGTCTCCGCCCGTGGCTCGTCGCGCATGTTCTCTCCTTCAGCGACCTAGCTTGGCGAGCCCGGGGACGACCCTGACCGGGTTGTCGTGGAAGATCTTCTTCTTGTCGTCCTCGGACAGGAACCCGAAGCCGCCGATCACGGGCACCAGATCGTCGGAGGAACGGCCGGTGCCGGGACGCACGGCGCGGCCCGAGCCGGGCGCCTCGGTGCCGAAGAGCATCCGGCCGGCACCCCGCTGCCTGATCGCGGCCTCGAGGAAGATCAGGTCATACGCGCAGGTGTCGTAGAAGAGGTTGTCGCTGAGATCCTTCTGCGCAATGTGCGGGTCGGTGGGGATGAACCGGTCGAGCGCACCGCCGCAGTGGCAGATGATCACCCTGAGCTCGGGGAAGCGCTCGAAGACATCACCGTGGCTGAGGAACTGGCCCGCGAGGTACTGCTCGGTCACGAAGCCGAGCTGGTAGTTATGCGGGACCACCCGGTAGCGGGGGTCCAGTGAGTTGGTTCCGTGCACGATGATCGGTGTCGCCAGTTCCTGGCAGCGCTCATACAGCGGGTACCAGTATGGCTCGTGCATCCCCGGCGTCGTGCGCCGGCCGGCCGGGTCGGGGGACGCGTAGGCCGCGACGAACCCGTACTCGGCGACGCACCGGTTGAGCTCGGCGATGCAGCCGGACAGGTCGGGAGCGTCGCTGAGCTGCGGCAGCAGGCATGCGCCCAGGAACCGGTCGGGGAAGAACGTGCACTGCTGATGGATCATGTCGTTCACGTACCTGGTCCAGGCCGGCAGCAGATGCGGCTCCATCCAGCCCAGGGTCAGGAACGGCCGCGGCCCGATGACCTGCACGTCTATGTTCCGCTCGTCCAGGTACCGCACATGACCCTCGGCCGCCGACCTGAACTCCTCCAGCGTGACCCTGGCCGGACCGGCCGCCTGCTGCCCGATCGGGCTGTCCATCGGCGTGTTCGAGCCCATCATGAGAACGACGAGAGAGTTAGCCGAGAACGGCACCGACACGTGACCGTGGACGTCGAGCACGGTGACTTCGTGATACATGGCTACTCCCAGGAGACAAAGGCCATTCCGGCCCCGGTGCCCGCGGGGCTGCGGTAGCCGGGGACGTAATCGATGACGGTCGCTGCCAGTCCCTCCAGCGCGCCCGCCGCGGCGATCCAGTTCAGGATTTCCGAGGTGCCGGAACGCAGTTGCGCCCTGGACAGCGAGGTGAGCAGGCCGGCGTCGGGTCGCGTGATCCCGGCAAGAACCCGGTGATCCAGGACTTCGTCGACGACGAAGTGGCTGAGGCCGCCCGAGGCTATGACGGCCACGCGCGCGCCCGCATCCCAGCTTTCCACCGCCCGGCGGATCGCCTGGCCGAGTGCATAGCAGCGCTCGGCCGATGGCACGTTGGGCGGGTAATAGGTATTGATGAAGACCGGGACGATCGGCGTGGCGGCCGGCAGCCCGAGCCGGTACCGGGGAAAGGTGAAGGCGTGGCCCAGGCTGCGCCCCGGCGGCTGCCGGGTGAACACGGTGATGTCGAACCCGGCGCCGGTCAGCTCCGCGGCGAGATGCAGGCTGAGCCCGGCGCCGACCGGGTGCCGCTGCGGGCGACCGGCGTGCACGGCCCAGGATGCGGCCCGGATCCCCCGTGGCATCCGCTCCAGGGCCTCCTCGCTGGGCGGCATGTCCACCAGGGCGTCACCCGCGAAGAAGGCGAACGCAGGGATGCCGTCGTCGAGGAAGAGCTCCCGCTGATCGTCGCCGATGATCACGGCGACATCCGGGTCCGCCTGCCCGAGCCGGCCGGCAAGCTCCGCGACGGCTTCCTGGCAGCGACCGTATTTCGCGTCCCAGACACCGCGGTCAAGCTCACGCTCGATGCCGGGCCCCGCGAGCGTCAGCAGCTCGTCATAGGTGTGATACTCCGCATCCTGCCCGAGCAGCCGGGGATTTCTGCGGTCCCGCTCGGCGTGATCGGGCCACATGTCCACGCCCGAACTGAGCTGCGGTGTGTGCGACGAGGCTATGCCGAGGACGACGTCCGCCATTCCCGCCCCCTCTTCGAGGCTCAGCGGCAGGTGCAGCCCAAGCTAGAAAGCGCCGCATAGGCTGTCAACGGCCATGCCGCCAGCCGGAATGAGCACTATGGCGCGGCCGTTACCGGACATTAGGCTCGGGGCTAGGCTGGCGGCCACGCGGCGGAAGGGAGCAGCAGGTGCCGACGGTGGTAAGGAACACCCCTCGGACAGACCTTGAGGTCGTCGACGGCCTGGCCCGGGCCGGGGTGGCGACGGTGCACGAGGCGCAAGGACGCACCGGGCTGCTCCGCAGCGACATCCGGCCGATATTCAGGCCCGTGCGCGTCGCCGGCAACGCGCTGACGTGCGAAGTGGCCCCTGGCGACAACTGGTCGATCCATGTTGCGGTCGAGCAGGCCCGGCCTGGCGACTTCCTCGTGGTCACCCCCACGAGCCCGTGCGAGGACGGCTACCTGGGCGACCTGCTGGCCGAGAGCCTGCGGGCCCGCGGCGTCAGGGGGGTGGTCATCGACGCCGGGGTGCGGGACGTCGCGTCGCTGACCGAGATGGGGTTCCCGGTCTGGTCGAAGGCGATCTCCGCCCAGGGCACGGTGAAGGAAACGCCGGGAAACGTCCAGACGCCCATCACCTGCGCCGGAGCACTCGTCTGGCCGGGCGACGTGATCGTCGCCGACGACGACGGAGTCGTCGTCGTGCGGCGCGAGCAGGCCGCGGCCGTGCTCGAGGGCGCGCAGTCGCGGGAGGCTAACGAGACGTCCAAGCGCAAGCGCCTGGCCGACGGCGAGCTCGGCCTCGACATCTACGACATGCGCGGCCGCCTGGCCGACAAGGGGCTGCGCTACACCGACTACGCGGACCCGCGATGAGGCAGGTTGCCATCTCCTGCTCCGCGATGCGCGGCGGGACGTCCAAGGGCCTGGTGTTCCTCGCCGATGACCTGCCCGACGACCGCGCGACGCGGGACGCGGTGCTGCTGGCCGCGATGGGATCTCCGGACGAGCGGGAGATCGACGGGATGGGCGGCAGCCACCCCCTGACGTCAAAGGTCGCGGTGGTGAGCCCGTCGGCGCGCGACGACGCGGACGTCGAGTACCTGTTCCTCCAGGTCTGGCCGGACCGGGCGGAGGTATCCGACGGCCAGAACTGCGGCAACATGCTGGCCGCGGTCGGGCCGTTCGCGATCGAGCAGGGGCTCGTGCCGGCTGCCGATCCCCTGACGCCCGTCCGCATCTGGATGCGCAACACGCAGACCCTGGCGACAGCCTCGGTGCAGACGCCGGGCGGCCTCGTCCGCTACGACGGCTCCGCGCGCATCGACGGCGTGCCCGGCACGCACGCGCCCATCCCGATCGAGTTCGCCGACGTCGCCGGGTCGTCCTGCGGGGCGCTGCTGCCCACCGGCAGCGTCAGCGACGTGATCGAGGGAACGCGGGTCACCTGCATCGACAACGGCATGCCCGTCGTCTGCATCGCGGCGGCCGACCTCGGGCTGACCGGCCAGGAGTCGCCGGCCGAGCTCGAGGCCGACGCCGAGCTGACCAGGCGGGTCGAGGCGATCCGGCTCGCCGCAGGACCATTGATGAATCTCGGCGATGTCACGGACAAGACGGTGCCGAAGATGAGCCTGCTGTCGCCTCCTGCTCACGGCGGCGCCATCTCGACCCGGACCTTCATCCCGCACCGCGTGCACGAGGCGATCGGGGTCTTCGGCGCGGTGTCGGTCGCCACGGCGTGCATGCTGCCCGGATCCGTAGCGACGACCGTGCTCCGGGGCGTGAACGCCCCGGAGCCGGCCGCAGTGCTAGCCCGGGGGGACGACCCCCCGGAACCCCCCGATGGCTCGGCCGACATCGAGGTCGAGCACCCTACCGGCTTCTTCACGGTCACGCTGGCGGTGGAGGTCTCCGCCGGCACGATCACGGTCAGCAGGTCGGCGCTGCTGCGCACGGCCCGCCTGCTCATGCGCGGCGAGGTGATGGTGCCGTCAGCGGCGTGGAGCCAGGGAGCCTCGCGGTGATCATCGACTGTCACGGGCACTATACAACTGCGCCGTCGCAGCACACACAGTGGCGCGAAGGCCAGCTCGCCGCGTTCCTGGCGGGCCAGCCGACGCCGGCCTACCCCGCCATCTCCGACGACGAGATCCGCGAGTCGATCGAGCAGAACCAGCTCCGGCTCCTGCGCGAGCGCGGCGCCGACATGACGATCTTCTCGCCCCGTGCGTCGGCGATGGGGCACCACCAGGGCAACGAGCGGGTCAGCGGCGAGTGGGCCAGGGCGTGCAACGACCTCATCGCCCGGGTTGTCGGGCTGTTCCCTGACACCTTCGCCGGGGTCTGCCAGCTGCCGCAGTCGCCCGGCGCCCCGCTGACCTCGTCCGTCGCCGAGCTCGAGCGCTGCGTCACCGAGCTCGGATTCGTCGGCTGCAACCTGAACCCCGACCCGAGCGGCGGGAACTGGACCTCTCCCCCGCTCACGGACAAGTACTGGTACCCGATGTTCGAGAAGATGGTCGAGCTGGACGTGCCCGCGATGGTGCACGTCTCGGCCAGCTGCAACCCGAACTTCCACGCCACGGGCGCGCACTACATCAACGCCGACACCACGGCATTCATGCAGTTCATCCAGGGCGACCTGTTCGCCGACTTCCCCGACTTGCGGCTGGTGATCCCGCACGGCGGCGGCGCCGTGCCGTATCACTGGGGCCGGTACCGCGGCCTCGCCGACATGCTGAAGAAGCCGCCGCTGCGCGAGCACGTGCTGAAGAACGTGTTCTTCGACACCTGCGTCTACCACCAGCCGGGCATCGACCTGCTGTTCGAGGTCATCGACACCGGCAATATCCTGTTCGGGTCCGAGATGGTCGGCGCCGTCCGCGGCATCGACCCCGAGACCGGCCACTACTTCGACGACACCAAGCGGTACATCGACGCGCTCGACCTGCCTGCCCCCGATCTAGCCAGGGTCTACGAGGGCAACGCCCGGCGGGTCTACCCTCGGCTCGACACCGCACTGCGCGCCCAGGGACGGTAGATGACTGCCACCTTTCAGCCCGACGCCGACTGGCTGTCGTACGACCCGAGTCCCAGCAAGCCGGGCTACATCCCGCCCCCTGGCGCCGTCGACGCGCACTGCCACGTCTTCGGCCCCGGCGACGTCTTCCCGTACGCGCCGGAGCGTAAGTACACGCCGACCGACGCCGGCAAGGAGCAGCTCTTCGCGCTGCGCGACTTCCTCGGCTTCGACCGCAACGTGATCGTCCAGGCGACCTGCCACGGAGCGGACAACAGCGCCCTGGTCGACGCGCTGCTCGCCTCCGGCGACCGGGCCCGCGGCGTGGCGACGGTCCGCCCCGGAGTGCCGCGTTCCCAGCTCGCGGACCTGCATGCCGCAGGCGTCCGCGGCATCCGGTTCAATTTCGTCAAGCGCCTGGTCGATCCCAAGCCGGACGACTACTACCTCGGCCTGGCCGATCTCGTGGCCGAGCTCGGCTGGCACATCGTGGTGTACTTCGAGGCCGCCGACCTGGCCGAGCGCTGGCAGCTGTTCACCAGCCTGCCCACCACCGTCGTGGTCGACCACCTGGGCAGGCCCGACGTGTCGCAGCCGCTCGACGGGCCCGGCTTCGCGCTGTTCACGCGCTTCCTGGCCGAGCACGAGAACGTCTGGTCCAAGGTCAGCGGACCGGAACGGCTGTCGGTCTCCGGCCCGCCGGATTACTCCGATTTCATTCCTTTCGCCCGCCACGTCGTCGAGACGTTCCCCGACCGGGTCCTGTGGGGCACCGACTGGCCGCATCCGAACATGAAGAGCCACATGCCCGACGACGGCGCGCTCGTCGATGTGATCCCGCGGGTCGCGCCCACCGCCGACCTGCAACGCCGCCTGCTGATCGACAACCCGCTGCGCCTGTACTGGGAGGCCTGACGACGGTGGACAACTCTGATCTCGATGACATCCCGGGCACCAGGGTGTTCACCGCCGAGCGCGCGAAGCGGGGCTACCACCTGAACCAGTTCTGCATGAGCCTGATGAAGGCCGGGAACCGGGAGCGGTTCAAGGCCGGCGAGCGGGCCTACCTGGACGAGTGGCCCATGACGGAGGCCCAGAAGCAGGCGGTGCTCGACCGCGACTACAACGCGATGCTCGACGCCGGCGGCAACATCTACTTCCTGGCGAAGATCTTCGCCACCGACGGGCTGAGCTACCTGCAGGCGGTCAGCACGATGACCGGCATGTCCGTGGAGGATTACCAGCAGATGATGATCTCCGGAGGGCGCTCGCCCGAAGGCTGGCGCTCGGTGAAGGACGGCACCTGACATGGCCCGCGTTACCGCCGGGCTCACCACGAGCCATATCCCGGCCATCGGCGCGGCCGTCGACCTGGGCAAGACCGGGGAGCCCTACTGGCAGCCGGTGTTCGCCGGGTACGAGTGGACCAAGGCCTGGGCCGCTGCCGAGCCGCCCGACGTGGTGATCCTGATCTACAACGACCACATGACCTCGTTTACGCCGCAGATCGTGCCGACCTTCGCGCTCGGCTGCGCCGACGAGTTCGCGCCGGCCGACGAGGGCTACGGCGCCCGCCCGGTGCCTGTCGTCCCCGGTCACGCCGACCTGGCCACGCACCTGGCCCAGTCGCTCATCCTGGACGAGTTCGACCTCACCCTGTTCTTCGAGCTCGACGTCGACCACGGCCTGACGGTTCCGCTGTCCCTGGTCTACGGCCAGCCTGAGCAGTGGCCGGTGCGGGTCATCCCGCTCGCCGTCAACGTCGTGAATTACCCGCCGCCGACAGGGAACCGCTGCTACCGGCTTGGTCAGGCGATCCGCCGCGCGGTGCACAGCTACTCCGAGGATCTCTCGGTCCAGGTCTGGAGCACCGGTGGCATGAGCCACCAGCTGCAGGGCCCGCGGGCCGGCTTCATCAACTCCAAGTTCGACAACGAGTTCTTCGACCGGCTCATCGCCGACCCGGCCGACCTGGCCAGGCTGTCGCACATCGAGTACCTGCGCGAGGCCGGCTCGGAGGGCATCGAACTGGTCGACTGGCTGATCATGCGGGGCGCGCTCGGCGGCAGCGTGACCGAGTTGCACCGCCACTACCACGTTCCCGGTTCCAACACGGCGGTCGGGCACCTCGTGCTCGCGCCCGCCGATTTCCCCGGTCGGCCAGAGGAGGCTTAGCGCATGCGGATCGCACTCGCCGGCGCCGGCGCGTTCGGCATCAAGCACCTCGACGCGCTCGCCGAAATCGACGCAGTCACCGTCACCTCGATCGTCAGCCGCAGGAAGGAGCAGGCCGAGGAGGTGGCGCGCAAGTACGACGTCGGGCAGGCCACCACCGACCTGTCCGAGGTCCTTGCCCGCGACGACGTCGACGCCGTCATCTTGTGCACGCCGACTCAGCTGCACGCGCAGCAGGCCATCGCCGCGATGCGGGCGGGCAAGCACGTGCAGGTGGAGATCCCGCTCGCGGACAGCTGGGCCGACGCGCAGCAGGTGGACAGCGTGCAGCGCGAGACCGGCCTGGTCTGCATGGTCGGGCACACCCGCCGGTTCAACCCGTCGCACCAGTGGATACACCATCGCATCGCCGCAGGCGAGCTGTCCATCCAGCAGATGGACGTGCAGACCTACTTCTTCCGGCGCACGAACACCAACGCGCTCGGTCAGCCCCGAAGCTGGACCGATCATCTGCTCTGGCACCACGCCGCGCATACGGTCGACCTGTTCCAGTACCAGACCGGCGAGGACGTGCAGATCGCCAACGCCGTGCAGGGGCCGGTGAACCCGGACCTCGGCATCGCGATGGACATGTCGATCCAGCTCCGGACTCCGAGCGGCCGGATCTGCACGCTGTCGCTGAGCTTCAACAACGACGGGCCGCTCGGCACGTTCTTCCGCTACATCTGCGACAACGGCACGTACATCGCCAGGTACGACGACCTCGTTACCGGGCGAGAGGAGCCGGTCGACGTGTCGGCGGTCGATGTCTCCACCAACGGCATCGAGCTGCAGGACCGGGAGTTCGTGGCGGCGATCCGCGAGGGGCGCGAGCCGAATGCGAGCGTGCGCGATGTCCTGCCCTGCTACCGCGTGCTCGGCGAGCTCGAGGTTCAGCTCGCGAGGGAGGAATGAATGAGCGGCAGCCGGAAACTGTGCGTTCTGACCGTCCACGGCATCGGGTTCCAGCAGCCGCCCACCGCCACGGCGGCCGGCTACGCGGACGTACTGCACGAAAACCTGAGTCGTGACCTGGAGGGCCTACTCGGCAGCGACCCGGAGCGGGTACCGGGTCCCTACGGCCCTGTCTACGTTATGAGCGCGATGCCAGGAACGCATGACAGCGAGTGGGGGCTCAGCCGGTTAGGCACCTGGCGCGCCGGCGGCATCGACGCCTCCGGCGCACCGCTGACAGCCGGCGATGAGCCGATTGCGCACGTCGCCCTCGTGTACACCTCGCTCGAGGGGGTCGGCCCGCGGATCGGAACCGGCCTAGGGACCGTGAGCGAGGCGGGCCTGATGCTGGATCACTACGCCTCGGTTGCCGCCACAATCAGGCTGGTGGCCGGCGATGCGTGGGCGGCCCTGCAGGAGCGGCCCGCGCGGTCCGCCTCGGCCACATCGCCGTCGCTGCGCCCCAGAACTGACATTGTGCTCGGCCGCCGGCATCACCTCGCCCGGCTGCTGCACCGCGAGCCGGATAACAGCGGCGCGCTCGGCGTGATCAGAGCCCTGGAGGATGATGTCGTGGCCTACGTATGCCGCAACGACCTCCGCGAGCGGATCAGGCAGTTCATCGGCGAGGCCTTGCGGCGGCTGCTGGCCCGGCCGGACGTGGCCGGTGTGGTCGTTAATGCCCACAGCCAGGGCACTGTCGCCAGCTTTGACGTTCTGCGCTTGTACCCGGCCGACCCGCCGCCAGCGGTGCGCGCCTTCGTGACCGCAGGCTGCCCGCTGCGCAAGTACGGTGACCTGTTCGCGTGGGGCAATGATGCCGGCGGGATCCAGTCGGTCCAGTGGGTGAACTTCTGGGACGCGAAGGATCCCGTCGCCGACCCGCTTACTCCGCCCGCGGGCTGGCACTACGGCGATCATGCTGACAGCCACCCGGCCGGCCTCGGGCTGTTCTGGTCCGTGGACGGCACCGGCCAGCAGGTGCCAGTAACGATCACCGACAAGAGGGTCAACAATCTCAGATACAGCTCCGGCGGTGGCCTGCAGGCGCACAACTACTGGGACAACAAGCACCAGTTCATCGCCGCGTTAGCCAATCTGCTCAAGACCACGCTCGCGGCGCCAGCCGACGTTCAACCGGCGCTCTATCGCAGTCGCACGTCACAGGAGTGAGGCCGGCGCTTCACCGCCACGGGACCGTCACGGCTGGAATCGCCGGTCACGCGGGGCCGTTACCGCCGCAACTGCGGGTCGTGCGGGGGGGACTGGTTCGGCGTCTGCTGGCGTGGACTCGGCGGTCGCCGCCGCCGCAACTGCGGGTCGAGCGGTCGGGGCTGGCGCTGGAGCCGCTGGCGTCGACTTGGCGGTCGGCGAACCGGGATGCGCGGGTGGCGGCGACGTCGCCTGATCGCTTGGTTCGTACCCGGCAGCCTGGAGCAAGGTCTCCATCTCGGGATGCAGGCGCAGCTGGTCGGCGACGCGCTCGACGGACCTGGGATCGTAGCTCCACCGCCCCACTCGATCGTCGGACACTGGTCGGATCCCGTTCAGCATGCCGCGCGTAGCGTCGGAAACATCCGCGGGCATGACTGACACGTGGTTGCTGAATGGCACGCGTGCCTCGAGCCCCAGCACGGCGCCAAGGTCCTCCTGCACCTGATCGCAGGCAGCGACCAAGTGCTCGTAGCGGACGTGCAGCATCCGCGTGTGGCGACCGCGCAGCGAGGCAGCCACGCGCACGTCTCGATCCCAGCGTGAGTAGTCACAGTAAAATCCGTCGAACGATCGACTGGAATTCCGCCTATCCCCTTTTTGCCTGCTTGTGATGACATCGCGCGGATCACGCAAGATATCGATGATCCATACCTGACGGAGGTCTGCCATGTCCGTGAGCAGGTGGTCTCCGCAGTGAATCTTCCGCTTACCGACGACCCAGCCAGGGGATGGGTCCGCAACCAGGTCGCGCAGGCAGTGCTCGCGGTCCACAACGCTGACGCCGTCGAATGTGCGCATTAGGTTCAGCAGCAGAGTGGTGCCCGAGCGAGCGCATCCGAACACGAAGATGCGCGGCCCGGCCGGCTGCTCGACGGGCCGAGTCGAGCACTGGAATGTATAGCTGGTCGTCGGCTCGCTCACGAGGGTTGACTCCTGTTTGCCGCGCCGGTCACTCGTCGGGGCCGGCTTCCGTAGAAGGCTCCGATGGATCGGAGCCCCTTTGGTAAGCAAACTCCGCCAGAAGGCGTATAGACAACCGCAAGCCAGACGCTGAACGCCGGACTACGTCACACGCCCCGAGACGGCGCGAGCCGCGGTGCCGCCGACCTCGGACGTGCGGTACTTGCGTATGCCGCGCGGGCCGAGGATGCGCACCACCGTGCCAAGGGTGAAGTACTGCTCCGGCGGCACGATGCCGGCGAAGGCGCCGAGGAACCGGTCGGTCTCCCGCTGGTCGGCGGCGACGGCCGCGAGGAAGCGGCGCTGGCCGGGCGTGGCACGGGAGAACGCGGCCAGTCCGAGGGTGAAGTCGTACATGCCACGGATGGCCCGGTCGCGGCGGCGCTGATGGCCGCGCAGCGCGGCGGCCAGTGGCCGACTGCCGCCAAGCCCGGCAATGACGGCGGCGGACAGGTAGCTGGCGTCGCGCAGCGCGTTGGTCATACCCTGCGCCGAGACCGAGTCCATGACGACGCCGGCGTCCCCGACCAGCGCCCATCCGGGCCCGTGCGGGCGCCGGAACGTGTTGGGCTGGTCGGGTGTGGTGCGCAGCCGTTCCGCCCTGCTGCCGCTGCGAACGCGCTCACCTAGGTCTGCGCACTGGTCGAGCGTGCGCAGGTAATGACCTTCCAGGTTGGTGCGCGCCGACGCGAACTCCGTTACTGGCGCGGCCACGTAGACCATGGTGAGCTCGTCATTGGTGGGGAAGACCGCCACTGCGCGGCCCGGCCGCTGGTAAAGCTCGCCATCCGGGACCGGAATGCCGGCCCAGTAGGAATAGCTGGCGAACGACCGCACTGGCCGCTCGCGGTACCGGCGTGCGCCGACCGCGGCTGCCACCAGCGACCGCTTCCCGTCGGCCCCGATCACCAGGCTCGCGGTCTCGGTCACGGCCGGGCGGCCGCGAGCGCTGCCCCGTATTCCGGTAACCCGGCCGCCCGAGGCCGTCACCTGCGTCACCCGGAAGTTCTCGCGAATCTCCGCCCCGGCCTCGCGCGCCGCCTCGACCAGCACCGAGTCGAGCAGGGTCCGCCGCGGGCTATACAGGGCGTCGACGCCGTCATGGCCGGGGAACTGCCCGTCCATGACCAGGCCGCCGCCGGCGTCGAAGCGCACCCGGCGGACCGGCGGCGTGGCCGCGGCTGTCAGCTGGCCCAGAAGGCCCCACCGGTACAGCAGCGCCGCGCCCGGGACCTGAAGCTGATGGGAGGAGACGGTGTCACTGGGAAACGAGACCCGGTCTACCGCCAGCACTCGCAGCCCCTGCCGGGCGAGCAGCATCGCTGTGGCCGCGCCGGCCACCCGCGCGCCTACCACGATCACGTCGTACCGGCCAGCACCCATCGCCGTCTCCTCCCGCGCCGGATTCCATACGCTACCGTATGGACGTTCCGTACGGTACCGTATGGTCATGGCGGAGCGGAAGAGTAGCGGCCAGCGGCGGCTCGGCCGCGACGACTGGATCACCGCCGCCTTGGACGCGATTGCGGACGGCGGCCTGGCGGCGGTGTGCGTCGAACCGCTGGCCGCCCGCCTGGGGGCCACCAAGGGCAGCTTCTACTGGCACTTCGAGAACCGTGACGCGCTGCTCGAGGCCGCGATCGGTCGCTGGGAGAAGGAGACGACGACCGACGTGATCGCCGACATCACCGCCGCCCGCGGCGCGCCCGCCAGCCAGTTCCGCCGTCTTGTGGTCGGTGTGATCGAGCGGGCCGAGCAGGACCGGGTGGGCCCGGCGCTGCTCGCCAGCGCCGCTCACCCGGTGGTAGCGCCGGCGCTAGAGCGGGTTACCGCGGCCCGGCTCAACCTGATCGCCGGCGTGCTCCGGCACCTCGGATTTACTCCAGCGCAAGCCCGCCGCCGCGCGCTTCTGGCTTACAGCGCCTACCTCGGGCACGGTCAGCTCGCCCACTCCACCCCCGGCGTCCTGCCTGCGACCAGGGCCGGGCGGCGCGCATACCTCAACGACGCCATCCGCGCCCTGACCACGCGATGACGCGCGGAGCTCAAGCGGGCTCGCGGAGCTCAAGCGGGCTCGCGGAGCGGCAGCAGGTCGGTTCCGGTCGAGGCGGTGATGGCCGGCACGGCGATCGGGAAGTACAGGCGGCCGCACAGGGTGCTGGTCAGCTGCCGGGCCCAGCGCATCCGGTCGGCCGCTTCCTCCGGGTGGTTGCCGAATTCCTCCGCCACCCGGCCGGTGCACCCGGCGGCGCTCAGACGTCGAACGGTGCTTCCAATCGCCTGTGCGACTGTCTCGGCTGTCAGCGTGTCAGAAGGCTGCAGCGTTGAGGCAAACAGCGCTTCGCAGACGGCCTCGTTCACATGCATCCTGGTCACGGGTAAGCCCTTCCGGGAATCGGAACGTAGGGACGGATTTCGTCCGCCCTATCAGCAATCGATTGCGATCACTTATCGATAGGACGTGGTCACGCACGGTTTCCGTTGCGTGATCCGCGTCACCTTCCGCTCCGGGTCACCGGCAGAACTCCGCCGTTATGGGGTATAACCGGGCAGCTCGGACGCGCCCGCCGAACTCCCGCGCGGACCGCCAGGAGGCGCCTCGCATCGACGTGATCAGAGGTTGCGGCGTACCCCAGCCTCATGCTGGATGCCGGTAACCTCGTCGGCCAGGCTGCCAGCCAGCGCCGTCCGCCCAGCCCCGCGGCGCAGGGTCGGCAGGACCGTAGCGCGGCGGCTGTCTTCAAGCTCGAATGCCAGGCCCGCGTATACGGCGGCCGCGGCGAGTACCAGGCCCGCGACGGCGGCCGCGGCTTTCCATCCCGCCGCTGACGACATCTCGTAGGCACCAGTCAGGTAGAAGCGCACCGCGGTTAGCAGCATCACCAGGCTGGCCAGCAGCTTGGTGAGTGACGCGGTAATTGCGGGCACGAGCATGGCCGTGGCCGCGCCAACCAGGAGCAGGCCCAGGGCCGGGCTCGTCTGCCCCGGCTGGCCGGTCGCCGTGACCAGGCCGATGGCGAGCCAGCCGCCCGTCGTAAGCGCCATCCCGGTGCTCGCCGCCGGATCGCGGGCCAGGAAGCCGTATATGAAGCTCACCGTCTGCAGTGGCACGACGAACGCGAGGATGACAAGCCCGGCAGCACGGGACTGGGACAGCGGGATCCAGCCCAGCTGGAGGCCCGCCAGTGTGAACGTGCCGACGGCCAGTGCCAGCATGCCAAGCGGGAGCGGGCTGGCGATCGGCCTGAGCGTGATCCTCGCTGCCGGGGTGCTGAGGTCGGCCGGCATGCGAGGACTTTACCCGGGGCCGGGCGACATCACGCCGGCCGCGCGCTGCTCGTGGTCTTTCGGCGACTGCCCCCAGGGTAAAACTCCCGTATGGAGGGCGAGGGTGCGTACGGCGTGATCCTCGACGGCGCGCGCGGGCAGCGCTCGCCGAGACTGCCCGTTCCGGTGGGATATGACTCCCTGCTGAGTAACGATCGCCGCTGGATCGTTCAGCTCGCTGACGAGGGTGGCTCGGAGGTCGGCCACCTGTGCGGCTTCCCTGTCGGCAGCGGCGAGGCCGTCGACCTGACGCCCGAGCGTGATCCCTATGTGGTGCGCGGGGTCGGATTCAGCGCCGACGGGTCGATCCTCGCGGCCTCGGTGGTCGATGAGCGCGGCTACCACCTGCTGGTTATCCCGGCGTCGCCATATTTCCTGCGGGGCGGGCGGGGCCGGGGAGCCCGCGATGGGCGGCGTTTCGTGATCGCGGATACTTTGGTGCGCCTCAGGTACCAAGCTCTCCGTGATCATGAGGGGTGGCTTAGCGCCGGCGGCTCGGCTGTGAATTTCGACCTGCGCGCGGCAGCGCTGACGGTACATAACGGCAACGTCACTGACCGTCGTGGCGCCATTGGTGTCTAAAAGGACCGACGTCGGGTGGGCGCCGAACTCGGCCCCGATGGCCTGGAACGTGATGCGCTTACCCCTGTCGTTCCGTTACCAGTGGACTGCGGCGAGGAACTCGCGGAGTGCGCCTTCGGTGGGCCGCGGCGCCTCCTCGGCCAGGTGGTGGTCGGCATCGATGGCCCGTCCGGAAACCGCGGTCGCGTACGAGCGCCAGACGGCGGCGACGTCGAAGGTGCGCCCGACGTAGCTCCTGGCGCCCCCCAGCGCCAGCATCGGCTGACGCACCCGCAGCCCGGCTGAGTAGTCCTTGCTGGTCGAGCTCGAGATCGGGCCCCGCCGCGGCCCGGTAGTCCTCGCAGGTCGCGTGCACAGTGCGCGGATCGGTGAACACACGCCGGTACTCGGCCATCGCGGCCTCCTCGATCGGCAGGCCCCCGGTATGCCGCCCCGCGAACCGGCTGTCGATCCAGGCAGCGGGGTTGCCGTTGATCAGTTTCTCGGGCAGTCCTCCCCCGGCAGTGAGGAAGAACGAGTGGAAGTACGAGGTCGCCATCGCCCGGTGTCTGCGGATACCCGTGCAGCAGGAGCAGCGGGCGCCCGGCGCCGGCCCGCCGGACGTTGACCGGACACCAGCGCCGAGGAGGATGGCGTCGCTCCGCGCCAGCTGGGCCAGCCCGTCCTCGGGCATCATGCTGCCAGTGCGCAGGTAGCGCTCCGAGCCCCAGTCGTACTCCCGCCAGTCGATGCCGAATCCCGCGATCGAATACGTCGTCCGGTCGCTCTGCTGGGTCGTCATGAACGGTGAAAATATCAATGGCCGGCACGCTTGCGGCCGGACGGTACGCCTCCGCGCCTACGCCGAAATCAGGCTGAACTCCTGAGCGCCGGTGCCGTTGCAGGTGTATTGCTGAAGCTGCACGCCACTGGTGGTAGAGGCGCCAGGGGTGTCTACGCACAGGCCCGAGTTGTCGGCCACGAAGTTGTAATAACCGCTGGATTCGAGGTCGGCGGCGAACAGCTCGTTGGTGTTGCCGGTGCCACCGTAGTTCCAGATCTGGAGCAGGTCGCCGGAGGCCGTGGCCCCCACGCCCCCGGTGATGTTCCAGCTCTCGCCCTCGGACTCGGCGTTCTCGTTGAGCACCTCGTAGTAGCCGGTGGCCACGGGCACGAACTGCCAGAGCTGGCTGGTGGCCCCGGTGCAGGCCAGCTGCTCGACCGCGGTCCCGTTGGCGGTGCCGCCGCCGGCGGCGCTGGCGCACAGGCCGGAGTTCTCGTTGACCACCTCGTACCAGGCCGACGTATTGATGCCCGCCGCGGCGGCGAAGCTCATGAAGTGCACGTTCCAGCCGGGGTTGTCCTGGTCGACGACCAGCGTCTGGGTACCGGCGGGCAGCGTGACGTTCGCGGTCACGGTCGTCCAGTCCTGCCAGCCCCCGGTCTCGGGGGCGTTCACGTCGCCGGACAGGTTGGTGCCGGACGTGGTCGCGATGTGCAGCGCGTCGGTCACCCCGTCGGGCGAGGCCAGGCGCAGGCTGACGGTGTAGGTGCCCGCGGTCGCCACGTCGACCGTATAGCGGAACCACTGAGTCGAAGTCGTCCAGCCGAGGTCATAACCGGCCCCGGTGCCGGTGGTGTCCTGGGTGTCGGTCGTGGCCTCAAGATCCACCCCGTCCGAGCGGTAGCTGTTGGCCGTGCCGTTGTCCGAGGTGACGTTGTAGGCCACCCCCTCGCCGCCGGTGTCGTAGTTGGCGGCCTGCACCGTGCCGGGAACGGCGGCCGGCGTGCCACCGAAGGGCGCCTCGGGGTTCACAGCGCCGCTGGTCATGACCAGGAACTGATTGAACGACCACCAGTAACTTGTGTCTGCCGCGGTCAGCACCACCCGTACGTACTGGGCCGTCTGGGACGGGAAGCTGGCGATGTCTGGCGTGGCGACGCCGCCGCAGGTGGCGACGGTCGTCCAGGTGCTCCCGTTGCCGGACACCTGAACCTCGTAGCCGGTGGCATAGTCGGTGGGCGAGCCCGGTGACGCCATCTCGATCTCGTTGAACGTCTGCGCCGAGCCCATGTTTACCTCGTAGGTAAGCCCTGCGGCCTGGTCTTCGTCGCTGCTGAACCGGGTCACGCTCGTGCTGCCGACGGCGTTGGTGATGGCATTCTGCGGTGCGTCCGTGGCACTCGAAGGCGCGCTGGTACTGGCGGTAAAGCCCGATTCGTTGAGCTCGGACTCGCCCGTGCCCGACGCACCGCAGCTGGTGGCGCTGCCGCCGACCACCCACTCGAACGACACGCTGTCCTCATAGCCCTCGGTATCGGTGGCGGTCACGGTGACCACATCGCTCTCCGCGTCGAGAGCGGTCCCGGTGATGTCGCCGGTTGACGGGTTGACGTACAGGCCCGCAGGCAGCCCGGTGGCGGTGTAACTCAAGGTCTGGCCGGCGGCCGAGTCAGTGGCGCTCAGCTGCAGATTGACCGTGGCGCCGACCGCCGCGGACTGGTTGCCGGGGCTGGTGAGGGTGACGGTGTCCGGGCCAACGGCGCTGGCCAGCGTGAGCGACCCGGTGAGCGGCAGGTTGGCCGACGAGTCGCCGACGCCGATGGCATACGTGCCTGCGGGCGCCGTCCACCCGCCGCCGTCGGGATCGGGGCCGGACCAGGCCGACGGGTAGCTGCTCGCGCCGGGCCCGGCCCAGTAGGTGAGGTCGTGGACGGGAACGCTGAAGGTGACTGTCGTCGAGGCGCCGGCGTTGAGGCTGACGCGCTGGAAGCCTTTCAGCTGCCACGGCGGCTCGCCGGTGCTCGACGGATCCCCGATGTAGAGCTGGGCTACATCGGCCCCGGAACGGCTGCCCGTATTGGTCACAGTGGCCGTCACGGTCGCCGTTCCCGCCGAATTGAAGCCGGTCACCGACAGATTGGAAAACGAGAACGTCGTGTAGGAAAGGCCGTACCCGAAGGGGAACAACGGCGTCTGGTCAGTGGACTGGTACCAGCGGTACCCGACGTCAATACCCTCGTTGTACTGGACCTCGCCATCAGCGCCGGGGAATTCCTGAGCAGTAGAGGCCGGGACCTGCGCCAGGCTGGCCGGGAAGGTAACGGGCAGGTGGCCCGAGGGATCGTAGCTGCCGAACAGTATGTTGGCCAGCGCCGTGCCGTCCTCCTGCCCCGGGTACCAGGCTTCGATCACCCCGGCTACCGACGACAGCCACGGCATGGTGACGGCCGAGCCGGAATTGAGCACCACAATGGTGTTCGGATTGGCGGCGGCAACAGCACTGATGAGATTGTCCTCGGTGGTGCCGAGGTCAATGCTGCTAATATCCGAGCCTTCAGTTTCGTCGTAGCCGCCAAAGACAATGGCCACATTGGCCGCCTCCGCGGCGGCCACGGCCGAGGACTGGCTCGAGCCGCTGTTGTACGTGACCGTCGCTCCCGGTGCCGCCGCCTGGATGCCGGCCAGCGGGCTGACCGGCGTCGTGGAGGCGTTGACGCACGCGCTGCCGCCCCCCGAGTAGGGATACACATTCTGCGGGCTGCCGTAACTGCAGTTCTGATCGGACAGACCGGGGTTGGCGTTGGTGCCGATCACGGCGATGGAACCCACCGAGCCGGCGCTGAGGGGCAGGAGGCTACCGGAGTTCTTCAGCAGCACCGTACCTTCCTCCGCTACCTGCAGGGCGGTGCTGACATGGGCCGCGGTACTTACCGTGCTGCCAGTCGACCCGGTGTTACCCGTGTTCATCACGCCCGAGTTGAACAACTCCGTCAGGATCCGCTCGACAGCATCGTCCAGGTAGTCCCTGGGCACAGAAGTGCCTATGGCGCTGGAAAGATCCGAGCCGAAGTAGTTGTCGCCGCCCGGCATGTCCATGTCCTCGCCGGCCTCGATGGCCGGGGCCGTGCTCTGGGTCGCCGACCAGTCGGAGGTGACAAAGCCCTGAAAGCCGAGCTCGTTGTCGAGGTCACCTAACAGGTAGTCCTGCTGGCATGCGGGCGAGTCATTGGGCCAGCTGTAGGCGCACATAGCCGAATCCGCCCCGGCGTTGACCGCGGCCTGGAACGCGGGCATGTATATCTCCTGCATGGCCCGTTCCTGCACCACGTCGTCGTCGGATGAGGTGTTGCGGTTCGTCTCGTTGTTGTAGACGGCGTAGTGCTTGACCTGGTCGATGATGCCCTGGCTCTGCACCCCCTGTACGTAGGCCGCCGCCATCTGGCCGGCCAGGTAGGGATCCTCGCCGAAGGACTCGAACGCCCGCCCCCAGCGAGGGTCCCGCACAATGTTGACCGTCGGCCCGAGGTTGACGTTGGCCCCCTTCCCGGCCTCTTCCGAGCCCACTACCGACCCGTACTGCTGCTCGAGGCTGGTGTCCCAGGAGGCTGCGGCGGCCACAGGAGCAGGCAGCTGGGTCACCCCGGTCAGGCCGTCGCCCACGCCCTGGGGGCCGTCCTGAAGGTTTATCGAGGGGATGCACAACGCCGCGATCGCGGGCACGTTGCCGACGTAGCTGCCACTGGCGCCGTAGACGAGCTGGAGTTCCTGCGATTGCGACATGGCGGCCATGACCTGCTCGACCCGCTGGTTCACGGGCGCAGTCGAGCCCACCCAGGGGCACGACGCCGCGGCGGCCTTCGCACCGGTCAGGCGGGGATTAACCGCGGGATTGAGCCCGAGAAAGACGAGTCCGGTAACGGTGAGCCCGATGAGAGCGCGCTTGCCAGAAGGTCCTAAACGGCTGATGGACGAGGTGCTGATGGTGGACATGTGGCCCCCCGTTAGTCACTAAGTCGGGGTAACTTACGCGATTAATCCTCGTACACGCATGGTAGATCGGTACGCCCGCACGTGCGAGGAGGCCGGAGGCGCACGCTGTGCACCGATCCGGCCTCCTCGGGCCGAGGGCCGCGCTCGTCCGTCAGCTGCTGCGGAACGTCCTGGTCTCGGTCAGCAGCATGCTCGACAGCTTAACCACGTGCTGGCCCGGCCTTAGCTTCAGCAGCGCCGGGTCGATCAGGTAGGTGACGTCGCCGAGGTCGTTCGCGGTCAGCGTCGCGATCAGGTGCCCGTCGATGGACAGCCTGATCGGGTATGCGGGCAGCAGGCCCGAGCCGATCAGGTACGACTGGCCGCCCTTGCGGATGTCAGTGGCGGTCAGCGAGATCGAGTGCTCAAGCTGCAGCAGTTCCGCATGCGCCTCGCCGCGGTAAGCGGCCTCCTGGTGCATCGCCTCGGTGGCGGCGACCAGGGCTGGCACGAATCTCGGCGCGTACACGGTGCCCCAGCCGCTGGCCACGTCGAACCCCTTGGTCGCGGTGAAACCGGGAACGACGACCTTGCCGTTCTTCACCACGGAGTTGTTGCCGGACACCACGTCGACGATGCCGTCGGCCCGGCCGTGCGGACCGAGTACGCCGTAGAGCGCTGGGTTGATCGGCCCGACGTTGCGGTGGTTCAGCTGGGTGGCCAGGGACAGGATGCCTGCCAGCAGCGGCCCGGCCTCCGATGTGCCGTCCGAGGCGTCCAGCGAGATGTCGGGGACCGAGCGCATCGGGCTGCCGGTGATGTGCGCGACCCCGTCCTGGTAGGCCGGGCGCTGGAAGACCGCTGAGAAGCCTGCACCCGGCATGAACAGGCCGCCGTAGTTCCACAACGGATCGGGGCCGAGCCTGCGGCCGGTGTTGCTGAAGTCCGGAGTGGTGCCGCCGACGGCGGTAATCCACGGCGAGTCATCCCAGGCCGCGGTGTCCGGCGTCTGCGACACGTCCTCGCACTGGCCGTTCGCGACGGCCAGGTTCTGCACGACGCCGCAGTCACCGGTGCCCTCGACCACGGGAATTCCCGCGGCCGCGGCCGCCAGCTCGCCCGGGCTCTGGGCGAGGATCTCGGCGACGCCGCGGTCGTAGGTGGTCTCGCCGGTACCCGTGCTCACCGAGACCACGTTGGCCAGGTGCCTGCTGGCCAGGACCTCCAGCGCCTGCATCATCTCCGGCGGCGCGACGTTCGCCGGCGGGTCGTCAGAGATTTCGCTGTCGGCGGGGGCGACGACGAGGAGGATCTTGGCGTACGGCGCTATCAGGTGCGCCGAGATGACGTCCAGTGCCAGCTCGCCCTGCCAGGCGTCACATGAGCCGTAGCTGCCGAGCGCGACCATGCCAGGCGGGCACGTCGCAGGCAACTTGTGATCACCGGTCGGGTAGATCGTCCGAATCCGCGGGTTCGGCAGGCCGAGTGGCTTGTCGAACCCCGCGACGATGGAGTTGATCTGCGGAAAGTTCCAGCCTTCGAGCAGGCCGATCGTCGTCCCGGCGCCGTCGATTCCCTTGCGCCACAGCGCGCCGATGCCGTAGTCGAGTATGTCGACAGGACCGGGCTCGTCGTTGACGAAGGAGGCGTAATGCTTCGTCATGTTCGCCAGCGCGGCGGTGAGTACCCTGATCTGCGTGCGCTTCGGCGGCGTGCCGGCAGGCGCCGAAGTCGGCGCGCTGGCCTCGTCCCTGATGGAGGCAGCGGACAGCTGCGGGGCGCGCAGATGCGGGGCGCGCAGATGCGGGGCGCGCAGATGCGGGCCGTCCTGAGCGGCAAGGGCCTGCCCGGCGGCCGGCACGAATGCTGCCAGCAGCACGATGGCCGCCAGCGGGCACAACTGGCGGATGCGCAAACGAGGCATGGTCACTCCCAGCTGCAATGGCCCGCTCCTGGATGAAGCAGACACGTCGCGACGAGAGTCGTCCCATTTGCGTGGGCTAATCAAGCACGAAACGGTTGCATGCCTGAAACAGTTGCATTCCCCGAGCTTGACCCCAAGCGGAATATCACGCGCATATTCACCAGGACGCCCGATCGCGCAGCGTGGAGGTGCCGCCAAGGCCGGCCCCGGGCCGCTCCCGTCCCCAGGTTCCAGTCAGCCTCCCTGGAGGGTTACCAGGTCCGCCGGATGAACAGGCCAGGCAGTACCTGCGTGTGCTCGATCCGAACAGCCTGCAGATCTCGGGGGTTGAGTCCGAGCAGCGCCAGGATCGTCGGGGCAATCTGAATGATCTTTACCTGGGCACTCTCGGTCGCGGCGTGCCGCAGGCCCGGCAGTATCACCAGGATCGGCATGCTGACGTCCTGGAAATCCGCGCCGCCATGCTGCTCGATATCGGGCTGATCCGCGTAGATCACGCCGTGCTGCACGATCCCGAAGATGACGGGGTGCCGGGGGTCACTGACCGGCACGCCGAAGTAAGCAGCCGCCGCGGCGCCGGCGTACACCTTGCTCAGGCCCGAGGCCGACACCGTCAGCTTCTTGCCGTGAATGTTGTAGGCGACCGTCTTGTGGGTGAGCAGATAGTGCCGGACGAAATCGGCCGCGGTCTGCGAGCGGTTGCTCAGCCACCACATCAGGACGTCGTCGTCGCTCGTGGCCACCACTAGCGGGGCGGCATGCGGGTGCGTCTTCTTCCAGGCCGCGTCGACCCTCGCCATGATGGTGGCATCGTTGACCCGCTTGAGGTCATTGGGGTTGGTCGGCGACTGGCCCTGCTTGGACGTGATGATGATGGCCGTACTGCGCGCCAGGCCCTGCGCCTGGACCTGGGCGACCAGCACGCCGATCTCGGTGTTGACGAAGTTGAAGGCCTTGAGCAGCGCCGGCCCCGGCACCTTTCCGCCGGGCAGGTACCCGCCGGTCAGTCCGTCCGACGTCGGCTGCTGCTCGGCCGTGGTGACCGTCTGGAAGTTCATGCCGAACAGCGCCGGCACGCCGACGTGCTTGGTCCGGCTGTGGTTGTAGCCGTCGATCTCGTTCAGGACCGCCTGGACCTTGTAGCTGTCGTACTGCATGTTCGCGTCGACATCGCTGTCCCAGGTAACCCCGGCCGGATAGCCGGTGGCCTGGCTGGAGATCTCGGGGGTGAAGAAGTCATCGACGCCGTTGCCCGACGGCCCGGACAGCACGAGGTAGGACGGGTGCTTGTCGGACCATGCCGTCCGCAGGCCCGCATTGTGGACGACGTTGAAGATGGTGTTGACCTTCAGGTACTGGTTCGGGTAGATCGGCTTGCAGGTCGCCGCGCTCACCGGCAGGGCGGCCGGGTTGATCACGCTGCGCAGGTTGGACGTCATCTGCAGGATGCTGCCCGGCAGGCCCTTCAGCCCCTCGCCGGCATCGATGCTGTTGGTGTTGACGTCGATGGAGTTGTCGTAGTTGACCTCAGCGCCCGGGGGCGGTCCCACACACTTCTTAGTCCCGGCCGGGAAGACGTCGTAGTTATAGGTGTCGTCGTAATAGAAGCCGGTGACGCCCGGACTACCGCCCGTCATCATGCCGACCGTGGCCGGGAATGAATCCGACGGGATCGTCGTCGTGGCGTGGCTGTACTCAATACCGTGACGGACCAGGTCTGCCAGCACCGAGTGGGGATAGTGGCTCACATACCACACAAGGTCCTGCTGGTGCATCCCGTCCACCGACAGCAGCAGCACGTGCCTGATCCGGCTCGGATGCCGCCCGTGACCGGCTCCGGCGCTGCTGTGACTGACGGCCGCAGCCGCCAGCGGTGTGGCGCCGCCAAGCAGAACCGCCACGCCCGCCGCTGCCGCCAGTGCTCGTACTTTCCCAGTCCGCATGTTTCCTTCTAGAAGGAGGGGTTAGTCGCCATGTGCTCGTCCTAGCTACCAGACTGAGATGACGGCCGAGTGACGGGCGCGCCAACATCCGGCGCGTCGATGGCGACAAGACCGCGCAGTCGGGCCGCACCCTGGAAGCACCCGCCGAGGCCGTGCCACGATCGCAGTCACGCCGAGCAGCGATGTCGCGTACATGCTCAGCGTCAGCCTGGCGGCCGGGGTCATCCCGAATAGCACGAGGGGCAACGTAGCTGGCGCTCCGGTCGACGGCGTGACTCAGGCTGCCGCCAATCCTGATTCCATGGCGGTCTCGCCGCACGGCAGCATGCTCTACGTCGTCACCACGACCAGTGGGCAGGTCATCGCCGTGAACACCGCCACCGACAAGGCGAGCGGCATGCCGATGAGCGCCGGGCCGGACCCGACGCAGATTGTGTGCTAGAGCCGAACGGCACGACCGGCTTCGTGGTGAACAACGGCGTTGGCTGATTTAGCCGGATGGCGCGCGATGCACGAACAACACGTCCGGCAACTCGTGAATGCGGATGAACGGGTTACTGCCCGCGCGAAAAGGAGGCAGCCGATTGCGGGGCGGGTCTAATGCGCCGACTCGTACTGAGCCAGCACGTCCGCGGGGATGCGCCCGCGGTCGGAGACTTTAAGGCCCTGGCTGCGAGCCCACGCCCGAACGTCGGACTGGTTGTGCCGGGCCGGACGGCTGCCACGTGCTGCCCGCCGCGACGACGGCACCTTGCGCGCCGCTTCGATGTACGGGCGGATAGCCGTGGCGAGCTGGGTGGCGTGCTTCTTACTGAGGTCAATCTCATATTCGGTGCCGTCGAGTCCGAACCTGACTGTGCCATCGGCCTGGCTGCCGTCAATGTCGTCGACGTAGAGGATCTCTGTCCGCTGGGCCACTGCTGGTCACTCCGCTTCAAGATTAGGGCTTTAGGATGAGCTTATCAGCTCGGCGATCACCTGTTTGCGGCACCGTTTTAACGGGCGCGCGGGATGCATTGGGCGAGAGTGTTTTATCTTTCCGGAATGCAGGTCGGGCCGACGGCACGGACCGCATCCGGCGGCCAGCCACCAGTGGCGGCTACCTGCCCGGTGCGGCGGTAGCGGGCGAGGGTCTTGCGGACCCGCCGGCTACACGCCGTCGTCGTCGGCCCGGGACGGCACGACCCGATCAAAGTCCGGCGCCAATCGTCAGGGGACCGTAGTCCAGCATCTCAGGAAGTATACTTTGGCCGGGTGCCGTTACTATTGCCACGGAAGGCCGCAGATCTCCTACTCCTTCGCCGATCTTGGATTCATTTAAACAGTCAAGAAATCCAAGGCTAAGACCGGCAAAGCTGTCGAGCTTGTCGCACCGATTTACTGGAAACTCTGCCGAACAGGCGGCTTGAGGGATATTCAGCCAACGTGACTGGATCCATCCGAGGGCGAAGGAAGCTTGCTCATTCGCCATGGGAAGCGCGAAGCCTTCGAAAAAAGAGGCCCCGATGTTTCCGCCACAGTTGCCAACCGCGCCTATTGCGCTCGCATCTGCCTGCTGCGCGATCGTTGAACCATTAACGGTGACCGAATATCCGCTGGCGTCGAGAGTGGCCTTGAAGGCGGTAGTCTTTGCGTACACGGCCACCGACAGTGTGCGCCCATGGCTCACCAGCAGGTCAATATACTCCCATTGACGGTTGAATTGATAAAGCGTATCGCCCGACTTGAATGTCTGCTGCAAATCCGGCTGCGGCCCGATGATTTGCTGTAGCCTGGCGTAGTTATCGCCCGGAATCAGCAGACTTACCATATGTTCGTCTGAAAGCATCGGGGAAGCCGCGCCTTTAGCAGCCCGGGAGTGTCCTTGGCCGAAAATGCCAAAGGCTCCGGCACCGATCACAATCACGCTAACAGCGACAGTCGCAATTTGAGAACGGGGATAACCACGCCTCGTGTTCTCGCTGTTCTCGCTGTTCTCGATTTCTGCTGCGGTCCGCTTGCCCGGGTCCTTGAGACCCGCAGGGTTGAGTCTCTGTCTGCCTGTCATTGCGCAGATGACGATGGCCAAGCCGGCAACGAAAGCGGTGAGGCCTAAAAATTGTAGAGTCTGAGATCGCGGGGCCGCGGTCAGGCCAAGCGAGAAAAGCGCGCAGCCAGCGGCCACAAGGGCACCGCCGACGCCATACCACCCAGCCTGCCGGCCGCTGTCATCCTCCATGCTTCACGAGCATAAGCCTCGAACCGGACGGGGGCCGTCACGTCGCCAAGCGGTGCCGGTCTGGATGTTCGGGCGTGACGCCTCCGGCGGCCGAGGCCCGGGCCGGCAGATGCGGACCGGGGCTTGTAATGCCTAATCCAACGATATATAAAGCTCTTATGGGCGCGCGCGCGATGCAGGAGGCGACGTACCTGATCCTGACCGCGCTGGCCGCGGGCAGCCAGCACGGCTACGGGATCATCGCCGACATCGCCGGGATCTCCGGCGGCCGGGTCCGGCTGCTCGCCGGAACCCTGTACACGGCGCTGGACCGGCTGCGGGCCGACGGGCTGATCGTGGTGGACCGCGAG
>JASHOV010000041.1 GCA_030038495.1 Streptosporangiaceae bacterium
CAGGCCATCGCAACCGAGAACGCCTACGCCCGCTCCCACCCGGCGCTGCGGGCCGCGGCCGCCAGCAGGCCCCTGGTATCCGGAACCGTCCGCTCCGCCGCGGGCAAGCCACTGACCGGGATCTGCGTCACGGCGATCGTGGCCGGCACGTTCCCGACCCCGCAGGGGCAGATCTCATTCAACGGCAACTGGTCCACCCAGACCGCCGCGAGTGGCCGGTACAGCATCCCGAGCTTCGCCGGCGGCAAGGGCGATACGATCCGCATCCAGTTCACCGATGGCTGCGGCAATACCGGTAACTACGCACCGCAGTACTGGCGCAACGCGGCGATCCGGCATTCCGCGACCGTGCTGCACCAGGTCACGGCCAGTTCCACGTTCTCGGGGATCGACGCCAGGCTGACCCGCGGCGCCGCGGTCAGCGGTGTCGTCCGCGGCGGCACCGCGACCGGGCCGGGCCTGGCCGGGGTGTGCGTGAACGCGTCCGGGCGCGGCGACCAGAGCGGCATCGACCTCGCGGCGGCAACGGGCCCAGGCGGGCGGTACAAGCTCGTCGGCCTGGGGACCGGCCCGTACCAGATCTGGTTCGCCACCGGCTGCGGGGTCAAGGGCAACTACATCGGCGGGCGCTACGGCCGGGTGCACGTCAGGACAGGCGGCACCGCGACCGGCGTGAACGGCTTCCTGCCGCCCGGCGCGACCATCTCGGGCCTGGTCACCAGCCAGGTCGGCGGCGCGCCAGTAGCGGGCATCTGCGTCACGGTGAGCAACCCCGCCGGCTCCACGCTCACCGCGACCACAGGAAAGTCGGGTGCTTACTCGATCGATCGTGTGACCGCCGGCAGTTACTACGCGTACTTCAGCGGCGGGTGCGGGAACACCGGCAGCTACGCGCCCCAGTTCTTCGACGATCAGGCCGCGGCCGGGGCCGCAGAGACGGTCCACGTCAGCACCGGCGGAAGCGCCACCGCGGATGCGTATCTGCAGCCCGGCGGCACCCTGGCCGGGCGGGTCACCAACCCCGCGGGCAAGCCGCTGGGTAACGTCTGCGTTTCTCCCGTCAGCCAGTTGGAGGACGATCTCGCCGCCAGCGCGGCGCTCGGCGCATCCTCCGCCAGCGAAGGCTCTTACAACGTGCTGACCACCAACAGGGTCGGCGAGTACTCCGACCCGAACCTGGCGCCCGGCCTGTACGCGGTCAGCTTCAGCCCGTGCAGCAGCGACAACTCGCTCGGCGCCGCCTGGTTCACCGGCGGCGCCAGCGCACCGCAGTGGCTTTCTGTCAACGCCGGAGTGGTCACGAACGCCAATGTCGTGCTGCCGCGGTCGGGCGCGATCAGCGGCACCGTCACCACGGCGTCCCGCCGCCCGGTCAGCGGCGTCTGCGTGCTGGTGTATCCGGCCGGCCAGACTGCGCTGGACTCTCAGCAACTCGTCACCAGCATTGGCGTATCCGGCGACGGCATCACCGCCAAGAGCGGCAGGTACAAGCTCACGGGCGTGGCGCCAGGAACCTACACGGTCTCGTTCGCGGCCTGCCTTACCAGCCGCCACTACGCCCCGGCGTGGTACAAGAACAAGCTGGCCGGCCAGCAGCCGACGCCGGTAACGGTCAGGGCCGGGCTGACCACCGGCGGCATCGACGCCGTGGTCGGCGCGGGCAAGTCCGTGTCCGGCGTTATCCGCTCGGGCATCTCGCACCGGCCGGTCGCCGGAGCCTGCGTCATCGCCCTGCCAGGCAAGTTCTCCCTCCAGTCCGCCGTGTCCGATCCCTTCAGCCTGGAGGCCGCCCAGACCGGAAAGTCTGGCCGGTTCACGCTGCACAACCTCGCGCCGGGCTCCTACGCTGTCGTGGCCGGCCCGTGTGTGAGTGGTCCGCTCGCTGACACGGTCGACAGTCTGGAGGTTCCCGCGGGCAGTGCGGCCGCGCGGACCCCGACACTGATCCTGCCGCAGGCCGGCAGCATCAGCGGCATCGTCTCGGCCCCGGCCGCGGACGGCGGCGGCGGTGCCGCCTGCGTCATCGCCGAGCCGGTCTCCTCGCATGACGTCGGGCCGGAGGTCGCTGCTGGCTACGACGGCGGTTACAGGCTCACGAACCTCGCGCCGGGCCGGTACCGGATCGAGTTCACCAGTGACTGCGGTAACGGCACGTCGCAGCTCGCGCCCGTTACCGTGTCCTCGGTCACCGTGGCCAGCGGCCGGAATACCGCGGTGAACGGGACCCTGCCGGTGGTCGGCGACATCTCCGGCACGGTCACCGCCGACGGCAACCCGGTGCCCGGCGAGTGCGTCGCGGCGTTCACGAGCGCGACCGCATCGGCCCCGGTAGCAACCGCCATCACCGGCACGGACGGCAGCTACCAGATCGGCTTCCTGGCGCCGGGCAGCTACCGGGTCAAGTTCAGCACCGGCTGCGGCGACGCCGGCTACGCCACCCAGTGGTGGAACGGCACCGCCGCGGGCTCGCCGAGCGCGGCCGACGCGGTGCGGGTCACGGTCGCGGCCGGCGCCGCCGTTCCCGCCGTAAACGCGGCCCTGGCGAAGTAGCAGCCCAGGCACCGCAAAAACGCCCCGGCGCCGCAATCGCGATGCCGGGGCGTTTGGCTATACGCGTCAGAAGATTACGTAGACCTTGCGGATCGTCTCGTGGATGTCCCACGTGCCGGTCCAGCCGAGCGGGAAGACCGCGACGTTCCCCGCGCTCACCTCGATCGGGTCGCCGTCGTCCGGCGTGACGGTCATCCGGCCCGCGACGATCTGCACGAACTCGTGAGTCTCCAGCTTCCAGCGGGACGGACCCGGAGTGCACTCCCACACCCCGACCTCCTGGTCCCCGTCCTGCCACAGAGTCAGCCCGCTCGTGGTCATTTCCTCGCCGGTGGCCTCGGCCAGCGGACCCCAGTCCTCAAGTTCGGCGGTCGGCGCCGAGGCAAGGAAGGGAGTGATGTCGGTCATGGCGATCTTGGTTCCTTTCTGCTGATTCAGGAGAGGGTTAACCTGCCGGGTGCCTGGGGCGCGTGCTCGGGGAACGGCAGCGCGATCGGGTCGGTGCCAAGCCTGCTGTTGCCCGCCTCGTCGAATCGGTCAAGACCGAGGTCGGCCACGTCTACGACCTCCGTGGTGCCGTGCAGCGCGACGTCCGCGGCCGCACGCGCGACGGCCGGGCCCCACATCATGCCGGCACCGCCCGCGCCGGCGACGGTCACGCCGCCGAGAACCTCTCCGGCCACGATCGCGGGACCGATGATCGGCAGGTGGTCGGGCGTGTAGTCGATGGTCGCGGCCCAGGTGCGGCGCAGCCCGAGGCCTGCCGTTACCGGCACCAACTCGGCCAGGCGCTGGCGCATCACCGCAAGGTACGGCTCGTCCACGCTGCTGGCCTCCCCCGGCGGCTCGTCCGGGTTGCTCATGCCGAAAAGGAGGCCGCCCTCCTCGGGCCGCCAGTACAACCCGGCAGCGAGGTCGAAGACCATCGGCACACGCTCGGCGGACAGATCGGGATGCGGCTGCGTCACTGCGACCTGATGCCGCACGCCGCCGGCGGGGATCCTGATGCGGGACAGGGCGCCGACATCGGCCAGCTCGGGTCCGCCGGTCAGCACCACGAGCGGCGCGCTGATCGGGCCGGCGGACGTCTGCACGCCGGTTACCCTTCCGCCGTCGAGAGTCAGGCCGGTAAAGGTGATTCGCTCGCGGATGTCCACCCCGCAGGTCGCCAGCGCTACCGCATAGGCGGTCACATTCCGCGGCGGTGTGAGGTAACCGTCCTCCGCACAGTACGTCCCGCCCAGCGTCCGGCCGGGCGCGAGCGTCGGGTTGAGCGCGTCCAGCTGCCCCGGCTCCAGCCAGCGGACGTTCAGCCCGAGCCGGGTCTGCATGGCCATCCGCTCGCGAGCCGCGACGACGTCGTCATCGGTGAAAGCCGGCAGCACGTAGCCCTGCGGCGTGAACCCCGAGTCGATGCCGAGCTCGTCGTGCTGGCTCAGGTAGAACTTGCGGCTCCACTCGCCCAGCCGGACCGCCCACGGGGTACCGCCCTGGGTGCGCACGATGCCCGCGGCCCGGCTGGTGGCGCCCTGGCCGAGGGTGCGCTTCTCGAGCAGGATCACCCGTGACAGCCCGGCGCGGCGCAGGAAATACGCGCACCAGCCGCCGACCGTGCCACCGCCGACGACGACGGCATCAGCTGCGTCCGCGGGCCCGCTCGTATGCATAGGCACTGCCCGATCGTGGCATAGACTGAACGTTCAGTCAAGGTTCGCGAAATCAAGCCCAGCCGACGCCCGCCCGGCACAGAAAGAACGTGCCGTTCGGGCGCCGACAGGACCTGATAAGGCCGCGGGCCCCTTCGCGGTGGCTAGCGGTGGCGAGACCGCAGCATGCCGTGCCGCTTGGAGCCCTTCTTCATCATCCTGGCCCGGCGGATGCCGGTCATCGCCAGCATGGTTGCGCAGATGGCGCAAACCGCCATGACAGGCTTCATGAAGCGCATTCGCTGATTCCCTCCCCCGATCGCCTACAGGCGGCCGTTCGTGCAATCCTGCCTAGCCGACCCTGCCTCGCGAGCGGGGCCGGCCGGCACGACGGTGCTGTAGATCAATCGGCAGGTACCCGGCCATCTCCCGCGAGAAACTCAGACACGCCGCAGCCACGCGAGTGCGCTCCCGGCGTAGCGGGAGGTGCAGCGGTTTACCGGCGGGCGAGCGGGGAACCAGCGGCAGCCCGCCTGAGCGGGCCATCGTCACGCTTAGATGTAGCGTTCGGGGGCTGACGGCCCTCAAGCGCTACATCTAACGAATCTGCCCGGCCGACGCCGACGGTCAGCACGCGGACAGGACAGCCCATTGGCAGAACTGGAGCGCTGTTCTAGACTGAACGTTCAGTCAGGACACTTGGGTGCCGGTCGCGGAGGTTGGGATGTACGGCTTGTCGGACGAGGACCTGCAGATCCAGGCCAAGGCTGCGGCGTTCGCGGACGAGCTGATCCCGTTCGAGCTCGAAGCCGAGCTCAACAACGGTGACCTGCAGAAAGACGTCACCGCCGCCCACAAGGCACGGGCTATCGACCTCGGGCTCTATGCCACCAACATGCCGCGCGAGCTCGGCGGCCGCGGCTGCACTACCCTCCAGCAGGTCCTCGTGCAGGAGCAGGTCGGCCGGGTCACCAATGCCCTGGCGTGGGTGGCAGCCACTCCGCCATCGTGGCTGCCAGCCATTGCCACGCCGTACCAGCTGGAGAGGTTCGTCAAGCCGACCGTCCGCGGCGAGCGCGAGGAGTGCTACGCGATCACCGAGGAGGGCGCGGGATCCGACGTCGACGGCATCGTCGCAACCGCCCGCCGCGACGGCGACGAGTACGTGCTGAACGGCGAGAAGTGGCACGTGACGTCCTACAACTCCGCGGACTTCGCGTTCTTCCAGGGCAAGCTGCTAGGCGGGGAACACCAGGGCGAGCACGCCATGTTCCTGGTCGACCTGCCGAGTCCCGGCGTCTCCGTCGTGCGCACGCCCGCCTACACCCACACCATCAGTCACCATCACCCGATCGTCGCGTTCGCCGATGTCCGGGTACCGGCCGCGCATCTGGTCGGCGCGGAGGGCGACGGCATGAGCTTCGCCTACGAGTGGTTCAGGTTCGAGCGGATGATGGTCGCCGCCAGGTGCCTGGGCGGGGCGCAGCGCCTCGTCGATGAGATGACGGCCTTTGCCGGCGAACGTCAGGTTCAGGCCCGGCCGATCGCCCACCTCGGGGCGATCCAGGCGATGCTCGCCGACAGCCTCACCGAGCTGTTCGCCGCGCGCTCGCTGGTCTACGAGACCGCGCGGGGCATCGACGCCGGCATCAGCGTCAAGGTCCAGCACGCACAGTGCTCGATGGCCAAGCTGTATGCGTCGGAGATGGCCGGCCGGGTTGCCGACCGGGCGGTGCAGGTTTTCGGCGGCCGCGGCTACATGCGGGAGAACGTCGCGGAGCGGTTCTTCCGCGAACTGCGGGTCGAGCGGATCTGGGAGGGCACGAGCGAGGTCCAGCGCTCCATCATCGCCGACCAGATGATCAAGCGGGGCCCGCGCGTGCTTGCGTGAAACGCAAGCACGCGCGGGTTCGGGGATCAGGGCAGGGCGGATTTGGCGTCAGAGCCTGTCGTTGGCCATCAGCACCGATACCGCATCGACGGTCAGGAAGCCCCGCCAGTCGACGGCTGCGGCCGGCGACCAGGCGAACCAGTTGAAGTTCCAGCCTCCGTCGTCCTGCTGGGCCCTCGCGAGGTGATCCAGGTGCGCGTCGATCGTCTGGGCGTCGAAGAGCTGCCGGGCCAGGGACTGCGGTCGCGGCGCGAAGGCCAGCGGGCCGTGCACCTCCCCGGCCGCGTCCGGGTCGAGTTCTACGAGCTTGCAGTCCAGTAGGAGCGGCCCTGCCTTATCGAACGCCCGCTGCGCCCGCTCCCGGTCAGGCACGCGGTCCAGGAACGTCAGCACCCCGAGCATGTCGTACGCGCCGGGCGAGGCCAGTTCGTCGATGCGCGCCCACATCACCTCGGTGGCGCGGTCCAGCCACGCGTGCGCCATGGCGCGGGCATGCAGGGTGCCGGCGATCGTGCCGGTCTGGATGAGCGAGGCCGGCCTGCCGTCTTCAGGTACCCACCACGGTGCGTGCGGCCAGGCATCGAGGCCAGGCTCGACGAAGGTAGCCCCGCCGCCGACGGCCGCGTTCCGCTCCAGCCAGTCGCAGGCATCGCGCGCCAGCCTCGGGTCCCAGGCATCGGCCTCGTCCAGGATGCGCAGCGCCATCCCCACGGCAGCCGGCTGGCTGCCGGGACAGCGGCAGTCGGGCTCGATGGCGTGCCCGAATCCGCCGTCGGTATTGCGGTACGCGGCGACCGCGTCGCGGACCGGCGCGGCGTCACCGCCATCCCGAAGCCGCTCGAAACGGCGCTGGTCAAGCACGCGAGCGGAACTAGCGAGGAACCTGCGGGCGGCAGTCAGATCAGGAGACGTATTCATGTAGCCATCCCAGCAGCCCGCCTGGCCTGCGGTCTTGAACGAATCGGCCATCGGCTCCGTAAACTGGGCCGGTGAGCTCGGCAGGGGTGCGCTGGACACCCGGCTATCGCGAGTGGCTGCCGCCGCAGGAGCTGCGCGGTTCGCTGACCTGCCTGTGGGTCGCCGTGGTGCCGGCCGGCGAGCCGTTGATATCCGACGTCCTTCCCGACGCCTGCACCGACCTCATCTGGCAAAGCGGGCACGGTGCCTACGTGGCCGGTCCCGACACCGGCCCCGCACCGCACCCAGTACCGCCGGGCACGGTCCTGGTCGGCGCCCGGTTCGGACCCGGTGCCGGCGGGCCCGCCTTCGGCATCCCGCTGGCGGAGCTCCGCGATCAGCGGGTCGATCTGGCCTACTGCCTACCCGCGCTCGCCGAGCGCCTGCCCAGTGACCTGCCGCCCGATTCGGCCCTCGAGGCGGTAACGCGGCTCTCCGCGCGGCTGGCCAGGTCCGGGCCGCCAGACCTGGCGGTGGTGCACGGAGCGCGGCTGCTGGCCGGTCACGAGCTGGTGGCCGGGCTGAGTGACGTCCTGGGCCTGAGCGAGCGCCAGCTGAGGCGGCGATTCGACACGGCGGTCGGCTACGGGCCGAAGACACTGCACCGAGTGCTGCGGTTCCGCCGCGTACTTGCCCAGCTCTCGCAGACCGGTCCGGCGACGGATCTGGCGGACCTGGCCATTCAGGCTGGCTACGCCGACCAGGCCCACCTGACCAGGGAGACCACCCGGCTCGCGGGCCGACCGCCCGCCGCCCTGGCGAAGACATTCAGCCCGGCCTGAGCCGCGGCCGGTGCCAGCGCACACATCGCTGCCTGCGCTGGCACCCGCACTTCGCTGGCCGCGTTGTGGTGTGCCCGATCAGTACGGGGCCCAGGACCCGCCGTCGGGTGGATTCGAGGATGAGGCTCCGGGGTCGGACGAACCCGACGGCGGGAATCCCGGGTCCTGCTGGCCGGACGGCGGGTACCCGGTCCCGTACTGACCCGAAGGCTGGGAGCCGAACGGGCCCGGCGGCGGAGCACCGTACGGGTTCGGCCCGCCGTACCCGCCGCCGTAGCCGCCGCCCGCGGGCACCGTCGCGGCCGCGAGCCGGAAGTACATCAGCGTGACCACGACCGCGATGAACGGCGCGACCAGCGTCCCGCTGATGACCGAGCCGAGGAAGTGGCCGACCACTAGCGGCATGAAGCTGAAGATCACGCCCAGCACAAAGTTCACGATGAACTGGATCAGGAATAGCAGGAACAAGGTTCCGAAGACATTCCAGAAGCGGCCGCGCACAAGCTGCTGGCTGCGGCCGAATGACGCCAGCGCCCCCGCCCGCTCGAGCACGATGACCGGCACGATCACGGACCAGATCGTGATCAGAGCAAGTCCGGGAATTATGAACAGGATAAGCCCAAAAGTGATCACGATGCCGGCCAGAATCGACGCTGCCGCCACGGAGGGGATAAACGGCGTCGCCGCCGAGAATGTCTGGCCGACCGAGAGGTCTACCCGGCCGTCCCTGACGTCCTGCACGGCCGTGACGAGCGCGGCCTGCAGCAGGAAGATCGCGACAATGGTCACGAGCAGGGCGAGCAGGGCGCCGAAAACTCCGCCGAGCTCCTCGAGCAGCGAGGCGATGATCCCCACGATGAGATATACGACAAAGGCGATTGTCAGCAGATGCCGGGCTTGCGCTTTGTAGAGCTGCCAGGACTCATTAATTACACCGGTTAGCGGACTCATGGCCGTGATGGTACCGCAAAAAGCGACAGACACAACAGCTGACGCATTAACGCCGGCACAACGGTTCATACCCCTGCAGGTGATCCCGGTAGCAGGCTGCGGCGCGCGCCGAAAGATGACGCGCACCTTGCAATCCGGCCCGGCTCGTTGAGCAAAACGCGGACCACCGCTAGCGTGCCATCATGCCCTCAGCCTGGCCCGCGGCGTCGTACAAGCAATGGTCGGCGACCTGCGACACCCTGCACGCACACGCACAGCTGCTCGGGAAGCTCGCGGTCCGGCTAGCTCCGCCGGAGCCGCAGTTGCAGCATGCGGCGTTGCGGCTGACCGCACGAGGCTGGGAAACGCTGCCACTTCCGGCCCCGGACGGCTCGGGCTCGGTCGTGGTCGCCCTTGACCTGCGCACCCACGAGGCGGTCGTCGAGCACAGCGGCGGCCGTTCTGACCGCATTGCGCTGACCCCGGACCGGCCTGTCGGCGAGGTGACACGCGATGTGCTGGCGGCGGTGAGCACTCTGGCCGGATCGGTGGAGATCGACCCGACGCCACAGGAGGTCGCCTGGACGGCACCGCTCGACGAGGACACCGAGCACGCCCGGTACGACGTCGCTGCGGTAACGGACTACTTCGCGGCCGCGACGCAGGCCGCATTGGTGCTCGCCGCGTTCCGCGCGCCCTACCGCGGCCGATCGACCCCGGTCAATGCCTGGTGGGGCTCCTTCGACCTCGCGGTCAACCTGTTCTCCGGCCTGCCGGCCGCGCCGCCGTCGGACGACTTCATCATGCGCAACGCGATGGACGCCCAGGAGGTTGCCGTCGGCTGGTGGCCTGGCGACGGGCGTTACCCAGCGGCCGCGTTCTATGCCTACGCCCACCCGGCGCCCGAGGGGTTCGCCCAGGGTCACCTGACCCCTGCGGCGGCGCGCTGGGACGCCGCGCTCGGCGAGTTCATCCTTGACTGGGATGACGTGCGGATGGCGGCCGACCCGCACGGGACCGCGTTGCAGTTCGCCGGGTCGGCATTCCACCACGCCTGCGTCACCTGCGGGTGGGACCCGGCGCTGGCCGCAAGCGCCGAGGGGTCGCCCCCGCCGGTGCACTGATTAACCGCCGCGGGACCGGCGCGCCCGGACCGGAGCGCCCTGCCGGTCAGACGCGCCGGTCAGCGCCGGTCAGACGCGCCGGTCAGGCCGGCAGGTTCGCCTCGATCGCGGTGATCAGCTCCTCCGAGTCCGGCGTCGTCATCGGCCGGAACCGGCCCAGGATGGCGCCGTCGGGGCCGACCAGGAACTTCTCGAAGTTCCACTGGACGTCACCGGTCTCGCCGGCGGCGTCCGCCGTGGCCGTCAGCTCGGTGTAGATGGGGTGCCGGTCGGGGCCGTTGACGTCGATCTTCTCGAACATCGGGAACGTCACGCCGTAGGTCGCTGAGCAGAACTCGGCGATCTCATCCGCCGTTCCCGGCTCCTGTCCGCCGAACTGATTGCACGGGAACCCGACCACCGCGAACCCGCGGTCGGCGAACCGTTCGTGCAGCTCCTCAAGGCCTGCGTACTGCGGGGTCAGGCCGCACTTCGAGGCGACGTTAACGATGAGCAGCGTCTTGCCGTCCAGGTCCGCCAGCGATGACGGCTCGCCGGCCAGGGTGTTGACAGGGTAGTCGTACAGGGCCACGTCAGGATTCCTCACGCTCGTCAGATCACGGCACATGCTCGCAACACCAGCCCCCGCGCGGATATGCCCCAGTCGGCGCGCCAATCCCCGTGGACCATGATCTTGGAAGATTAGGCGCGATTTCCGGCCACTAATCCTCCGAGATAATGATGCCGGCTCCCACGACGAGCCGATTGGTAGTGATTTGCGGCTTTTATCGTCGGCCAACCGCGTCTTGAGGGGTGCGCCGGGCTGCGCCGGGCTGCGTCAGCGTGCGCCGGGCTGCGTCGGACTGCGCCGAGGTGCGCCGGGGTGCGCCGGGATCGCCCGTCGCCCGGCACAGACCACCGGGAGATGACTTGCTCTCGGACGATTACTCGTGTATGACTAATCGTGTGTCATCAATCCGGCTGTTCATCCTCGGCACGCTCGCCTCGAGCGGGCCTCTGCACGGACATCAGATCCGCCACCAGGCCCAGTCCGACCGGACCGAGCTCTGGACCGATATCAAGGTCGGCTCGGTCTACGGCGCCCTTAAGCGCCTGACCAGCGAGGATCTGGTCCGCGAGGTCAGGACCGAGAAGGTAGGCAACCGGCCCGAGCGCACCATCTACGAGATCACTCCGGAGGGCCGCCGGGCCCTGGCCGCGATCCACCAGACCGCGCTGCGGGAACTCGACCGCCATCACGATCCGTTCGATCTCGCCCTGGCGCAAGCCCGCACCGTCCCCGAGGAAGATCTCGAGCACGTCGTCGCCGACCGCCTCGCGGCCCTGAAGGTCAGCCTGGTCTCGATGCACCATCAGGCCGAGCGCGCCGACCCGTACGTCAACGAGGCCGAGCGGATGGTCATGCAGCACCTGATCGAGCGGGCCGAGGCCGAGGTGCGCTGGCACACCGAACTCGCCGCGCGGCTGCCGAAGATCGCCGCGGACTTTCGCGACGGCATCGGCGGCCCGGTGGCCCTCTCCGGGCCAGACGCGAAAGGAAGCCCGGCATGACCACAGCACCGGTGTCACCCCCGGGCCAGTCCGCCGCTGTGGGGCACGGATGGGAGGCGGTGTCGATCGTGCTCGTCGGCGCCTTCATGGCCCTGCTCGACACCACGATCGTCAACGTTGCGCTGCCCAGCATCCGCACTGGCCTGCACGCATCGCCGGCGAGCCTGGAATGGATCGTGTCCGGCTACGCGCTGGCATACGGGCTGGCCCTGGTGCCTGGCGGCCGGGCCGGCGACCGGTTCGGTCACAAGACGACGTTCCTGATCGGGCTGACGGTCTTCACGCTCGCCAGCGTCGGCTGCGGCATCTCCCACACTCAGGGCCAGATCGTCGCGGCCCGGATAGTGCAGGGCCTGGGGGCCGGCCTGTTCTTCCCCGCGATCAGCGCCACGATCCAGCACGCGTTCACTGGCGCCGCGCGGTCCAAGGCCTTCGGCGTGCTCGGCGCGGTCATCGGCGTGTCCACCGCGATGGGCCCGCTGCTCGGCGGCCTGATCATCGCCGCCGCCGGGTCGCGCGACGGCTGGCGCTGGGTGTTCCTGGTCAACCTGTTCATCGGCGCGGTTGCGATTCCCATGGCGGCGCTGCGACTGCCGCGCGCCGCCACCCGCACCAAGCGCGGCTTCGACCCGGTCGGGCTCGGCCTGCTCACCGCGGGACTGCTCTTGCTGCTCGTCCCGCTCGTGGAAGGCCAGCCTGACGGCTGGCCGGTATGGACCTGGATCTGCTTCGGCTGCTGCGCCGTCGTCATCGGACTGCTCACCATATGGGAACGGCGGGCCGATAAACGCGGCTCGGACCCGTTGCTCAAGCCGGGGCTGATCAGGCAGACGTCGTTCTCGGCCGGCGCCATCTTCGCTATCGCGTTCTTCGGCGGGTTCAGCAGTGTCTTTTTCACCCTGTCGATCCTGTGGCAGGAGGGCCTCGCGCATTCTGCGCTGCTCACCGGCCTGATGATTGCACCGTACTCGGTGGGCACGCTGGTCTCGGCCGCCAACAGCGACAAGCTGTCGGCCCGGCTCGGCCGGATGGTGCTGGTGCTCGGCTGCACCCTCCTGCTGGCCGGACTGGCGCTCGTCGTCCTGGTAATCCACCTCACCGCGCCCGCTGTGAACGGCTGGTACCTGATCGGGCCGCTGCTGCTCGCGGGTCTCGGCACCGGGATGACGATCGCGCCCAACCAGGACTTCGTGCTCGCGACCGTGCCCCGCCGCGAGGCGGGAACGGCGGCCGGCATACTCGGGACGTCACAGCGCGTCGGCACCGCGGTCGGGATCGCCGTCATCGGCACCGTGCTGTTCGGCAGCCTGAAATTCGCCGCAGGGCCGCACTCCGTCGCGAGCGCATTCAGCCACAGCGCTCAGCTCGCCCTGCTCGCCAACCTGGGCTTCATGGTGGTCGCGCTGGTGCTGGTGCTGGCACTGCCGAGGGAGATCCCAGACCGCACCGGTTAGCCAGCCCGGCTCGGCAAGGCGGAGACTTTTCCGCGATGATTCCCTTGGGTCAGCCGACCGGTGCGGTCGCGCGCGGAACCCATGCCGGCTGCCCGCTGTAACCGCGGGCGACCATCGTGACGTACTGGTAGACCGCGTCCTCGTCGGGCGAGAGCGGGCCGGCGATCGCGTGCGGCGAAGAGAGGCCACGCTGCACCGACTCGCAGGCGCCCCAGTCCTGCTGATTGGTGATGTCCCAGAACTCCACCGCATAGCCGGGATCAAAGCCCGGCTGGCCGACTGCCTCGGGCGCGAACGCCCAGGTGCACTCGATGGTCGTGCGGCCCGCGGCCAGCGGCGTCAGCCGGTGCGTCATGACGTAGTCGGGATGCAGGCTGAGCAGCACGTTCGGGAAGATGTTCACGTAGATGACCGTGCGCAGGCCGGTCGCGTCCAGGCCGCGCAGCGGCAGGCCCAGACTGGTGCCGTCCAGAGACATGGTCGTCATGCCCTCGCGCAGGTCCATCCAGCCGCCGACCCAGGCCCCGCTGGCCTTGTAATTCTCGCCGCTCTTGGGCGGGCTCACCTTGCACAGCTCGGGATGGATCATCGGGCAGTGGTAGCACTCGTGGTAGTTCTCGGTGAGGATCTTCCAGTTCGCGGCCGCATCGTAGGTGTGCCGGCCCGCGATCACCAGGCGCTCCGGCTCGTACGGCGCGACAAGCTCGTCGAGTTCGCTCAGCGCCCCGGCTAGCGGTGCGGCCTGGCCCGAGCCGTCAACGAAGATCAGCCCGTGCCACTCGATGACCGGCAGCTCGACCAGGCCCCATTTCGTCGCGTCGAACCCGTCCGTGCCCTTGAAGCCCTTGGCCGCGCGCACGCTGCCGTCGAGGTCGTAGGTCCACGAGTGGTACGGACACACGATGCTGGGCCGCTGCGCGGTGACACCGCAGGGCAGCAGTTCATGCCCCCGGTGCCGGCAGAAGTTCGCGAACGCGTGCAGCACGCCGTTCTCGTCCCTGGTCAGCAACACCCCGCCGTCGCCGACGGACTCGGCCCGCTGGTCGCCGGGACTGGCCAGCTCGGCGGAGAAGCCGACGCAGCTCCAGCCGCCGCTGAAGAAGTTCCGCTGTTCCCAGGCGAACACCGCCGGATCGACGTAGGCGGCGGGCGGCAGCATCCGGCTCTCGCCAAACGGCTTAAGGGCGTCTGCGAGGCCTGCCGGGTCGATAGGAGCATGCGAATGACGTGTTTGACTGACCATACAGTTAATCCTAGATGCGGTTCCTGGGGCTGTCCAGCGGTCCCGTTCCCGGCCGGACTCCGCCGGGCCCGCCTTTACTGTCCTTACCAAAACTGAGACTTAGCCTTTACCCAGCCCGCGGCGCGCTATAGGTTGTCTTGCGTCGTTTGCCCGCCGCGTAAGGCATCGAGCGAACCTCCTTCCCTGTCCCCGTGCTGGCCGCCTGGCCGGCACCGAGTCACCGCGCGTGATGGAGACCCGTAGATGAGCGAAACCCCAGAGCCGGACGAGAGCCAGGCCGGCCCGCCGCCGGGCCCGCCGGACCAGCCCGGCGGTCCTAACGAGATCCTGCCCACCGGCGAGCAACCTGAGGCCGCGGAGGCGCCTCAGCCTTTCGCGCCGGGCACAGCGGCCCCGGACGCGGGCGCCTTCGCCCCTCCGGGCGGCACGTCCGCGGGTCCGCCTCAGGGCTACACCTTCGCCGGACCGGGCGGTGCGTTCGCAAGCCAGGACGGCACCTTCGCGGGCCAGGACGGCACGCTCGCCGGCCAGCCCTGGCCGGGTTCGGCCCCGGCCGACCTCCGGTCCGTGACCGGCCCGGCACCGGTCCTCATGAGCTTCGGACCGCCGGCCAGGCAGGCGCGTGTCACCGTCTTGCTCCGCGGCATCCTGGCCATCCCGCAGTTCTTCGTGCTGATCTTCGTCCTCATCGCCGCCGAGGTCGTGGCGTTCATCGGCTGGTGGGCGGCGCTGTTCACCGGACGGTTGCCAGCCTGGGCCCACGAGTTCATGACCGGCGCGCTCCGCTGGCAGTCAAGGGTCTACGGTTACATCTTCTTCCTGACCGACCGATACCCGCCGTTCCAACTGGCGGACGCGGACTACCCGATCCGGCTGTTCACCAAGCGAACCCGGCTCAACCGCTTCGCGGTCTTCTTCCGCGTGATTCTCATGATCCCCGTCTATATCGTCACGGAGATCGTGTCGATCGGGCTGGGCATCCTCAGCATCGGGGCGTGGCTGATCACGCTCTTCACCGGACAGATGCCGAGCCGGCTCCACGAGTCATTCACCGCGATGATCCGGTGGATCGCGCGGTTCTACGGCTACGTCTTCCTCCTCACCCCCGAGTACCCGGCCGCGCTGTACGGCGATGCGAAGCCCGCCCCTGCGATCAGCCCCGTCGTTGCTTCCGAGCCCGGCGCGGCCGAGACCGCCGTGGACACCCCCACGGACACCGCTGCGGAGTCCGAGCCGACTGCCGGAGCGACGACCGCGGAACAGGCTTCGAGTCCCCAGGTACCCGCCACCGCGGACGATCCCTGGCGGCTGGTACTGCCCGAAGGCGCCAGGACCCTCGTGACGGTCGCACTGGTCATCGGCTTCCTCGGGTTCGCCGCGAACTGGGCGTACGAGGGAATCCAGCTGAGCAAGGTGTCTAACACGGTGAACAAGGCCGTCGCCTACGCCACGGTGACCGCCGACTACAACACCCTCGGCGGCGTGGTCAGCTCGTTCCAGAGCAAGGTGCAGGCCTGCGACCAGAACCTCTCCTGCGTGACGGCGCTCGATGGCCAGGTCGCGAGCGCGTTCCAGACCTTCGGCACGGAACTGCAGGGCGCGGGCATCCCTTCGACCTACTCCGGCGAGGTGTCGACCCTTATGACCGACAACAGCAATGTCGCGTCCGACCTCAACAAGCTGGCCGGCGCCCAGTCCGCCAGTGAGTACACCAGCGTCGCCTCCGGCCTGAACCTCGAGGGGGATCTGAGCAGCTGGCAAACCGCGTACAACCAGCTGGCCAAGAGCCTGAGTCCGGCAGGCTGATATACCGCGCTAATCGGCACCGCGGCGGAAACGATAGTTGTTCCGCCGCGGTGCCGTTTTTCGGTAAACGAGATGGCGACGCCTAATCTTCGGCTATTTTGCTGAACGTCATCTCCCGCGCCGAGGTAT
>JASHOV010000432.1 GCA_030038495.1 Streptosporangiaceae bacterium
GGCCTGCGTCTGGGTGCCTCCCGCAGCAGCGCCGCCGCTCCGTCGCCGCCAGCGCGAGGCCCGCCGCGCCCGGACGGAGCCGCGGTCCGGCGACGCCGGTCCTGGCCGACTATCGTGCTGTCCATTGCTAGTACTTCGCCCCTCCCGATCGTTACTGCTTCAGGCCGGGGGGACGACCCCCCGAAACCCCCCGCGAGAGCCGCCAGCCCCCCCGGCCGCCCGTTTCTGCCCTGTTCATGCCGCCGCCCTGACCCGCTCGGCCGCTCGCAGCCGAGCCGGGGCAGCCCTGGGATTGATCGCGATCTCCGTCGCGGACGCTCGCTCCGCGCCCCTGGTGAGCAGCCGGAATCGCGGCCGTGACGCCTCCAGTGGCACGGGCAGGCCGACCGGCGTCGTGTCGGTTGCCTGCGCGGCCAGCGCGCGCTTGACCGCCCGGTCTTCCAACGAGTGATAGGCCAGCGTGACGATCCGCCCGCCAATTGCGATCGCGTCGAGCGCCGCGGGCAGCGCGCGGTTCAGCGCGTCCAGCTCGCCGTTGACTTCGATGCGCAGTGCCTGGAACGTGCGCTTAGCGGGATTGCCGCCGGTTCGCCGGGCCGGCGCGGGAATGGAGTTCCTGATGATCTCCGTGAGCCGCGTGCTCGTAGTCAGCGGCGCACGGGCCCGCTCGCGCACGATAGCGTCGGCGATGCGGCGGGCGAATCGCTCCTCGCCGTAGTCGCGCAGTACCCGGGCCAGGCGGTCGGCCGGATAGGTGTTGAGCACATCGGCGGCGGTCAGCGGACCCGCCTGGTTCATCCGCATGTCCAGTGGCGTGTCCTGCGCGTAGGAGAAGCCGCGCCCCGGATTGTCCAGCTGCGGCGAGGACACGCCCAGGTCGAACAGCAGGCCGTGCACGGCGCGCACGCCCAGCCCGGCCAGGATCTGGGGCAGCTCGTCGTAGACGGCCTGTACCAGCGTGATCCGCCCGGCGAAGGAGACAAGCACCTGCCTGGACTCGGCGATCGCCTCGGCGTCGGTGTCGATGCCGATGAGATTGAGCGCAGGGTGGGCGGACAGGATCGCGCTCGCGTGGCCTCCCCGGCCGAGCGTCGCATCCACGAAGACCGCACCGGGCGGCTCGAGCGCGGGTCGGAGCAGCTCAAGTACCCGGTCCCGCAGGACAGGCACGTGCCCGGCCGCGGCCGCTTCCATCGCGCCCCCTCGCTAGTCCCTGCCGTGCCACGCGGTTTGCGAGCGCGGCGTGCCGGGCGAAGAGCCCGGCGCCCGCCGCTGCCGCGGCGGCCGTACGTTCCACCGCGATGCCCGGCCGGGTCCCCATCCGCGCCACTGCACTGACGGGCCCCGCCGGATCCGCCTGACGCCGGGGAAGTGACGTCAGCCGGGCCTGGGCCCTCCTGCACGGGTGGAGACCTCGCCGGGCATCCGGCACGAGCCGGGCTAATCACCCGGTCCCGTGCACTACAGAACTCCGGGCAGCACCTCCTCCGATGCGTCCGAGAACGCGTCCTCCTGCTGGGCCAGATAGGTGTCCCAGGCCGCGCCATCCCAGATCTCCAGCCGGGTGTTGGCTCCGATCACGACGCAGTCACGCTCAAGGCCCGCGTACTCGCGAAGGCTCAGCGGGATCGTGATGCGGCCCTGCCTGTCCAGTTCCTCGTCCGAGGCGCTGGCGAAGAACACCCGGCTGTAGTCGCGAACTGCCTTCGCCGTGACCGGCGCTGTCCGCAGCGCCTCGGTGATCCGCCCGAACTCGGATGCGGGGAAGACATACAGGCATCGCTCCTGGCCCTTGGTCAGCACCAGGCCGGCGGAAAGCTCCTCGCGGTACTTGGCCGGCAGAATCAGGCGGCCTTTCTCGTCCAGGCGAGGCGTATGGGTGCCGAGAAACACCGCCTCACCTCCCCAGTCCCCACCATGCGCCATTTGCGGGTCCCTGCTGCCCCACGGACCACCACTGTACTCCACTCTCCTCCACCGTCAATCGCGACGAGCCCGCATATCGGAATCGATCCAGCCGATTGCGCAGGTCAGATGGTGTGGGGCGAAGTGGGGAGGCGGCCCCGCGGATGGACCGCTACGGGCCGGGAAAGGGGCTACCGGCGCCCTCGGGCCCGTCCACGACCGCGAGCCAGGTCATGGGGTGACCGCAGTGTTACCGCGACGATATGGGAGCGGGATCGCACGCTGGGCATACGAGGACGTACTGTCTGAACGCACGGCTTGGTTTTTGGCTGCCGGGCTGATACGCCAACCGGCACGTGTGCCGGTTCTCGTATCAGTCACTGCGGGCTGCCGTCGCTCTTGGGTAATAAGGCAAAAGAACGCACGCGAACTGGGCGCCTGGAGGATTACGTGGTCACCCATACGGGGCAGTCGGCCGATCGGACCCTCGACGAACTCGTCGATGTAGCGCGGAACGTCAGCGCCGCGGTTCAGAGCGTGATTTCCGGCAAGCCTGCTGCGATCCGGCTGGCACTTACCGTGCTGCTCGCCGAGGGACACATCCTGATCGAGGACGTGCCGGGTGTCGGCAAGACCATGCTGGCCAAGACACTGGCGCGGTCTATCGACTGCTCGGTGCGCCGCATTCAGTTCACCCCGGACCTGCTGCCCAGTGACATCACCGGAGTCAGCGCGTTCAACCAGGAGATACGGGAGTTCGAGTTCAAGCCCGGGCCGGTCTTCGCGAACATCGTGCTCGGCGACGAGATCAACCGAGCCTCGCCCAAGACGCAGTCGGCCCTGCTGGAGTCCATGGAAGAGCGGCAGGTGACCGTGGATGGGTCCACCTACACGCTGGAGCCGCCATTCATGGTGATCGCCACCCAGAACCCGGTCGAGATGGAGGGCACCTACCCGCTGCCCGAGGCCCAGCGCGACCGGTTCATGACCAGGCTGTCCATCGGCTACCCGGACCCGGAGGCCGAGCTGGCGATGCTGGACACCCACGGCTCAAGCTCACCGCTCGATGACCTCAAGCCGGTAGCGCATTCCGGCGACATCCGCGAGCTGGTCGCGGCCGTGGGCGAAGTCCACGTGTCCGAGCCGATCCGGCAGTACATCATCGAGCTCGTCACCGCGACCAGGACCTCCGCCGAGCTGCGGCTGGGGGCCTCGCCCCGCGCGGCTCTGCATCTGCTGCGGGCCAGCCGCGCCTATGCCGCGCTGGACAGCCGCGACTTCGTGATACCCGACGACGTCCAGGCGCTGGCCGTGCCTGTCCTCGCGCACCGGCTGCTGCCGAGCACAGCCGCGCTGGTCGGCCGGGAGACGCCAGACCGGATCCTGTCGGCGATTGTGCAGCGGCTGCCGCTGCCCGGCCGGTAACCCCGGCCTGGCAGTTGCCGACGTCTGGCCGACGAAAACGGCGCAGACTGGGAACAACGGGGAAGGAGGCCCGCGGTGCTGAGCTCGTGGCTATCGGGGCTGACCACCAGGGGCACCTCGTTCCTGGCTGCCGGGACAGCCGCCACGGTGGCCGGGCTCGTGCTCTCCGAGCGCAGCCTGCTATGCGTCGGAGTGGTGCTGATCGCGCTGCCTGCTTTCAGCGCCTTCTCCGCCCACCGCGCCCGTTACCGGCTGAGCTGCAGCCGGATCATCAGCCCGCCACGGGTGCCGGCCGGGCACACCGCTCGCGTCACCCTCCAGCTGCGGAACGTGTCCAAGCTGCCGACCGGCTTGCTGCTGGCCGAAGACACCATTCCGTACGCGCTCGGCACCAGGCCGAGGTACGTGCTGGACAACATCGAGCGCCGCGGTGTGCGCAACCTGAGCTACACGCTCAGGTCCGACCTGCGCGGAAAGTTCGAGGTTGGGCCGCTGCAGCTGCGGGTCGCGGACTCATTCGGGCTCGTGGAGATCAGCCGCTCGTTCTCCGCGCGAACCTCGCTCGTGGTGACTCCCAGGGTCTATCCGCTGGCCCGGACGATGATCAGCCGGTCCTGGGCGGGCGAGGGCGACGGCCGGTCCCGGCTCGCCGCGACCGCGGGCGAGGATGACGTGATCCCTCGGCCCTACCGGAACGGCGACGACCTGCGGCGAGTCCACTGGCGTTCGACCGCGCGCTACGGCGAGCTGATGGTGCGCAGGGAAGAGCAGAGATGGCGCAATCGCGCCGCGGTGCTGCTGGACACGAGAGCTTCAGTGCATGTGGGCAGCGGTCCGAGCTCGTCGTTCGAGACCGCCGTCAGCGCGGCGGCGTCCATCGGCGTGCACCTGGCTCAGGAGGGGCTCGCGGGCCAGGTCATCAACGATCAGGGCACCAGCCTTGGGGCCGGCATGCTGTTCGAGGACATGCTGCTAGATGCGCTCGCCGTGATCAAGCCGTCCCGCGGCAGGGACCTGTCCGACGGCCTGAAGGCGCTGCGTATGGCCAGCTCGGGGGTCGTTATCGCAGTGATGGGCGACCTGACGGCAGCGGAGGCCGAGCATCTTGCGGCCTGCCGGACAGAGGCGAGCCAGGCCATTGCCTTGCTGCTGGCCGTGCGTACCTGGGCCGATCCGAGCCGGACCGCCCATCAGGGCAACGGATCGGGGGCTGATCCGCCGGCTCCCGGTGGCGGCGAGGCCGCCGGCGCCGCCGCCCGCGACGGCATCCCCGAAGAGCTGGCGGCCGCCGTCGCGGCCCTGGGCACGGCCGGCTGGCACGTGATCGTTGTCGACGCGAGCATGCCGCTCGACATCGCCTGGGAGCAGCTGCCGCGGGCGGCCGAGATGCTGGTACCCGGCGCCACGCTGGCCGGCCATGATCCGGCGGTGCTGGCATGACCAACCATCGGCTAACCTTCGCGGCCAGCATCGCGGTGCTTGCGGCGGCGCTGTCGCTGCACTCGCTGCTGACCGGCAGCACCTGGTTCTTCGCGAGCGCAGGCGCGGTCGTCGTGGCAGCGCTGGCGGGCAGCCTGACCAGGATGGCCACCGTCCACGCGGCGATCGCGGCCTGCGTCGTGGTGCTGATCGGGATCGTGCCTGTGCTCTTGGGATTCGGCTGGTCGGGTGTGATCCTGGCCGTCGTGGTGCTGGCGATTACCGCTGCGGGAGCCACCGGCGCGCGCGCGGCTCGGATTTTCGGCGGGCTGGTCACCTACGTGGGCCTGGAGCTGATCTACCTCAGCGCGGTGTTTGCGACCAGCTCAAACTTGGGCGGGATCCTGCCGACCGAGCATTCCCTGTCGGGCCTGGCCAGCCTGCCGAGCGGCTCTCAGGCTGAATTCAAGCTCATGCCGCCGATCCCCGTCAGGAAGCCGGTCGAGTTCATCACTGTCTTGGGCGTCGCACTGATCGCGATATGCGTGGACATTCTCGCCGTCCGGCTGCGGCGGCCGGCGCTCGCGGGCCTGCCACTCCTGCTGCTGTTCAGCGTCCCGGTGGCGAGCAGCCTCAAGAATTTCGGGATCACGCAGACGCTGCTGTTCGCCATCGCGATATCCGCTTACCTCTCGCTGCTGTCCGTTGACGGCAGGCAGCGGCTGCGGATGTGGGGGCGGCTGGTGACGATCCGCCGCACGCTGAGCGGCGACGAGCCCGGCCAGGGACCCGATACCAGGCAGATTGCCGCCTCCGGCCGGCGAGTGGGGCTGACGGCCGTCGGCGTGGCGATGGTGCTCCCGCTGATCCTGGCCGGGGGTACGCCGAGGGACCCGTTCGCCAAGACTCCGGGCGGCGGCACCGGACCGGGCCTCGGGATCGGGCCGGGCGGGCGCTCGCCACTCGCCGCGATCGGCGCACAGCTTGGCCAGACCAGGCCCTCGGAGGTGCTGACGTACCAGACCACCTCAAGCAGCCCCCAGGACCAGTACCTCCAGCAATTCGTCGTGAATTACGTCGGCAACGGGTGGTACCTGACCAACTCATCCGGGGAGGCGGTCAAGGGCGAGCGGCTGCCCGACAAGCCGCAGGGGCTGGGGCCGACCGTCAGCGCCAGCACGGTGCGGACCACGATCAGCCTGGACGAGGCGCTTTCTAGCACCACTCCGCTGCCGGCGCCCTACGCGCCGGTCGAGATCATCACCAGGAATCCGGCCCTGACCGAGGCCGCGGGCTCGCTCATGGTGTTCGACCAGAACAGCACGCAGCACTACACCGTCGTCAGCGACGAGGCCAATCCGGGACCGCAGGTGCTGGGCGACGCGACGCACTATCCGCAGGACATCGTCGCGGATTATGGCGGCTACAGCGGTCCGGACAAGAGCCAGCTGCTCGCGATCGCGCTGGCGCGCACCAAAGGGCAGACCACTGCCCTGGGCAAGGCCAGGGCGCTGGAGGCCTGGTTCACCTCGTCGTATTTCACCTATACCGTGCACGAGCAGTGGTCAGGCTCGGGTTCGTGGCTGCTGAAGTTCCTCACCTCCGACCCGCGCGGGGACTGCACTCAGTTCGCGCCCGCCTTCGCCGTGCTGGCCCGGCTGCTCGGCATTCCGTCCCGTGTCGCCCTCGGATATACCGCAGGCACGAGGGAGCCGGGCAGCAGCACCTGGAAGGTCACGACCGCGGACGCGCACGCCTGGCCGGAGCTGTACTTCCCGCAGGCGGGCTGGATGCGGTTCGAGCCCACTCCCAGCGGTTTCGGCGAGCAGGGGACCGCGATCGCACCCAGCTACGCCCTGCCACCGGGCGCGACCGGGTCCAAGCCGATCGTCACCCCGAGCACGACCACGCCGAGCACCGCCCCGAAGCCGGCTAAGGGCGTCGGCGGCAAGACCGCGCATCTGAGCGTCCCAGCCGGCGGCGGCCCCGCCAGCGGGCCGGGCCACCGGGGCGGCTCGGGCCTGCCCGTCGGCATCACGCTCGCGGTCGTGCTCTTCGCGCTGCTGGCCTGGCCCGGGCTGGGCCGCTGGGTGACCACGCGGCGCCGGTGGATGACGGCCGCCGGGGACTCCGACCGTGCGAGCACGGCATGGCGCGAGCTGCTCGACTACCTGACCGACTACAGGATCGAATGGTTCCCCAGCGAATCACCGCGTGCGATCGCCACCCGGATCACAGAGACCGCGAGCCTCGGGCCCGCTGGCGCGGCCGCCATCGCCAGGGTCGGCGCGGCCGAGGAGCGCTCCAGGTACGCTCGGGCGGCGCTGCCGGGAGCGGGATTGCACGCCGATGTCACCACTGTCCGGCGGGCCCTGGCGGCAAGCGCGACCAGGACCGGCCGACTGCGGGCGCGCCTGCTGCCAGCCTCAACGCTGGCTTCGGCCCGGCGCGGCCTGCAGCTGGCAAACCGTGCGTTCAGCTGGATCGACTCGCCGCTACCGCGCGTGCGGCGCGGCCCTGGGCGCTCCGAACTGCGCAAAGCGAGCTGATGCCGGAGAGAGCCGCCATCCCGAGCTAGCCCATCCGAGAGCTAGCCCATCCCGAGCTGGCGGATTCTAGCGGTCGCGTTCCTGCCGACGCCGCCAGCGCTCCTCAAGCCGGTCCATCATGCCTGAATTGTCGGTTTTCGGCGCCTTACCGCGCCGATCTCCGGCCCGCCTTTCCACCGTGACCCCGGCCATCCGCCGGTAGTTCACGACCACCCACGTGCTGCTAGCCACCATGATCACGAATCCGACGACATCGAGCCACGGGTACCTGAGCACGAGCCCGGCAACCAGCGCCCCCACTCCGATGACGAAACCCGCGGAGGCCTGAACCAGCCGACGGCGATAGTGAACCTTAGGGTCTTTTGCCCGCATGACCTTGGCAAGTCGCGGGTGATCGGCATACAGCGACTGCTCAATCTGCTCGAGCTGACGCTGCTCGTGCTCAGAGAGCGGCACTGTGCCTCCCATGGACTCGGACGCTGACAACTGCCATGCGGCCCATCGCTATACGCCCAGAATACGAGCGCCAGGGCGCCTTGTGGAAGGGTACACCGCAGCTAGCGGTACTCAGCCAGCCTGCCACGGCACGCATAACGTACCCCTTCACCTTCCCCGGTCCGCCCGGCCAGACACGGCGCCTGGCCGACCACGCCCGGCATGCCCTATATGCCCAGCCGACCGCCAATCATGCCCGGCCGGCTTCCCGGATCATCGGCTGATCTCACCGAACGTGTGCGCGCTTGGTGCCGGCGGGGCAGCACTAAACGCGCACACGTTGCCGAGGAGCCGCCGCGGAGCCCAGGACCGCGCCATGCGGTACGCGAACTTTCCGAATAAATCATGGTAAATCAGGCGTCAGGCCGCGACCGCCTGGGCTCGGGCGCCCGGCGCTCGACCAGGGCGGCAGGCCGGACCGCATCGGCCCCGAACCTTCCGGTAATCCGGTCCATCGCGGTCTCGGCCGCCTGCCAGGAAGACGGCCGGTCCCCGAGAGCCAGCTGCGTCGACGTCGCGGCCGCGGGCAGCAGTCCGCTCGCCCGCACGCCGACCAGCCGAAGCCGGGCCTGGCCGCTCAGGCCCGAGGACTCGTACAGCGCGCACGCGGTGTCGTAGATGCGCTGCGTCACGTCGGTCGGCTCGGACAGGGTGCGCGATCGGGTGATGGTTCTGAAGTCCGCCTTGCGGAGCTTGACCGTGATCGTGCGCGCCGCGCATCCGGACGCGCGCAGCGCGCGGGCCGTGCGCCGGGACAGCCGCAGCAGCTCTCGCCTGATCACCTCGGGGTCGGCGACATCGACATCGAAGGTCTCCTCGGCGCCGACGCTCTTCTCCCTGACCGAGGTCTCCACGCTCCGGCTGTCACGGCCCGAAGCCAGGGCGCTCAGGTGCGCCGCGGTAGCGGGACCGAACTCGGCCTCCAGCGAGCGGACCGGCGTGCTGGCAATATCGCCGACGGTGCGCAGCCCGAGCCGGGCCAGCGTCTGGCCGGTGCGCTCGCCCACCCCCCACAGCGCCGACACCGGCAGCGGATGGAGGAACTCCAGCACCCGGTCGGCCGGGATGACCAGCAGCCCGTCCGGCTTGCAGTGCACGGACGCGAGCTTGGCCAGGAACTTATTCGACGCGACCCCGACCGAGCAGGTGATCTGCTGCTGCCGCGCGACGTCCGCCCTGATCCGCTGGCCGATATCCGCCGGGGAGCCGAGCAGCCTGATCGCGCCGGAGACGTCGAGGAAGGCCTCGTCCAGGGAAAGCGGCTGCACGAGCGGTGTCACCGCCTGGAAGATCGCCATGACCTCCTTCGACACCGCGCCGTACAGGCGGTGCCGCGGCGGTATCACGGTCGCGTGCGGGCACAGTCGGCGCGCCCTGGCCATCGGCATAGCCGAGCGCACCCCGAAGGCACGGGCCTGATAGGTCGCCGACAGCACGACGCTGCGACCCGACAGGCCGCCGACAATGACCGGCTGGCCGGCGAGCTCGGGGCGGTCGCGGATCTCGACGCTGGCATAAAAGGCATCCATGTCAACATGCAGGATGTGACAGCCGACGTCGTTCCCTGATTGCTGCTGGCCCGGGGGGACGACCCCCCTGGACCCCCCGCGGTGCAGCTCAGGTCCGCCCATCTGTCACCTACCGGCCACGCCACTCGCACGCCCGCTCGCTACCGCACTGTAGCGCGAGCCACCGACAGGCAGCTCAGGGCGCGAGCGTCGGCTTGATCTCCAGCAGCCTGCCGAGCAACCCGTTCACGAACGAGCCGGACTCGTCGGTGGACAGCTCGCCCGCGAGCGCGACCGCCTCGCTGACGGCGACGGGGTCGGGCACGTCATCGGCCCACAGGAGCTCGTATACGCCGATCCGAAGTACGTTGCGGTCTACCGCGGGCATCCGGTCCACGGTCCAGCCCTTGGCGTGCGCCGCAAGCAGCTCATCGATCTGCCCGACGTGGGCGTGCACGCCGCGGACGAGCTCGGCGGCGTAATCCGAGACCGGCGGGTCCGCCGCGGCCGTGCGCTCGGCCAGCAGCTCCAGTACCGGCTCGCCCCGGACCTCGGCCTCGAACAGGACGTCGAGTGCCCGCTTGCGTGCCTTACTGCGCGCTGCCATGTCTGCCGTTCGGGTCAGCTCGCGCCGCTACGCCCGGCCGAGGTAACTGCCGTCGCGGGTGTCGACGCGGATTTTCTCGCCGGTGACGATGAACAGCGGCACCTGGATCTGCGCGCCGGTCTCGAGGGTGGCGGGCTTGGTGCCGCCGGTCGACCGGTCGCCCTGCAGGCCGGGGTCGGTGTGCTGCACGGTCAGCTCGACCGCGGCGGGCAGCTCGATGTACAGCGGGGTGCCGTCGTTGAACGCGATCGTCGCCATCTGCTCCTCGAGGAGGTAGTTGGCGGCATCGCCGACGACCGCCGCCGGGATGTGCGGCTGGTCGTAGTCCTGGGTGTCCATGAAGACGAAGTCCTCGCCCTCGCGGTACAGGTACTGCATCTCGCGCTTGTCGACGTTGGCGACCTCGACCCTGGTACCGGCGTTGAATGTCCGGTCCACGACCTTGCCGGAGAGGACGTTCTTCAGCTTGGTGCGCACGAATGCCCCGCCCTTGCCTGGCTTGACGTGCTGGAACTCCACGACGCTCCAGAGCTGCCCGTCGATGTTCAGCGTCATGCCGTTCTTCAGGTCATTTGTGGTGGCCACGGTCGTTATCTCCTGCAAGCAATGGGGGATTGTGCGCCGTCCTGTGTCACAGAACGAGCAGTTCCCTGGTGGTCGTGGTGAGTAGCTGAGCCGGTCCCGCCGCCCCCGTGCTTACCGCAGCTGTGCCTACCGCAGCAGTGTCCGTCGGAGCGCCTGCCCGGACCACGAGGGTGTCCTCGATCCTGACCCCGCCCGTGCCGGGCAGGTACACGCCGGGCTCGACGGTGACGGGAACCCGGTTCATAAGTTTACCTGTCCTGTCGTATCCCATGATCGGCGCTTCGTGCACCTGCAGGCCAACGCCGTGGCCCAGGCCGTGCTGGAAGTGCGCTCCGTGCCCCGCGGCCTCGATAATGCCGCGCGCGGTGGCGTCCACGTCGCCAATATCGGCCCCTGGCACCGCGGCCGCCACCCCGGCGCGCTGGGCCGCCGCGACAAGCTCGTAGACCTCCCGCTGCCAGGCGGCGGGCTCCCCCAGTGCCACGGTCCTGGTCATGTCCGCGTGATAGCCCTGATAGCGGGCCCCGCAGTCGACCGTGATCAGGTCACCGCGCTCGAAACGGCGATCCGAGGGCTTGTGGTGCGGGATCGCCCCGTTGGGCCCGCTGGCCACGATCGTGTCGAACGCCAGCGCCTCCGCACCCAGGTCCACCATGGCCCGCTCGAGCAGGATGGCGAGCTCCCGCTCGGTGCGGCCCGGCGTGATCGAGGCGAGCAGCCACTCGAAGGCCTGGCTGGTGATCGCGCAGGCCCTGGCCAGCAGCTCGATCTCCGTCTCATCCTTGATCATCCGCAACTCTTCGACGACATGACCGAGCGGCACCAGCTCGGGCGGGGCGCTCCCGTCGTAGGACTCGGCCGCGGCCAGCGCCGTGTACCGCTCCATGGTCAGGTCCTGCGCCTCGAACGCGAGGGTCCGCCAGCCGCGGCGGACGGCCAGGCCCGCGAGGGCGACGTCGACGTGCCGTTCCGTTACCAGCTCGATGTCGGGGCAGTCGCGGGCCGCCGCCTCGGCATACCGCGAGTCGGTGGCCAGCACGCCGGGACCTTCGGCCGGCAGCAGGACGGCCGCATTGGAGCTGACCAGCCCGGACAGATACCTCACGTTCGCCGGAGCCGTGATCAGCGCGGCGTCCACGCCGCCGCCGGCAAATGCCTGCTGTGCCCGCGCGCGCCGCGCGGCGTGTATCTCAGCCACCTGCATGACTGTAGTCAGCCGGCCAGCCATGCGGACGGGCAGCCCGCAACGCGCGACCTGCCCGCCAGCCAGGGCAGTCACCTGGATGAGGCATCGTTAGAGGGTGGGCGATGATCTGCTGCTGAGGCTGGTGGCGGCCGGCGGCGTGGTCGTGCTCAGCGGCGCCGGGCTGTCAACGGAGTCCGGCATCCCGGACTACCGGGGTCCGACGGGCCTGCTCCGGCGGGCACAGCCCATGACCTACCAGGCGTTCACTGCCTCTGCTGACGCCCGGCAGCGCTACTGGGCCCGCAGCCACCTGGGCTGGCGGCAGATCGCCGCGGCCCAGCCGAATGCCGGGCATCACGCGGTGGCGGAACTGGAGCGACGCGGCCTGGTCTGCGGCGTCATCACCCAGAACGTGGATGGCCTGCATCAGGCGGCGGGAAGCCGGCGCGTAGTGGAGCTGCACGGCGGCCTGGACCGGGTGCGATGCCTGTCCTGCGGCGAGCGGAGCTCCCGCCTGACCCTGGACCACCGGCTCAGCGCGGCGAATGAGGGCTGGCACGCGGTTGCCGAGACCATCAATCCTGACGGCGATGCCTTGCTGGCCGACGAACTCGTAACCCGGTTCCAGGTGGTCGGCTGCCGCGGCTGCGGCGGGGTACTGAAACCCGACGTAGTCTTCTTCGGCGAGAACGCGCCGCGCGACCGGGTCACCGAGTGCTTCGCGCTGACCGAGGCGGCCAGCCTGCTGCTTGTCCTCGGATCGTCGCTGACCGTGCAGTCCGGGTACCGGTTCGTCCGGCGCGCCGCCGCGCTCGGCATACCCGTCGCCGTCGTCAACCAGGGACCGACCAGGGGCGACGCCGAGGCCGTGCTGACCCTCGACGCCCCGCTCGGGTCAGCCCTGACCGCGCTGGTCGGCGGCCTGCCCCGCCCGGTCTGCGGGTGAGTCATCGTCCACCTGGTCGTCGCCGACGATCATGCCGCCGCCCCGGCTCCAGCTGAGGTAGCGCCAGGACAGGTTCACCAGGGTGACCACCCGGTTGCGCCCGCCCAGCAGGTAGAACAGGTGCAGGCCCAGCCAGGCCAGCCACGCTATGGTGCCGCGCAGCCGGATTCCGATGGATAGCTCCACCACCGCGGACCGGCGGCCGATCGTCGCCATGATGCCCTTGTCGTGATAGTGGAACGGCACGGTCGGCTGTCCCGCCATCAGCCGCAGAATCTGCTCGCCCGCGTGCTTGCCATGCTGGATGGCCGGCGCGGACAGCTGCGGCTGGGGCGGATCGGCCGCGCACACGTCGCCGGTCGCGAATACGTTGTCGTGCCCGGTGACCCGCAGGTCCGGCCCGACGGCGATGCGACCGCCCCTGGACCGCGGAAGCTGGGCGTTCCACGGCGCATCGGGCGCCTGGATCCCGGCCGCCCACACCGCCACGTCCGAGCGGTGGGAGCTGCCGTCGGCCAGTGTCACCTTGCCCGGCGCGATCTCCTTGATCGTCGTGTTCAGGAACACGTCCACGCCGCGGTTCGCGAGCTGCTGCCGCGCATAGTCCCGTTCCCGTTCCCTGTAGGGGGTCAGCAGCGCGGGCGCCGTCTCGATCAGGCGGACCCGGAACTTGGCCCGGTCGACGTCAGGGAACGCGACGGGCAGGGCAATGTTGCGCAGCTCGGCGAGCGTGCCCGCCAGCTCGACGCCGGTAGCGCCGCCGCCCACGATCGTGATGTCCAGCTCGGGATCGGCCTCCCCCGATGCCCGGCGTTCCAGCTCGGCAAGCAGCCGGTTCCGCAGCGCGATGGCATCCCGCCGGGTGTACAGGCTCAGGCTGTGCTCCTGCGCCCCGGTGACGCCGTAGAAGTTCGCGCTGACGCCGGTGGCGAGGATCAGGTAGTCGTAGCTCAGCTCGGTGCCGTCGGCCAGACGGGCCGTCCGGCCGGCCAGGTCCAGGCTTGCCAGCTCGCCCTGCCGGAACTGAGCCCGCGTCTTGCGGGTCACGCTCCACAGCGGGTACGCCACGTCGGACGCCGTCAGGCCCGCCGTTGCGACCTGGTACAGGAGAGGCTGGAACGTGCTGTACACGTTCCGGTCCACGAGCGTCACCTGCGCGCTCGACCGGGCCAGCGTATTCAGCGCAGTCAGGCCCGCGAACCCGCCGCCGACGACGAGGACGCTCGGCCCGTCGCCGGGCCGGCGCTTTCCTGATCGCATCGCGCTTCCCTTCCGTGTGCCCGCCCGTTTCGTGCCCTGCCCACCGCCGCGTTAGCGAAACCGGCGGGCAGGGAACGGAGGCCGCGGGGTCAGGCCGCGAGATCCCGGATCTGCTCGACCAGGGCTATCCGCTCCGCGTGCGTCGTTCCCATCGGCGCGACGTTCAGGGTGGTAACGCCGGACTCCTTCATCGCCGCGACCCGCTCGGCCACGTAGGCCTTGGGGCCAATCAGGGAGACGTTCTCCAGCAGTTCCTGCGGTATGAGGGCCTCGGCCTCCTTCTTCCGCCCGGACAGGTACGCGTCCTGGATCGCGGCGGCTTCCTTCCCGTACCCGTAGCGCACCGCCATGTTGTTGTAGAAGTTCTTCTCCCGAGCGCCCATGCCGCCGATGTAGAGCGCCTGCACCGGGCGGATCAGGTCGATGAGGCCCTTGACGTCGTCGCCGATGGCCAGCGCCGTCTGCGCGATAATGTCCAGCGGTGGCAGCGAGGGATCGCGCTTGGCCTTTCCCGCGGCCAGCGACGGGCCCCACACATGCCCGGCCTTCTCCGGATAGTAGAAGATCGGCTCCCAGCCCTCGGCCAGCTCCGCGGCCATCTCCACGTTCTTCGGGCCGAGCGCGGCCAGGATGATCGGGATGCGCTCCCTGACCGGGTGATTGATCAGCTTGAGCGCCTTGCCCAGCCCGGTGCCCTGCCCCTCGGGCAGCGGGATCTGGTATTTGGCACCGTCATATTCGAGGCGCTCGCGCCGCCAGACCTTGCGGCAGATCTCGATCGTCTCCCTGGTCCTGGCCAGCGGCGCGTCGTAAGGCACCCCGTGCCAGCCCTCGATGACCTGCGGTCCTGAGGCGCCGATGCCGAGCGCGAACCGGCCGTCGGAGACGTAGTCGATGCCCGCGGCGGTCATCGCCGTGAGCGTCGGTGTCCGCGAGTAGAGCTGCATGATGCCGGAGGCGAGCTGGACTCGCTCGGTGACCGCGGCCAGGTACCCGAGCTGGCTTACCGCGTCGTAGCTGTAGGCCTCGGGCACGAAGACGATGTCGAGCCCCGCCTTCTCGAAGTCGGCCAGCTCGGCCGCGGTCTCCTTGAAGCCGCCCGCGTAGTTCAGTGCCATTCCGATGCGCATGCAGCAGGCCCTTTCGTCTCCGGATTACGCAAGAAGCGTAACTGCCGGGGTCAGCTCGGCGCAGAGGGCGGCCAGTCAGGAGCCGGCCGCGCCGGTCAGCCGGGCGGGGCGAGGAGGCCGGCGATCGCGCGCAGGGCCAGCAGGTACGACTGCGGGCCGAACCCGGCGATCGTCCCGTCGGCGACGCCCGCGACGACCGACGTGTGCCGGAACGACTCGCGCGCGGCCGGGTTGGACAGGTGCACCTCGACCAGCGGCGCGGTCCGCATCGCCAGCGCGTCCCGCAGGGCATACGAGTAGTGGGTGAACGCCGCCGGGTTCAGGACTATGGGCAGCCGCAACTCGATCGCCTCGTGCACCCAGCCGATCAGCTCGGCCTCGTCGTCTGTCTGCCGGACGTCGACCTTGAGGCCGAGCTCGGCCCCCAGGTCGGCGCAGGCGGCCGCGACGTCGGCCAGCGTCGCCGCGCCGTAGATCTCGGGCTCCCGGCTGCCGAGCCGGCCGAGGTTCGGGCCGTTCAGCACCAGCACCGTCCCAACCCCTGCTGACACTGCACGATTGTCGGGCATCGTCAGCTCACCTCCGCGAAGGCCTGCTCCAGCAGTTCCTCGGCCGGGTCGGCCAGGATCTCGGGCCGGGCCAGGCCCGCGAGCACCACGAAGCGCAGCCGCGCCGCCCTGGTCTTCTTGTCAACGCCCATCGTCGCCCGCAGCTGCGCCCAGGTACTGCCCCGGTAGCGGGTCGGCAGCCCGACGGCTTCCAGGATCGACCGGTGCCGGGCGGCAGTCGCCTCGTCCAGCCGCCCGGTGAGCCTGCCCAGCGCGGCCGCGAAGCACATGCCGATCGCTACCGCCTCGCCGTGCCGGATCGAGTAGTCCTCCGCGCGCTCGATGGCATGCCCGAGCGTGTGGCCGTAATTGAGCATCTCCCGCTGGCCCGACTCGCGCAGGTCGGCCGAGACCACCGCGGCCTTCATTACGATCGCGCGCTCGATCAGCTCGCGTTCGTGCGGCCCGCCAGGCCTGGCCGCTGCCGCCGGGTCGGACTCGATCAGGTCCAGGATCACCGGGTCGGCGATGAAGCCGGCCTTGATGACCTCGGCCAGGCCGCTGACATATTCGGCCGCGGGCAGCGTCGCCAGCGTTGCCAGGTCGGCCAGGACGCCGGCCGGCGGGCTGAATGCCCCGACAAGGTTCTTGCCGTCCGCCGTGTTGATCGCGGTCTTGCCTCCGATCGCCGCATCGGTCATGCCGAGCAGGGTCGTAGGCACGAGCACGATCCGCACCCCGCGCAGCCACGTCGCCGCGACAAAGCCGGCCAGGTCGGTGACCGCTCCGCCGCCGATCGCCACGATCGCGTCCTTGCGGCCCACCCCGGCCGCGGCGAGCCGCGACCACAGCCGGCCGGCGACGGCAATCTCCTTGGCCGCCTCGCCGTCCGGTACCGGCTCGGCCCGCACCTGGTACCCCGCCGCGGCCAGCGTCCGGCAAACCGGTTCCGCGAGCCCGGTCAGGCCGGCCGCGTGGATGACCAGCACCGTCCTGGCCTCGGCGCCGACCAGGGACGCAAGCTCGGCCTGCACGTCCGCGCCCACCACGACCTCGTGCGGCCGCTCGCCGCCGATCGCGATTCTGGTGGGCGTCATCGGGATGGCCGGGCACTGGCGGCGATCGCCTCGGCGATCTCGACGGCGAGCTCGTCCGGCCCCCGGTCATCGGTGTTCACGGTCAGCCAGGCCAGCCCCTGATAGATCGGCAGCCGCTGGTCCAGCAGCGCCTTGAGCTGCGCCCGCGGGTTAGTCCCGATCAGCAGCGGCCGGGGCCGGTCCATGCCGACGCGCTTGGCCAGCTCGGGAAAGCTCGCCGCCAGGTACACCACCGGTCGGCCGACCAGCCGGGCCTGCGTGCCGGGGTCGAGCACCGCGCCACCGCCCAGGCCGACTACCCCGCCCGGCTGCCCGATGGCCAGCGCCACGGCCTCTCGTTCCAGTGCGCGGAAGGCGGGCTCACCGTCATCGATGAAGATGTCAGCGACCGGCTTGCCGGCCGCCTCGGCAATCGTCGTGTCGGTATCGGTGAAGCTGACGCCGAGCCGGGCGGCAAGCTCGATGCCGACTGTCGTCTTGCCCGCTCCGGGCGGCCCGATCAGGATCGCGACCGGCCCGCTGCCCGTGGTCGGATCGCCCGTGGCTGGATCACCAGTCATCGGATCACCAGTCATCGGATCACCAGCGCCTTCAGGTAGGCGTCGGCGTTGCGCGCCATCTCGGCCACGCTGTCACCGCCGAACTTTTCCACCGCTGCGTCGGCCAGCACGAGCGCCGCCATCGCCTCGGCCACGACGCCCGCCGCGGGCACCGCGGTCACATCACTACGCTGGTTGATCGCCTTCGCGGGCTCGCCGGTGCGGACGTCGACGGTGTCCAGCGCGCGCGGCACCGTGGAAATCGGCTTCATCGCCGCCCTGATCCGGATCGGCTCACCCGTGCTCATGCCGCCCTCGATGCCGCCTGCCCGGTTGGTGCGCCGCCTGACACCCTCGGCACCGCCCTCGATCTCGTCGTGCGCAGCCGATCCCCGCCGGCTCGCGGTCTCGAATCCATCCCCGACCGCCACGCCCTTAATTGCCTGGATGCTCATGAGGGCACCCGCCAGCCTGCCGTCAAGACGCCGGTCCCAGTGCACATGGCTGCCAAGTCCCGGCGGCAGGCCGTGGATGACCACCTCCACCACGCCGCCAAGGGTGTCACCGTCGCGGCGGGCCGCGTCGATCTCCGCCTGCATGGCGGCGCTGGCGGCCGGGTCGAGGCAGCGAACCGGATCGGCGTCGATGGCCGCCAGGTCCTCGGGCCTCGGCAGCAGGCCATCCGGGGCACGGACGGAGCCCAGCGCGACCACGTGGCTGACCACCTCGGCGCCGAGTACCTGGCGGAGCAAGCGCCTGGCCAGCTCGCCAAGGGCCACCCGGGCGGCGGTCTCCCGCGCGCTGGCGCGCTCCAGCACGGCCCTGGCGTCATCGTGGCCGTACTTCTGCATGCCCGCCAGGTCCGCATGTCCCGGCCGGGGCCTGGTCAGCGGCACATTACGTGCCTGAGCGGCCAGGATCTCCTGGTCGACAGGATCGGCGGCCATCACCGTTTCCCATTTGGGCCACTCGGTGTTGCCGATCCTGATCGCGACCGGGCCGCCCAGCGTGAGTCCGTGCCGCACGCCGCCGGTCAGCTCGACCGCGTCCTGCTCGAACTTCATTCTGGCCCCGCGACCGTACCCGGCCCGGCGCCTGGCCAGCGCCAGCGCCAGCTCGGGCGTGGTCACCTCGATCCCGGCCGGCAGGCCCTCGCACACCGCGACCAGGGCAGGGCCGTGCGACTCACCCGCGGTCAGCCAGCGCAGCATGCTGCCGATCCTTCCATAACCCCCGGCCAGCCCGCGGCGCGCCGGCTGTCAGCCAGTCCGGGCGGCGGGTGCCGCCGTTCCCCGGCGAGCCGTTTGTCGGCTAGAGCACCGGGTATCTCCGGCAATGCAATCGGGGGAATCGTGAGACTTGAGCCCGCCGTACTCGCCAGCGGGCGTGTTTGCCGTGGTGCTAGCGGGCCTTCGGGGGGAACGTCCATGCGCCTGATCGGGCGGGTTGCCGCCTCACTCTGGCTGTGCTTCGGCCTGTTCTCGGCGGCAGCGGGGCTTGAGCTGGCCATCGGGCCGGCGGCGCCGGCGGGGGCCGCGGCCCGGGCGGTCAGCCTGCCCGGCAGCGCGAGCGCGACGGCAACGCCGTCTACCGCGACCCCCGGCGCCACGATCACGTTCGCGATCACCTGCGCCAGCACGAGCGCGTCGTCGGCGACACTGTTCGGGACGGCGCTCGGCCTGCCGGAGCGAATCCCGATGAACAACGACGGCAGCGGCCTGTTCTCGGTGACGGTGACGCTCCCGGGCGGGATAGAGGCAGGGCGCTACCACCCGGACATGGACTGCTCGGACGGCAGCTCCGCTTCCGCCTTCCTGCGGGTGACCGGCTTCCCGGCGCAGGGAGGTGCGCAAACCGGCGACGGCACCACATCTACGGAGACGAACAACGGGCTCGCTGCCGTCGGCCTGGCCATGATCGCCGTGGGCGCGGTGGCGGGCGGCCTCGGCATGCGCCGCCGCCAGAACTCGCGCCGGTCCTGATCCAGGACCGGGCTCACCGGGCTCACCGAGACTCAGCGCGACCGCGAGCCTGCGCCAGCGCCCGCTGCGCCCGCGCGAGTACCTTCGCGGCCGCCTCCTGGCCGCGCTTGGCCTCCCTGACCGCCTTGGCCAGCTCGCGATCCTCGGTCTCCGCGCGCTCGAGCTCGGCCTGCAGGTGGGCGACCCGCCGGCCGAGGAACTGCCGCTGCTCGACCAGGCCGAGACTGCGGCTTTCTGCCGCCGCCAGATCGCGGGCGGCGGACTCAGCCGCCTGCTCGGCTGCCTCGACATCAGCGATCAGCCGGTCCTGCCCAGCCGCTTCGGCCGCCGGGCCAGCCTCATCGCCTTCCGGCACGGGCCCGGAGCGGGCCCGCAACGGCGCTGGCGGGCGGCGCCCCGCCTGCCCCGGACGCCCCGCCTGCCCCGGACGCGTTGATGCCAGAGCCGCCGCGAGATCTACCTCGCCCAGGCCAGCGTAGGAAATCGGCCTGGTGAGCTGCCCGGCGCTGACCGCGGCCCTGGCGTCCGCGTCGGCGAGCGCGGCCTCCAGGGTGGCTCGGACCTCGTCGAGGGCGCTGCCGCTGACGGTTACCCCCGCGGCGGCCGCCGCCCGGCTCGCCTCCGGCATGAGCTCGGCGATCACCTGGCGGCGCTCGACGGCCAGCTCACGCAGCCGGTCGCCGTCCAGATCGCGCTGCGCGTCATGCAGGGACTGGCCGACCTCGAACAGCCTGCTCATCAGCGGCCCGGACGCCCGCACCAGCTGGTTGACCAGCCAGGCACTCAATGTCGGCCGGGTCAGCTTCCTGATCTGGGCGGCGGCTTCCCTGTCCCCAGCCGCCCTGGCCCGCCTGGCCCGGTCGTCCCTGGCCGCGGTGAACTCGGCCGGCGGCAGCCCGTAGAGCTCGCCCGCGACCTGCGAAAGGCTGTCTGCCACGACTGGTGATGCTAGTCGCCGCTTCCCGGGTCGGGCGGCCGCACGCGGACCGCGATACCGCGCCGGATCCTGCTCCCGAGGCTCGCGGCAATATCCGCGGCGATGGCGTCGGCCAGGCCGACGGGCACGGGGCGTCTCGTAGCCGGATCCGCCGGGGCCAGCTCCAGCAGGAGATCCGCGTCTGCGGGCGGCGGTCCCAGCCGCAACCGGATGCCGGGCGGCTGCCCGGCGGCGGCTGCTGCCACTGCCGCGTGCACGTCGGGGTCCTCGTGCAGGAACGGGGCCGCCTGGCCGCTGGCCAGCCGGTGCAAGCGGAAACCCTCGATGGCGACCGGCACCGGGCCGGCAATGTCGATGATCACCGCCTGGGACTGCGCGACGGCGGACTCCCAGACGCTGGCCGCGGGAACCGGGACCGGCCGCGCCGACAGCTGCCAGCGCTGGAGGGCCTCCAGGCTGGTGAACGCGGGCATGGCCGCCCGGCCGTCACGGCCGATGATCGTCGGCACCGCCATCTCGCTGTCCTTTTCCTCCCGTGCGGCCTCCGCGCGCACGGCTTCCCCCGGATCGCCCGTACCCAGATCATCCGCCGCGACCGCGACCACTGGCACCAGCAGCCGCGTCGCGGTCAGTGCGGTCAGGACCTCACGCTCGCTGCAGGTGCCGTCCGCATAGCCGGCCAGCACAGCGAGCACCGCCGGATCGGCGCCGCCCCGGTCATCGCGGAACCTTGGGTCGCCCGCCGAGAGCTCTCGCACTGAGACACTGTAGCGACCGGCCAGGCGCGGCCGCCGACGTCGGCACTGCGGGCTGGCGCGCGACGGTAGCCTTGCGCAGACACGACAAGCTGCGCAGAAGCAGTTGAGGACGCATTTCGCGATATGAGATTCTCATGGCACTGCCGGTGAGTCTCGAGCACAGGGGACAGCGTGCGACAGGTTGACGAGGTTCCAGCGGCAATCGAGCCAGGAACCCTGATGCACAAGGCCATCCCGCCCAGGATGGTCGAGCCTTACCTCACCGGGCGCCGGTCCATTATCTCCGGATTCGTGCACCGGATCGCGGATAGTGCGTTCTCCAGCCCTTGTGACTTTCACAGCGCGCTCAACCTGCACTACGAGGGCTCGGAGTTTAGCCCGGACATGCCGGAGATCTACCTGCTGCGCTGGCGCGCCGTCAGCGCCGACGCCTACCGCGTCCCGCTGTCGCCGGATCGCGGCGGCGACTGGGCGATGAAGCCCCCGTTCACCGGCACTGGTTACACTGCCTCGCCCGACCACCTCGTCGCCGAGTACTACATCGACCCGGTGCCGGTGCCGGTCGGGGCCGAGATGCACCGGGTCTCGGCCGCAGGTGCCGACTTCATCGCCCGCTACGACGGCCAGGTGTGGCTGCGCCCGGCAGAAGGGTCGCTGCTGTGCGCTACCGGCTGATGGCGACGTATCGGGGGTCGCCGTTCGAGGCGGGCATCGGGCCAACCGACGGCGACATCGTGCTGTTCGCGGCCTGTCCGCCGCCCGAGGACCTCGGCTTCGAGCCGGCAACCGGGCACTGGCGCAAGCAACTGCGCATCGAGGAGGTGCAGGCCGTCTGGGAGTCCAAGCCGGTCGGCACCTTCCGCGGTGAGCGCTGCATGGTGCTCGACGACCTGGGCGACAGGCTGCACATCGGCTATGTGGGCCACGACGGTTACCAGGCCGAACGGCTCGGCTACTGGCAGGTGGACCGCGGTGTCTTCGAGCTGGTAGCGGCCAGGTCCGAGGTCACCGACATCCTCGAGGAGCGCACGGAGTACCCGCGGCGGCGCGGGACCGAGCTGACGGCGCCCGGCCGGTCAGCAGCCCAGGCCGACTATCCGCCGCCCGGATCGCCGCAGGACCAGGCCAGGTACCTGCCCCCCGATGGTCCGCAGGATCAGGCCAGCTACCTGCTTGACCGGCCGGGCTACTTCCAGACGCAGGCCGATCTCCGGCCCCCGGCCAGTGCCGGTTATCAGTCGCAGCCTGCGGAGGCCGCCAACTGGCCCGACCGGGCCGAGGCCGACCGGTACGCATCGGGCCCGGTCCCGGACCGTGGCACGCCCCTCGGGTCCGCCCCTCCCGCGGCCGGTCTCGCCGATCCGGCCACCGGCATCACCCTGCCGCCCACAGCGGAGCCACCCCTGCCGCTGGAGGCAGCGGCACTGCGCGCGGCCACGGCCTCGCGTCCGCGGCCGACGGCCACCCAGCGCTATCCGGACGGGCACGGCCAGGACCTCGCTCCCCCGGTGCCGGAGCCAGACCCGCGGGACCTGCCGGCAGGCACCCCGGCGCGATCCAGA
>JASHOV010000433.1 GCA_030038495.1 Streptosporangiaceae bacterium
GCCCGGTGCGCGTCTCGCAGGCAGGCGACGGGCTGCGCAGCCAGGCGGGGCCGGCCGCCGGCCGGGCCCAGCAGGCCGCGGCCGCCGCGCCAATCAGCGTTGAGGAGGCGATGGCCGAGCTGGATGCGATGATCGGGCTCACCGCGGTCAAGGCGCAGGTCCGCTCGATCACCGCGTCGGTGGAGGCCGCCCGCCGACGCGCCGTCGCCGGGCACGGGACCGACAAGCCAATGCAGCATTTCGTTTTCCTCGGCCCGCCCGGTACCGGCAAGACCGCGGTGGCGAGGATCATCGCGAAGATCTTCTACGCGTTCGGGCTGCTCGACTCCCCGGCCGTCGTGGAGGCGCAGCGGGCGGACCTGGTCGGGGAGTACCTCGGCGCTACCGCGATCAAGACCAACGAGCTGGTCGACTCCGCGCTCGGCAAGGTGCTGTTCATCGACGAGGCCTACAGCCTGGTCAACGAGGGCGACGGGCAGGGCGACCGGTTCGGTCATGAGGCGGTGCAGGCGCTGCTCAAGCGGGCCGAGGATGACCGGGAGAACCTCATCATCGTGCTCGCGGGCTACGAGCGGCAGATGGAGAACTTCCTGGCCGCCAACCCGGGGCTGAACTCGCGATTCGGCCTGCGGGTCAAGTTTCCCGGTTACAGCGCGGGGGAGCTGCTCGCGCTGGCGGACCTGGCCCTGAAGCGGAAGGGCGAGCTGCTCGATCCGGACGCCCGGCCGGTACTGCGGCGGCTGTTCGAGGAAATCGGGCGGCGGCGCCTGGCCGACGAGCTCGGGAACGGGCGCTTCGTGCGCAGCCTGCTCGCCAAGGCCGGCCAGCATCGGGATGTGCGGATCATGGCCGGCCCGGCGGAGCCTTCCGCGGCCGAGCTGGTCACGCTCCGCGGCGAGGACATCGAGCCCGCCTACGTGGAGCTCACCGCCCGGTTCCGCGGCTACAGCGACACCCCGACGGTCGAGAGCGCGCTGACCGAGCTGGATGCGCTGGTCGGCCTGGACCCGGTGAAGCAGCAGGTGCATGAGATCGCGGCGCAGCTGCGGGTGGCGCGGTTGCGGGACCGGCAGGGCCTGGCCAGCCAGCCACCGATCCGGCATTTCGTCTTTACCGGCCCGCCGGGTACCGGCAAGACCACCGTGGCCAGGATCATCGGCCGGATCTTCGCGGCCCTGGGCCTGCTAGTGCGGCCGGAGGTGATCGAGGCACACCGTGCCGACCTGGTAGGCGAGCATCTCGGCTCGACCGCGATCAAGACCAACAAGCTGATCGACTCGGCCCTGGGCGGCGTCCTGTTCATCGACGAGGCGTACGCGCTGCACAACGAGGCCTACTCGGGCGGCGACGCGTTCGGGTCCGAGGCGGTGGCCACGCTACTGAAGCGAGCCGAGGACGACAGGGACCGGCTGGTCGTGGTCCTGGCCGGCTACACCGGGGACATGGACCGGCTGCTGCGCAGCAACCCGGGCCTGGCTTCGCGATTCAGCACCAGGATCACGTTCCCCAGCTACGGCCCGGACGAGCTCGCCCGGATCGCGGAGGTCATCGCCGCCCAGGCCGGCGACAGTTTCGACGCAGATGCCGGGCCGGTCCTGCGATCGATCTTCACCGAGGCCTGCGAGCAGGGCCGGATCGACGAGCTGGGCAACGGGCGGTTCGCACGGTCGTTGTTCGAGCGTGCGTGCGCCGGCCGGGACCTGCGGATAACAGGGCTGGGCGAGGCCGCGACCGCCGCCGATCTGACGACGGTCCTCGCCGCCGACGTGCTGACCGCCTACCGGCAGCTCACCGGCCCGGGGTGAGCTAGGCCAGCCCGGCAGAGCTAGCACAGCCGGAACGCGACCCGCTGGCCCGGCCGCAGCTGGGCGGCCCGGTCGATATCCGCGGCGGCGACAACCGCGATGACCGGGTATCCGCCGGTGACCGGATGATCGGCCAGCAGCAGGATCGGCTGCCCGTCGTGGCTGATCTGCAGCGAGCCGGTGGCCACGCCCTCGCTCGGCAGCTCCGTGGTCGCAGTCCGGTTCAGCGGCGGCCCGGAGAGCCGCAGGCCGGTCCGGTTGCTCGCCGCCGTCACCAGGTACGCAGACCCGGCCAGCGTCCGCAGCGCGTCCGGCTCGAACCAGTCCTGGCGCGGCCCGGGCATCGCGCTGAGCTCGGTTACCTCATCCGTCTCTGGGACGGAGTGGACGCGCCGGCCGGGCGACAGGGGCGGGAACGGGTGCTGCGGTCCGAGGGGGAGGCGCTGGCCGGGTCGCAGCGGGGCCGGCCCGAGACCGGACAGCAGGTCGGCCGAGCGGCTGCCCAGCACCTCGGGCACGTCGAATCCGCCGTCGACGGCCAGGTAACTGCGCAGGCCGGCCGGCGGCGATTCGAGCCGGAGCACGGAGCCCGGCGTGACCGCGAAGGCCGCGTCGGCCGGCGGCACGCGCTGACGGCCATCCGGGGTGCTCAGCCGCAGCGGGGCCGGGGCCCCGGTGACTGCCACCACCGCGTCGCAGTCGAAGCGCATCGCCAGCCGCCCGAGCGTCACCTCCAGGCAGCCCGAGGCCGAGTCGTTGCCCGCGAGCGCGTTGGCGCGGCGGAAGCTGGCCGCGTCGGCCGCGCCGCTGCGGGGCACGCCGAGGTGACCGAGGCGAGGCCGGCCCTCGTCCTGGACCGTCGTCAGCGGCCCTGGCCGCAGGACTACCACGCTGCGCTCGGACGAGGCCGGATCGGGATCCGGTGTCGCATCCGACCGGGGACCGCTGCGCGGCGGGAGCTCAGGCACGGCCCGGAACCTGACCCGCATGCCTGGTGCGAGTAACGCCGGGGGCCGCCGTTCCGGATCCCAGAGCCGCACGTCGGTACGGCCGAGCAGGCGCCAGCCGCCCGGCGACGTGCTCGGGTAGATGGCGGCGAGGCCGCCCGCGATGGCCACCGACCCGGCCGGGACGGCCAGCCTGGGCGTATCGAGCCGCGGGACCCGGCCCAGCACCGGATCGAGCCCGGTCAGATAGCCGAAGCCGGGGGCGAAGCCGAGCCAGCCGACCTGGTAGTCGGCCGCCTGGTGGCGGGCGATCACCTCTTGCGGCGCCAGGCCGGTCAGCGCCGCGACGTCGGCGAGGTCGGGGCCGTCATAGCAGACGGGGACCTCCAGGCCCGCAGCGGCGGCGGCCGGAGTGCGGGCCGGGACCGCGATGCCCGCGAGCCTGCGGCCAAGCTGCGCCGGCTCCCACGAGCCAGGTTCCACGGTGACCAGTACCGTCGCCGCACCGGGGATCACGTCGAGCACTCCTGGCAGCCCGGCGCCGATGATGGCGGCGGCGAGCGCCGCGGGCCGCTCATCGGCCGGCTCCAGCAGAACGGCCGCGTCGCCGGCGGCCAGCGCGCGGATCACGCGAACGGCACCAGGCTTACCCCGGCCGCGGCGAGCGCAGCGCGCACCGCTCTGGCGATCGCCACGGCGCCGGGATTGTCACCGTGAATGCACACCGACCGCGCGGGCACCGCCAGGTCACTGCCGTCTGCGGCCTGTACCGTGCCGGTAGTGACCAGGCGCGTTACCCGCGCCGCCACGGCATCGGGATCGGTCAGGACCGCGCCGGGAAGGCCGCGGCGGACGAGCGTGCCGTCGCAGTTGTAGGCGCGGTCGGCGAATGCCTCCGTCACCACCGGGATGCCGGCGTCGGCCGCGGCTGCGGCGAGGGCCGATCCCGGCAGGGTCAGCACCGGTAGCCCCCGCCCGTAGCTGCGTACCGCCGCCGCGATGGCGGCGGCCTGCTCGGCGTCCCATCCGGCGCGGTTGTAGAGAGCACCATGCGGCTTGACGTACCCAACCCGCCCGCCCTCGGCGCCGGCCACTCCGTCGAGCGCGGCCAGCTGGTACAGCACTTCCGCCTCGAGCTCAGCGGGCGGTACCACCATCTCCCGGCGGCCGAAGCCCGCGAGATCGCGGTAGGACACCTGGGCCCCGATCCGTACCCCGCAGGCCACCGCCCGTGCGCACGTGCGCCTGATCGTGAGCGGGTCGCCCGCATGGAAGCCGCAGGCGACGTTCGCGCTCGTCACGCACTCAAGCAGCGCCTCGTCGTCGCCGAGCCGCCAGGCACCGTAGCTCTCGCCGAGGTCAGCGTTCAGGTCGACCGCAAGCGGGCTGCCTGCCCCTGTGCTGCCGAGTGCAGGGGCGCCAGGGGTCACCCTGGTTCCTCCGGGGGCAGGTCAGCCAGCGCAGCGGCGATGTCAGGCTCGCGCGGGCCCGCCGCGCGGATCGTCTCGATCAGCGTGTGCAGCACGTCGTGCCTGTCCTCGCCGAGATCGAGCAGCCGCTGCGCGGCCTCCCACAGCTCGGGCGGGTCGCCGCGCCATAGCCGGTCCGCCAGCGCCACATGCTCCTGCACGTGCTCGCTCTCCGGCCGCTGGGTCCTGATGTCGTCATGGTCGGCCGCGAGCAGCATCGCCCGATCGCCTGGTCTCGACGGGTGCAGCGTGGCCAGGTCCGTGCCCTTGTAGCTGCCGCGCAGCAGAGGGAACGCGAACACCCGGCGGGCCAGCGCCTCCAGGTCGCCGTCGGGCAGCAGGCGGCCGACCATCTCCGGTTCCAGCCCGAACGAGGCGGGGTCCCTGTAGCCGCTGGCAAATGCCGGAATGGCATCGAAGATCGCGTCGAGGGTGGTGACGATCGAGCCCTCGGGCAGCCCCGAGCGCTTCCCGGCCCACCGGGTCCAGGCCAGCAGTACATGCGGCATCGCGTCCTGCTCGGCGCGCGTCAGCATCACCTTCCGCGGCAGCCAGTCCAGCAGGAACGTCTCGGCCTTGGCCGGGCTGACCCGCAGCGGCCTGCCGAAATCCCGGTCACAGCCATAGTCCACGATGTGGTCGGCGCACCGGCTCGCCGACTCGCGATCCGACAGGTCCTCGGCGTCGTCCGAGGCCAGGAACTCGGCCACGAGCATCGCCCGGCGGTCCTTGCGCCACGGCAGCCGTTTGCTGGACGTGACCGGCGGGCCTGCTGGGCCATGCCCGGCGGGCGGCAGCGTCCGCACCCTGGCCCTGATGAAGGCGTGATAGGAGGGGAACGAGGAGCTCACCGGCGGATCCGTGGCTTGCTCGGTGGCAGCGAGTGCGGCCGCGAGCATCCGGCGGGCCTGCGGCGGATCGACCTGGGTGAACTGCGAGCCGCTTCCGGCCGAGCCGTGGCAATAGTCCAGAAGCTTGGTGACCTGGGAGGTGACCCAGCCGTCGCGGGCGAGCCCGCCGGCGTTGTAATCGACGACCACGACCAGGGCGTGCTCCTCCTGGCCCGCGTAGCTGAAGACGCATACCACCTCGTCGCGGTCGCCGTAGGGATCTGAGTTGACGTAGCACTCGGCGGCCTCGACGGCCCCGACGTGCTCGGCCCAGGCGGGCCTGGCCACGCCGCGGTCCATGAGCGCGAGCGCGGCCTGCTCTGCCTGCGCGGCCTGGCGGGCGGTGCCCAGGCAGGCGATTCCGGATAGCAGGGCGAGCGCAGCCGGGCTGCCCTGGCTGTCCGCATAGCTCACCAGCCCCTCGCCGACGAGCTCCTCGATGTCGGCCCGGCGACGCGGCCCGCGGCGGCCCGGCTGACCCCACCAGGTGCCGAGCAGCTCGCTGACCATGAGCTCGGCGTCCAGCGGGCTCCGCACCGCGAGCAGCTCGCGCGCCGCCTTGAGCATCTCGGCAAACAGCGCATTGGGCGGCGGACCGGTCAGGCCGGAGCCGCCGTGACGGCGCCCGGCGGGCTGACCGGAACGGCCCTGGTGTCCCCGGTCGCCAGCGGAATCTCGACGTCGGCTCTGGGGGCTCACCTATCTAGCTTCGCAGATTTCGTGACCTCGTAGGCCATGCCTCGCCAGGCACACCACCCGATTCTCTACGACCAGCGCCGGTTCAGCCCGGATCGTCCCGCAGATGACGGTCTGCTTCTGCCCGTCTATCCGGCGAACGACGGATTAGTCCGGTAGCGTCCTACTGGGCGCGTTCGCCACTGGCGCTCGTGCTCTCGGCGATCGGTCTGGCGGCCAGCTCCGGCGAACGGGACTGTGCCATCACCGGGGGGCTGGCCCGCCAGGTGCCCGCCGCCGGCCATAATTCGGTGTTCGGATTATCCGGACACGCGGGACACGAGGGATACGTAGGACATGAGGGAAGCTTCAGAAGTTTTCTCGGATTTCTGGGTTTCCTCGTCGGCAGGGGCGCCGCGGAGGCTGGCGGCCGCCCCCAGGGAGAAGGACGGCGGTTCCTCATGCGAGCAGGAGTAGCGGCCATGTTGCAGGCCGGCAGACCGGGGAGCGATCGTGGGCGCCGGGCGCTGGTGGCGGGTCTGGCCGCCGCTGGACTGGCCCTGATGGCGGCCGCCTGCGGGCCGGCCAGCGCCGGCTCGTCCGCGGGCGCGGTGGGTACGACGCCGGTCAGCGGCGGGACGGCCAGTTACGCGGAGGAGCCGGGCTTCCCCATCAATTACATCTTCCCGTTCACCGCTTCGAACTACATCAACGTCCCGAACACCGATGAGTTCCAGTACCTGATGTACCGGCCGCTGTACTGGTTCGGCAAGGGCACCCAGCCCTACCTCAACCAGTCCCTGAGCGTGGCCTACCCGCCCACGTACCGGGGCCTGACGGTCACGATCAAGCTGAAGAACTACAGGTGGAGCAACGGCCAGCCGGTCACCGCGCAGAACGTAATGTTCTGGATCAACATGCAGCTCGAAGATTCCAACGACTGGGGCGCGCAGGTCCAGGGCGACTTCCCCTTCAATGTCAGCGACATCCGTATTGTCAACTCCACCGAACTCCAGATGAACATGGACAAGCCGTTCTCGTCGGCCTGGTTCACCGACAACGAGCTCAGCCAGATCACCCCGATGCCGGAATACTGGGACCGGACCTCGGCCACCACGCCGAGCCACTGCAGCACCGATCCGGCCGACTGCACGGCGGTCTACACCTACCTCAACTCCAAGGCCGGGCCTGGCACCCTGCCCACCTGGGGCAGCTCGCCGCTGTGGAGCATCGTCGACGGTCCCTGGCGGGTGCAGAGCGCGGCCAACGACGGCAAGGTGACGATGGTGCTCAATCCCAGGTACTCGGGAACGTTGCCTGCGCACCACATCACCAAGTTCATCGAGCTGCCGTTCATCTCCGAGCAGGCCGAGTTCAACAGCCTGCAGGACCCCGTCGGGCAGCCGGTGGACGTTGGTTACCTCCCCACCGTGGACGCCCCCGTGCCGCCGCCCGGCGCGCAGAACGGCGGCAACCCGGCCACGCTGCCCAACTACAAGCTGACCGCCGTCTACCCGTGGGCGCTGAGCTACTTCCCTTACAACTACAACAACCCGACGGCGGGCCCCATCTTCAGCCAGCTGTACTTCCGGGAGGCGTTCCAGTCGCTGATCGACCAGGAAGGCGTCATCGACGGGCCGCTGCACGGATACGGCAAGGCGACCATCGGGCCGGTCGCGGACTATCCCATTACCGGCTACCTGTCGAAGAAGCTGGAGGCGGCCGGCGACCCGTGGGAGCTCAACCTGGCCAGGGCCAAGGCTCTGCTGAGTCAGCACGGCTGGTCGGTGATCACGAACGGCAGCGGCGTCGACAAGTGCATCAGCCCGGGCACCGGGCCGACTGACTGCGGCGCCGGCGTCAAGCCCGGCCAGGCGCTCAGCTTTAATTTCATGTTCGCATCCGGGGTCGACTGGATGTACTCCGCGGCCAAGGAACTGGTCTCGAACGCGTCGCTGATCGGCATCCAGATCAACGCGGTCGCGACGTCGCCCGACACGATAATCGGGGCTGCCTTCTGCGCGGTCGGGCCCGGCGTGCCGAGTTGCCCGTCGTGGCAGCTCGCGCAATGGGGAGCCTGGACGTACTCGCCGGACTACCTGCCTACCGGCGAGGAGCTATTCGAGAGCAACTCGGTGGCCGACGCGGGCGTGTTCAAAAGTGCCACCGACAACGCGCTGATCCAGGACACGCTGGATGCCAGGACCCCCGCGGCGTTCGACCGGGCGATGTACGTGTGGCAGGACTGGCTGGCCAAGGACCTACCTGTCGTCTACGAGCCGAACGCGGCCACGCTGGTCGAGAACATCGACAACCTCTACATCGGTCCGCAGAGCACGACGCTCACGATCAACCCGGAAGACTGGTACTACCTGAAGTGAGTCGGGACCGACAGCGCCAGTGCTGCCGGACACAGTGTTGGCGGCGACAGTGACCGCCTACCTGACCCGCCGGGTGCTGCAGGCGGTAGCCGTGGTGCTCCTGGTGACGCTGATTGTCTTCGGCCTGCTCCAGCTCGGCCCCGCTGCCGCGCGCGAGGGCATGCCAGGGACGGGCCCGGCGCACCAGGAGTTCCTCCTGCAGTACCTGAGCTGGCTGGGCCAGGTCCTGCAGGGCAACCTCGGCGTGTCGACGCGGCTGGGCGAGCCGGTGACGACGCTGCTCGCGGCGAGCCTGCCCAGGACCGTGGTCCTGATGGGGATCTCCACCCTGCTTGCGCTCGCGGTGTCGGTCCCGCTGGGACTGCTGCAGGCGGTGCGCCGCGGCAGCGTGACCGACAACGTGCTGCGCACGCTCACGGTCGTGTTCTACGGCACGCCGGCGTTCGTGCTCGGCAACGTGCTGATCCTCGTGCTCGGCGTGCACCTGCGCCTTTTCGGGGCCGAGGCACCCCAGGCCGCTGGCGTCGGCGGCATCCTCGCCGACTGGCGGGATCTGACCCTGCCGGTCCTCACCCTCGCGCTGGTGACGATCGCGATCTTCGCCCGGTACATGCGGTCCGCGGCGGCGGACACGCTCGAGGAAGAGTACATCGAGGCGGCCAGGGCGCGCGGCGCCGGCGACCGTCGGACCCTGACCCGGCACGTGCTGCGCAACTCGCTCGCGCCGATCGTCACGCTCGTGGGACTGAGCATCCCGCAGATCCTGGGCGGGGCGATCATCGTGGAGACGCTCTTCAACTTCCAGGGCGTCGGCTGGCAGATCTGGCAAGCGGCGCTGAACCATGACCTGCCCGTGATACTCGGCTTCACGCTGGTGATCGGGATCGGGGCCGCGGTCGGCTCGCTGCTCGCCGACGTCGGCTACGCGATACTCGACCCGAGAGTCAGGTTCGCGCGGCAGTGAGCACGGAGCAGGCGATACCCGCCGGCCAGGAACCGCCGCCCGCGGTGATCGCGGGCGGCGTTACGGGCAGTGGCGGCGATGCGAGCCCGGGCGAGATTGCAGGCACGGTTGCCGCAAGCGGAGTTGCCCTGGACACAGTTGCCGCAAACACGGGCGAGCAGGCTCACCCGCCTGCCCTGCGCGGCAGTCGCGGTCGGCACGCCGGCCCGCCGGCCGGCCAGGCCATGTCGGTGCCGAGTTCCGTCCTGGCAACGTGGCTGCGGCGGTGCGGCTCGACCGCGCGATCGTTCCCGCTGGCGACCGCGGGCCTGGCCATTGTGGTGGCGATGGCCATCTTCTGCTTCATCGGCCCGATGCTGTATCACACCGATCAGGTGCACGTTTTCCTCCAGATCGAGGATCTGTCGCCGCGGGCGGGACACCCGCTGGGCACCGACGCCGACGGCAATGATGAGCTGGGCCGGCTGATGGTCGCCGGGCAGGCCTCGCTGCTCGTCGGGGCCGCGGCCGGAGTTCTGGCCGCCATTCTCGGATCGCTGTGGGGCGCGGTGGCCGGCTACGCGGGCGGCGCGCTCGACGCCGTCATGATGCGGATCGTGGATGCGGGGATCGCGATCCCGACGATCGTGGCGGCGCTGGTCATCGTCTCCATCGACCGGCCGACCGAGCCGGTACTCGTGCTGGTGATCGCCGCGACCTCGTGGCTCAGCACGGCCCGGCTGGTCCGCGGCGAGGCACTGGCACTGCGCACGCGGGAGTACGTGCAGGCGGTCCGGGTCATGGGCGGCGGCGGCGGTCGCGTCGTGCTGCGGCACATCCTGCCCAACGCCCTGGGAACCATCGCCGTCAACGTGACCTTCCAGATCGGCGGCGCGATCCTGACCCTGGCCACCCTGAGCTATCTCGGGCTCGGACTCCAGTTCCCCGCGGTCGACTGGGGCAACATGATCTGGCAGGCCGATCAGACGATCAGCCTCGGCTACTGGTGGCAGATCGTGCCGCCGGGCCTGGCGATCATGCTTGTCGTCGTGGCATTCACGATGCTCGGTGACGGCCTGCGTGACGGCCTGGCCCGGGCGCCGCGGAGCGCCGACTGATGACCGACCTGCTGCAGATCACCGACCTGCACACCGAGATCAGACTGCGGGACAGGACCGTGCGGCCGGTCCAGGGAGTGAGCCTGTCGGTCGACGCGGGCGAGTGCCTGGGGCTCGTCGGGGAGTCCGGCTGCGGCAAGACGATGACCGCGCGCTCGATCATGCGCCTGCTGCCGCGCGGCGGCGTGATCGCGGGCGGCTCCGTGATGCTGTCCGGCACCGACCTGACGCAGCTGAGCGAGCGGCAGATGGAGCAGATCCGCGGCAACGAGATCGGCATGGTATTCCAGGACCCGTCGAGCTCACTGAACCCCACGATGACGATCGGCCGGCAGATCGCCGAGTCGGCGGTGGTGCACAGCGGCGCGGACCGGCAGGCCGCGGCCGCCCGCGCGGTGGAGGTACTCCAGCTGGTCCGCATGCCCGAGCCCGAGCGGGTAGCCGGCCAGTACCCGCACGAGCTGTCGGGCGGCATGCGGCAGCGCGCCATGATCGCCGCCGCGCTGGCGTGCCAGCCGCGCCTGCTGATCGCAGACGAACCCACGACGGCCCTAGACGTGACCATCCAGCGTGAGATCCTCGAGCTCATCGATGACCTGCGCCGGGAGCTCGGCATGGCCGTCATCCTGGTCACCCATGACCTTGGGGTAATTGGCGGCCGCACCGACAAGGTGGCGGTCATGTACGGCGGCCGGATCGTCGAGCAGGCCGCTACCCGTACGGTCTTCGGCCTGCCCCGCCACCCCTACACCGAGGCGCTCTTCGAAGCGCTCCCGGAGCTGGCCGGCCCCGGCAGCCGGGCGCTCTACAGCATTCCCGGCCGGCCGCCGGACCTGTCGGCCGCGCCCGAGGGCTGCAGCTTCGCGCCGCGCTGCCGGTACGCGCAGCCCTGGTGCGCCAGCCACGAGCCGCCGCTGACCGGCGACAGGCCCGACCATACGTACGCCTGCTTTTACCCGGCCGACCCCGCGGACGCGACCGCGGGGAACGGGACGGCCGGTCCGGCCCGGCCAGTGAGCGCATGGCTGGCGGGCGGTGGCCGCGGCCCGCGCAGG
>JASHOV010000434.1 GCA_030038495.1 Streptosporangiaceae bacterium
CGGGGCACGCTGAATCTCGTCGATGACCAGAAGACCATCGAAGGACACGAACCCGACCGGGTCTGCCAGTGCCGACTGCCGGTCCTGCGGCAGGTCGAGATCTCGCCATTCGGCGGCCTTGTCCGCGGCGATCTGGCGGACCAGCGTGCTCTTGCCAGCCTGGCGTGCGCCATTGACCAGAATCACCCTGGTATCAGCGAGCGCCTCGGCGACGGCGGAAGCTGCCCGCCTCGGCACGAATGAGGAAGCCATCCGCAGTAGGATAACATGATCTTTCGATATGCGATGTTCTGCCTTACGATCCGCGAAGCATCTCCTTCCGTTCCGCGGCAGATGATCTTTACATGCGAGCCACTTGCAGTCACAGCGTCCGAGCGCCGGGGGAGCGGGACCTGGCTGGCCGATCAGGCGGCGGCGCGGTGGCGCACAGATTCCCCGGTTCGGCAGCCCCGGCCGCATTGAGCCGCCCGGCGCGCCGACTGCAGCGCATCCTCCCAGGTCCCTAGCAGGGTGCCCGGAGTCCGTTCCAGTCGGCTCAGATTGGCGACGTGATCGACCACGTAACCGGCGCATATCGGCGGAATGTTGGCAAGCAGATCGTGCAAGACAGCATTGACTTGAGGCACCATCGCGTCGGCGGCCCTCAGCGCGGCACGACGCTCGCCCGACCAGATCGGCTGAGTCTTCTGCAGGATTAACGTCGGCACGGTACCGGGCGAGCACGCCAGCGGCATACTCGCGGTTCACGGACACTGAGTCTATCGATGCCTGCCGTAGACCCCGCTGATCAGGGATTCCGCCTCGTGGTGGAGCCCTGCCCCAGGGACGAATCCCTGTCGGGAGTGGAACGGCCACTGAGCTGGCTGGCGTTCATAGCCGCTGCCGAACAGGTCGGCGTGCGGAGTTCTCGGGCCGAGGTGTTGGGCGATGGCGTGCTCCAGGAGCGCACCGCCGATGCCGCAACCCTCTTATTCGTCCTTGAGCTCCCGCCAGCCATCTCATGCTCACTCGGCGCCGCAGCTGAACTCGGCCGGCTTCCGGTCGTATAGACGGTGTCGCCGCCCCCGTTCGGGACCGCTCTGACGCCAAAGGCGATTCCCGCCCCGTAGCGCGCGGCCAAGGAAGAAAGCGAGAGCTCCAAGGAGCAAAACGACCCACGTCACGATGCTGGCCAATGGGGACCAGAGTGCTATGAGAGTTGCCGCTAGGCCGATCCCCACGCCCCGCAATCCGTTGGTCATGAGGAACTGCATCAGATTGTCGACGGAACCCGATGATGAGCTGCTTCGTCTGAGTGGACCGGGGGTGTGGCGGCTCGTCGGAACGTCTGGAAAGCTCAGCGTTATTCGAGATGACTGTCACTAATTTGCCACCGCGGGAGGCGACAGCATCTTGACTGAAGCCATCTGAGCGGATATTCGAACCTGCGCACACGGCTACGGAGACCGTGCGTGGTCGAGCGACCTTACGCTTTCTGAGCTGCGGGAATGCGGACTATACGGTCTGCAGGGCGGCGGTTCTATCGCAGTTCTCTCGCGGCGCTGGGACCGTGCAAGCCCGCAGGCGGAGCAGCGCCAGCTCAGGGCGCCTGGGTGACGGCCGCCGGATTATTCGCGTTCTGGATCTTGTCCGGCTGCGTCTCGCTCGGTCTCGGTTCTGGCGGGGGAGCGGGCAGGGTGTGGTTGCAGTTCGACTGCCCAGTCGTGCATCCAGGCGCGCAGCGCTGCTGCCTGCTGGGGGCTGGCGGGGAGGTCGGCATCGGCGAGGCGGTCGATGGTAGCGAGCATCATCGCGAAGACGTGGGGGTCGAATCCGGGGTCGTCTTCGGTGGCCCACTGGAGCAGGCGATCGCGGCCGTAGCGCTGGGCGAGGGCGTGCACGTCGGTGAAGTCTCTGGGCTCGGCGCGGCCGAACAGGGCCAGTGTCTTGCGCGCGGCAAGGTCGCGCGGGCTAAGGGTCGGGCCGAGTTGGGTGGTGCCGGTCGCCTCGGCGCCAGGGCTGTCGCGGCCGAGGTCGATGATGAGGCTGTCGGGCCCGTCGGCGATGGACAGGCGGATGAATTCTTCCTGGTCGAGTACCTGGGTGTGGGACCAGCCGTGCTGGTCCATCGCGGTCTCGAAGGCGAAGGCAGCCGAGGCCACGGTCGACAGCCGGGTGTCGAGGAGGAACAGGTCGACGTCTTGGGTCGGCCGGGCGATGAGCCCGCGTGCGATCAGCCCCGCGCCGCCGGCGACCGCGAATCCGGCGCTGGCGGGAGGCTGAAGAACAGGCGGGTGGCCTGTATCTGCAGCGGGGTGAGCGGGGCTGGGTTCATCTAGGCTGCCGGATAACCGCAGACGGCGTCGATGAGGGGCTGCCATTCCCGGCGCAGGGGTGCCGGCAGGACCAGTTCGCAGCGCCAGCTCGGGGGCGCCTGGGTGCTGGCCTGCGGGACTATTCGCGTTCTGGATCTTGTCCGGCTGCGTCTCGCTCGGTCTCGGTTCTGGCGGGGGAAGCGAGCAGGGTGTGGTTGCAGTTCGTCTGCCCAGCCGTGCATCCAGGTGCGCACCGCCGCGGCCTGCTGACGGCTGGCGGGGAGGTCGGCGTCGGCGAGGCGGTCGATAGCTGCGGTCGGCCGGCGCTGTAGGGCGCCCACCATCCTTCCGCCACCACCTGGCCGTGGCGCGCCACCATCAGGCTGTGCATCCCGATATCGGGGCGCTCGTGCAGGGCGTCGAGCAAGCGGAGGATCGCCGCCGGGTCGACACCCTCGGGGCGGGCGTGCTGCGCGGCGGGGAACTGGGCATGACCCGACCATAAGCCAGCAGACCGACCTTTTCGCCACCGCGCTCGGCGACCTGGTGCGACGGATCGGCTCAGAGAGTCCGCGGAGCGGGCCGTCAGGTGCGGAGCCGGTGCTCGGTCACCCAGGCGGCGATCTGCGCCCGTGAGCGCACCTGCAGCTTGCGCCGGATATTCTCAACGTGGGCCTCGGCGGTGCGGGGCGCGACTGACAGACGGCTGGCGATGGCCTGATTCGTCAGTC
>JASHOV010000435.1 GCA_030038495.1 Streptosporangiaceae bacterium
GGTGGCGGCCGCCGAACTCGGCGCCCGCAAGGCTCGCGCCGTCCGGGATGCGGACGCGGAACTGCTGGTGTCGGCCAATCCCGGCTGTGCGCTGCAAATCACCCGGGCACTGGCAGCCGACGAGTTCGAGCCGCTGCCGATGGCCCACGTCGCCGAGGTGCTCGACGCCTCGATCCGGGGCCTGCCCGCCGAGTACCTCCTGCACCAGTAGCCTGCTCGCCGCGCGGAGGGGCAACGTTGGACCTTTGCTGCCCGTCTATGGGCAACGTAGGAGCTTTGCTGCCCTTCAAAGTCTCGCTGAGGCCGACCGTCGGTCACGATATGACGCCAGATGCGACGTCAGCGTGACGCCATATGACGTCACATTCTGGGTTTGACAGACGGCAGCGTTGACGTCATTATGGTGTCATGGACCTCGGCGAGTACGCGGATTCGCTCCGGCGAGAGCTCGTCGCCATCACGAGGTTCGCCGGGGAAGACGTCTCGAGAGCGGCCGGGATGCTGGCGGAGTCGCTGGATTCCTCGGTCCGCCTGGCGCTGCTCGACGTGCTGTCGGCCGCGGCCGACGAGATCACATCCCGCCTGGACGGGGCCGTGATCGAGGTGAGGCTGGCGGGATCGGAGCCGGAGTTCGTCGTCACGGTGCCCCCGGACGGGGCGGGCGACCGGCGGCCAGAGGCCTCCGACACCGCCGAGGAGGCGGGCCAGGCCCGCCTGACGCTGCGGATGCCGGAGAGCCTGAAGGCCAGGGCCGAGACGGCCGCGGCCGACAGCGGCATATCGGTCAACGCCTGGCTGGTCCGGGCGGTGGCGGGCGCGCTGGAGGGCCCGGGCGGCGGCCCGCGGGCCAGACCTAAGCCGCAGGTCGGATCCCGCTACACCGGGTTCGCCCGCAGCTAGCGACGCCGCCACCCCCAACCCCCACGCCCGTGCAAACCCCACTCACGAAAGGGCACACAGCCATGACTACCTGGGAATTCCCGTGCTCAGAGCCGGCCACTATCAGCGTCACGCCATGGGCGGCCGGGAGCGTCGCGATCTCCGGCGAGGCCACGGATGTGATCGCCGTCGAGGTCGTCGGCAGCAAGCCCGGTGCCGACGTCGACAAGCTGCTGGACCAGGCCAACGTCAGCTTCGAGAACGGCAGACTCTCCGTGCGCGGCCCCAAGCTCAACGGCCTGCTGCAGCGCTGGAAGGGACTCGACCTGACGATCAAGGCGCCGGCGCGCTCCGACTGCCACGTGCACACCGCGTCGGCTGACATCGCACTGGTCGGTCAGCTCGGGGAGGTCAGCCTTCGGACCGCGAGCGGCGATGTCACCATCGCGGCGAGGAGCGGCACCCTGACGCTCGAGACCGCCAGCGGCGATGTCTGCATCGAGCAGGCCGACAGCCTGCGGGTCGCGACGGCCTCGGGTGACGTCGAGGTCGGCCATGCCGACGGCGACCTATCGATCAACTCGGTCAGCGGTAACGTCTCGCTCGGCAGCGTCAGCGGCCAGATCGGCGCCCAGACGACCAGCGGCGACATCGTCGTCAAGGACATTGCCGGCGGCCGAGCTACGCTCTCCACGACGTCCGGCGACGTTAGGGTCGTGGTCAGGCGCGGCCTCGGCGTGTACCTCGACCTGGGCAGCCTGTCCGGCCGGACGCGCAGCCACCTGGACGAGGTGGGCCCCGCCTACAACAGCCCGGAGGCCGCCCTGAATCTGAGGTGCCGCTCGATCAGCGGCGACATCCAGATCTCGAAGGCCCAGGCGGCGGCCTAGGCCATGACCGCCCGCTCCGACGCGCGGGTCAGCCAGGCGGAGGTCAGCTCGCCGCGGGCAACGATCTCGGCCGGGCCGGTGAGAAGGCTGGCGGTGACGCTCGGCGTCACGGCCAGCGTTCCGCCGGGAACGTGCACCGTCCAGGGCCGCTCGCGCCCTGCCTGCCAGTCACCCGCGCTGACCGCCGCCGCCACCGCGGCGGCGACCGTCCCGGTGCCGCAGGACAGGGTGACGCCGGACCCGCGCTCGTGCACCCGCATCTCGGCCTCCTGCTCGCCGGTGATGCGCACGATCTCGACGTTCACCCCGCCTGCAGGGCTGTCCGCTGCGAGCAGGCGCGGCGCGCTGATGTCGATCTCCCGCAGCGGCCGGTCGGTCACGCAGGCCAGGTGCGGGTTGCCGACCGAGATAGCCAGCCCGTCCAGGCGCTGACCCCCCAGTTCGACCGAGCCCTCCCCGGTCACCTGAGCGCCACCCATGTCGACGGTGAGCTGCCCGTCTGCCTCTTCCCTGACCCGCCGGAGCCCGGCCCTGGTCGCAACCGCAAGCTCGGGCCCGGACGCCAGGCCGTAGTCCAGCAGGTAGCGCACGAACACGCGGACGCCGTTCCCGCACATCTCGGCGACGCTGCCGTCGGCGTTCCTGTAGTCCATGAACCACTCGGGCGCCTCCTGGCCACCGTCCACCTCGGTCCTGGCGGCCTTCGTCCGCACGACGCGCAGCACCCCGTCGCCGCCGACGCCGAACCGGCGGTCGCACAGCCGCGCGACCAGGTCCGCCGACGGGTCGAGCTGACCATCTGGGTCGGGGAGGATGACAAAGTCGTTCCCGGTCCCGTGGCCCTTGGCGAAGCGCATGCGACCGATGGTAGCCCGCTGCCTATCCGGGCTGAGACCCGCGGATTGCGGCCAGGGCGAGGCCGAGGGCGGCGGTACCGGGGCCTGGCAGCCAGGTGACCCGCGGGTCGCGGCGGAACCAGGACTCCTGCCGCCGCACGAAACGCCTGGTCGCCTGGACGGTCTGGGCCGCGGCCTCGGTTTCGGTCCACTCGCCGTCGAGGAATCGCAGCACCTGGGCGTACCCGAGGGCGCGGCTCGCTGTCCGGCCCGCGCGCAAGCCGACGGCGACCAGCGCCCGGACCTCATCGACCAGGCCGAGCCGCCACATCCGGTCCACCCGTGCCGCGACGCGCCCGTCGAGTTCGGCCCTGGGCAGCGTGACGCCGATCTGGATCGCCGGCAGGACCGACTCGTAGCCGGGCAGGGTAGCCGTGAACGGCTGGCCGGACAGCTGGATGACCTCGAGCGCCCGGACGATCCTGCGGCCGTTGCTGGGCAGGATGGCCGCGGCGGCGGCCGGATCCGCGGCCGCGAGCCTGGAATGCAGCTCGGCCGGCCCGACCCGGGCCAGCTCGTCCTCCAGGCTGGCCCGCAGGGCCGGATCCGTGCCGGGGAAGCGCAGGTCGTCTATGGCGGCCCGGATGTACAGGCCCGACCCGCCAACCAGGATCGCGGTTCGCCCGCGTTCGTGGATGGCCGCGATCGCCGCCCTGGCCAGCACCTGGTATTCCGACACGCTGGCAGTCCTGGTGACCGGCCAGATGTCCAGCAGGTGATGCGGGACCCCGCCCCGCTCGGCGACCGTGAGCTTGGCGGTGCCGATGTCCATGCCCTGGTAGAGCTGCATGGAGTCGGCATTTACGACTTCGCCGTCGAGCGCGCGGGCGAGCTCCAGCGAGAGATCGGACTTGCCTGCTGCAGTCGGCCCCAGCACCGCTATGACTGGCCGTAGCATTGCATCAGTCTGGCAGCGGAGGGTAAGGCCCTGCACACGCGACGCGGCTGGCCAGCCGCCAAAATTGGGGGAAAACGATGAGTTACGGCGAGGACATCACCGCGTCCGACGGGTTCGAGCCGGACGAGGACGAGCTCGACTCGGAGGATTACGACGAGCTTGAGTCCGAGGACGACGCCGACTGGGACGACGAGGCCGCCGACAACTAGCGGGCGGACCTGGTCGGCGGTCCGGCAGCTGGCGGCCGGCGCCTGGCTCGTCAGCCGGGGGTACGCAGGGCCGGAATGCCCAGCAGGACCGGCGTCGCGGCGCAGTAGTCATCAGCACGGGCGTCCCCGGCCTGCCGGGCCGCCCACGCATCACCGCCGCGCGTCGCCCGCACGGTCAGCGGGGCCGCGTCGGCCAGCAGGTAATGCGGCGACGCGCTGGTGACGATCGTGGTGAGGACGTCACCGGGGCGCGGTGCGGGGTCGGGCGGTGCGAAATGCACGAGCCTGTTGTCCCTGGCCCGCCCCGACATCCGGTGCGTGGCGCTGTCCTTGCGTCCCTCACCGACCGCGACCAGCACCTCGACCTCGGAACCGACCAGCTTCCTGTTCTCCGCCCAGGCGACCTCCGCGACCAGGGCGGCAAGCCGCTCGTAGCGCTCGGCGACCACGGCCGGCGGTACCTGGTCGGGCATCGACGCCGCCGGCGTTCCAGGCCTGATCGAGTACTGGAACGTGAACGCGCTGGCGAACCGGGCCGCGCGGACCAGGTCGAGGGTGTCGCTGAAATCCTGCTCGGTCTCACCGGGAAAACCCACGATGATGTCGGTGGTGATCGCCGCCTCAGGCATAGCGGCCCGGACCCGGTCCAGGATTGCCAGGTACTTGTCGCGACGGTAGGCGCGCCGCATGGCGCGCAGCACCGCGTCCGAGCCTGACTGCAGCGGCATGTGCAGCTGCGGCATCACGTTGGGCGTCTGGGCCATGGCCTCGATTACGTCGTCGGTGAAGTCGCGCGGGTGCGGAGAGGTGAACCGGACCCGCTCGAGGCCCTCGATCTCGCCACAGGCTCGCAGCAGCCTGCCGAACGCGAGCCGGTCACCGAAGCCGACGCCGTAGGAGTTCACGTTCTGCCCCAGCAGCGTGATCTCCAGCACACCGTCGTCGGCAAGCGCCCGGACCTCGGCGAGCACGTCGCCGGGCCGCCGGTCCTCCTCCTTGCCGCGGAGGCTGGGCACGATACAGAACGTGCAGGTGTTGTTGCAGCCGACCGAGATCGCGACCCAGCCGGAATAGGCGGACTCGCGGCTGACCGGAAGCACCGACGGGAACTGCTCCAGCGATTCCAGGATCTCGACCTGGGCCTCCCGCCGGATCCGGGCCCGCTCGAGCAGGGCAGGCAGCGATCCGATGTTGTGCGTGCCGAAGACGACGTCGACCCACGGGGCTCGCTCGGTGATCGCGGCCCGGTCCTTTTGCGCCAGGCAGCCGCCCACCGCGATCTGCATGCCCGGATGGGCGTTCTTAACCGGGAGCAGGTGACCCAGGTTGCCGTACAGGCGATTATCGGCATTTTCCCGGACGGCACAGGTGTTGAACACCACCACGTCAGGCTCGGCGCCCTCGTCCGCGCGCCGGTAGCCGGCCCCTTCGAGCAGGCCGGCCAGCCGCTCGGAGTCGTGCATGTTCATCTGGCATCCGTAGGTGCGGATCGCGAAAGTTCGCTGCTGCGTGGCGCCGGCCATGCCATCCAGGGTAGACGCCCAGCGGGCCAGCGCCGGCCGGTGCCGACCGGGCGCGTCGACGGCCCGTGAACTTGAACGAGTGTCCTTATTCCACGTCAAGCGGCACGGCCCGGTAGGGCACCATATGCGTATGACGGACAGCGGCACGGACACCAAGGTCGGCTCGGAAGAGGCAGTGGCAGGCGAAGAAGCACTGGCGGAGCCGGCTCTCCCCGCAGTCCCCTATGGCGAGTGGCCGTCCCCGATGACCGCCGCGGATATAGCCAGAGGTCAGTCCACCGGATCGTTTCCGATCACCGCGGGCAGCGACACGTGGTGGCAGCAGTCCCTCCCCGAAGAGGACGGCCGCATCACGATCATGCACAGCTCCGGTGGCAAGCAGAGCATGCTGGTGCCAGCGCCGTGGAGCGCGCGGACCCGGGTGCACGAGTACGGCGGCCTGTCCTACCTGCCGGTCCCGCGGGCCGCGCTGCAGCCGGGCCATTCGCAGGGCCGCGCGGCCAAGGGATACGAAATCCTGTTCGCCAACTTCGCCGACCAGCGCCTCTACCTGGCCGGCCCCGGCGCGGCCGACGGCCGGGAGGAACCGCGGCCGATCACGCCAGACCCGGTAAGCGTGCCGGGCGGATCGGGTCCGCTCGAGACCTGCGGTCTGCGGTACGCGGACTTCGCGCTCTCGCCCGACCGGCGTGAGGTCTGGTGCGTCCAGGAGCGGCACGAGGACGGCAAGGTCAGCAGGGCGATCGTCGCCGTGCCGCTGGATGGCTCCGCGGCTGGTCAGGCCGACCGGATCCGCGTCCTGGTCACGGGCGCGGACTTCTTCGCCTTCCCGACCCCGTCGCCTGACGGCAAGTGGCTGGCCTGGATCTGCTGGAATCACCCGCACATGCCGTGGGACGGCACTGAGCTGCGCGTCGCCCCGATCGAGAAAGGCCTGCCGGGCAAGGGCCGGCTCCTGCAGGGCAGCCTGCGGGAGTCCGTGCTGGCGCCGCTGTGGCGGGACAACGAGAACCTGTACATCGCGACGGACTGGCCGGGCTGGTGGAACATCTACCAGCTGGGTCTGACCGGCGAGCCGCCGATGGCCCTGTTCCCCGCGGACCAGGAGTTCGCCGGGCCATTGTGGCAGCTGGGTGCCCGGCCCTTCGCGCTGCTTGAGGATGGCCGCCTCGCGGTCGTGCACGGGACCGGCTCTTACCGCCTGGGAGTACTGGATCCCGAGACGTTCGAGCTGCACGACCTGGACACCCCGTTCCCCGCCTTCACGCCCGCCCTGTCAGCGAGCGGCACGTCCGTCGTGGCGGTCGCCGCCGGTCCCGCGGGGCGGCCGTGCGTGGTCCGGGTGGATACAGCGGGCGGCAAGACCGAGCAATTGCAGCGGGACCTGCCCGAGCTGGCGGACGAGGCCTACCTGCCCGTGCCCAGGCCCGTCGACTTCGAGGGCCCGTACGGCCAGGTCATACACGCGCACCTGTATGCGCCGACCAACCCGGAGGTGACGGGGCCGGTCGATGAGCGCATACCGTACGTCGTCTGGGTACACGGCGGTCCCACATCACAGGTGTCCGGCGTGCTCGATCTCAGCAAGGCCTACTTCACCAGCCGCGGCATCGGCGTCATCGACGTGAACTACGGCGGCTCGTCCGGCTACGGCCGGCAGTACCGCGAGCGGCTGCGCCGCCAGTGGGGCGTTGTGGACGTCCAGGACGCGATCGCGGCCGCGCACTGGCTGGTGCAGGAGGCGGGCGCCGACCCGGCCCGGCTGGCCATCCGCGGCGGCTCGGCCGGCGGCTGGACGACACTCGCCGCGGTGACGACAGGGACCGCGCGGTTCGGCGTCGTCTTCAGCGCCGCCGCCTCGTACTTCGGCGTCTCCGACCTGCGCGGGTTCGCGGAGCAGACGCACGACTTCGAGTCGCACTACCTGGACGGACTGATCGGGCCGCTGCCGGGCTTCGAGACCGTCTACACCGAACGCACGCCCGTCGGGCACGTTAGTGCGCAGACGTGCCCGATCCTCCTGCTCCAGGGGCTCGACGATCTGGTGGTGCCCCCGGCCCAGTCCGAGAGCATCGCCGCCGACCTGGCGGCGCACGGCACCAGCCATGCGTACCTGGCGTTCGAGGGTGAGTCGCACGGGTTCCGTAAGGCCGAGACCATCGCCGCCGCGCTGGAGGCCGAGGTCTCGTTCTACGGCCAGATACTCGGGTTCACGCCGCCGGGCGTGCCCGCTGTCGCGATTACCAAGCCAAGCCGGGCCAGGCACGCGGCGGCGCGCAAGGCCTGACTGGCCCGCTACCACCGGCGGCGGCTACCGGGCGAACTCGATGGCACGGGACTCGCGGATCACCGTGACCCGGATCTGGCCGGGATAAGTCAGCTCGTCCTCCACCTGCTTGGCCACGTCGCGGGCAATCACCTGGGCCTGGATGTCGTCGATGTCGCCGGGCTTGACCATGACCCGGATTTCCCGTCCGGCCTGCATGGCGAACACCTTCTCCACCCCGTCCTGGGCGAGCGCTATCTGCTCCAGACGCTCCAGCCGCTTCACGTACGCCTCGAGCGACTCGCGGCGAGCACCGGGCCGACTGCCACTGATCGCGTCGGCGGCCTGGGTCAGCACTGCCTCGACCGTCCGGACCTCTACCTCGTTGTGATGCGCCTCGATCGCGTGCACCACGTCCTCCGGCTCGCCGTACTTGCGCGCGATCTCCGCCCCGATCAGCGCGTGGCTGCCCTGGACCTCGTGGGTGAGCGCCTTGCCGATGTCATGCAGCAGAGTGCACCTCTTCATCAGCACCGGGTCGAGACCAAGCTCACTGCCCATCATTCCGGCGATGTGCGCGGACTCGATCAGGTGCTTGAGCACGTTCTGGCCGTAGGAGGTCCGGTACCGCAGGCGGCCGAGCAGGTTCGTGAGCTCGGGGTGCATGTCCGTGACGCCGACGTCAATGAGGGCGTCCTCGCCCGCCCGCGCGCATAGTGCCTGGATCTCGGCCCGGCTGCGCTCGTATGCCTCCTCGATGCGCTGCGGGTGGATCCGGCCGTCCAGCACCAGCCGCTCCAGGGTCAGCCTGCCGACCTCGCGCCGCACCGGATCGAAGCACGACAGCAGCACGGCCTCGGGTGTGTCGTCGATGATCAGGTTGACGCCGGTGACCGACTCGAACGCGCGGATGTTGCGACCCTCGCGGCCGATGATGCGGCCCTTCATCTCGTCGCCGGGCAGATGCAGCACGGACACCACCGACTCGCTCGTCTGCTCGCTCGCGATCCGCTGGATGGCGAGGGTCACGATCTTGCGCGCGCGCTTGTTGCCTTCCTTCTGTGCGTCGCTCTCGATGTCGCGGACGATCACCGCGGCCTCGCGCTTCGCCTGGGTCTCGATCGCCGTCACGAGCTCGGCCCTGGCCTGATCGGCGGACAGCCCCGCCACCCGCTCCAGCTCGACCAGCCGGTCCGCGTCGAGCTTGTCCAGCTCCGCCCGCCGCTGGTCCAGCGCGTTCCTGCGGGCGTCGAGATCGGCGGCCCGCTCCTCGGCCTTACGCGCCACCTCCTCCATCCGCTGCTCGCGCTCGGCCATCCGGTCCTCGCGGCGCTCCATGTCGCCGCGCAGCCTGCGGGCCTCTTCCTTGGCTGTCTTCGCCTCTTCCCTCGCGCTACGGACGTCTGCTTCCACGTCGGCCCTGGTCTGCGCCACGGCCGCCTCGGCCTTGCTGATGATCTCCGCGGCATCGCGATCCGCTGTGGCCTTGAGCTGTGCCGCGTAGGCTTCCGCCTCGGCCTGAACGCGCGCCCGGTCGATCTGAGTCAGCTCGCCGTTCGGCTGGGAACGGGGCACCGGCGTCGCCAGCGGCGCGCCGCGCCGAAGCAGTATCACCAGCACCGCAAGAGCCCCCACGGCGGCGAGGCACCCGACGACTGCTAGCGCGACCACAGCTCCGTTGTTCACGGTTCACCCCTCTCCGCCTCGACTCGCGTACACCACGCGCGCCGTCAGCAGCCTCGTCGGCCTGCAGCGAGGGGTCTTGCCCGGGCAAGGGCGCCACCGTTACGGGCGTGCCCGTAAGCGGCACGGGTCCCGGACGGTGGTTTTGGTCAGGCACAAACAACCCGCCGCCGCACCGGCGCCGCTGCGTTCCTGCCGTCAGGGTGTCCCGCGCTAACCGGCCAGCATGCGGCCGGCTGCATTAGCTCTGAGCCCCTATCTCCTTCCGCCTGGGTTCGCGCGCACCCGGTGAAAGAACCTGTCCCGTCCTTGCACCTGGCTCGTGACCTGCGCCTATCTCCCGCTTCCCGGGCATCAGAGCCGCCAGCTTCTCGGGGCCGGCCGCCGTCCTGCCACTCGTATCGTGAACGTGTCCAAACGCTGGAACGCCTTGCACGGAGCAAAAACCTCGCTGCCGTGAGGCTAAGCGTTGATAACGATTTGAGCAAGCCTGCCGATCTTGTATGAGTCTGCCGATATACGGCGGTCCGCGCGGCAGGCGGCTACAGCTCGGTGAGCTCCGCGTCGTCGTCGGTGTCCGGCTCGGGCATGTCGGCCAGGTAGCAGGCGGCCCCGCCGGTGTCGGCGGCCTCTTGCTCCAGTGCCTCGCGCACCACGCGGAAGGCCAGCCCGGGTCCGTATCCCTTGCGCGCGAGCAGGCCGGTCAGCCGGCGCATCCGGGCCGGGCCCGGCTGTCCGCTGGTGCCCGGCAGGCGCCGCGCGACCAGTTCGCGCGCGGTCGCAAGCTCCTGGCCGGGGGCAAGTTCCTCCAGCGCGCCGACGATGTCGTTCGGCGCCACGCCCTTGCGGCGAAGTTCCGCGCCCAGTGCGCGGCCCGCCAGGCCGCGGCCATGGTGACGTGACTCGACCCAGGCCCGTGCGAACGTCGCGTCGTCGATGATCTTGACCGCGGCGAACCGCGCGAGTACGGCCTGCGCCGCGCTGTCGGGTATGCCGCGCTGGCGGAGGGCGGCGGCCAGCTCGGCCTGCGTCCGCGGCGCCGCGGTCAGCAGCCGCAGGCAGATCAGGCGCGCGACGGACTCGGGATCATCGCGCTCGCGCTCGCCCCCCTCGACGTACCCGCGGTCCCTGCCATGCGGGACGGGCGCGTCGCCCGAGGTGCTATCCGCCCGCCTGCGCGCGCCCGTCATTTTCCTCCTGCCTGCTGCTGTTTGCGGCTACTCGGACCGCAGGTTCGTCACGGATGCCAGGCCGGCCGCGCCGCCCGTCGCCGCGCCGCCCGTCGCCGCGTCCGCGTCCGCGTCCAGCCGCGCGCCCACGCCCAGCTTCTCCTTGATCTTCTTCTCGATCTCGTCGGCGAGGTCGGGGTTGTCGCGCAGGAAGTTCCGCGCGTTCTCCTTGCCCTGACCGAGCTGGTCGCCGTCGTAGGTGTACCAGGCTCCGGACTTGCGCACGAACCCCTGCTCGACACCCAGGTCGATAAGCCCGCCCTCGCGGCTAATTCCTATTCCATATAGAATATCGAATTCCGCCGTTTTGAATGGGGGCGCTAGTTTGTTCTTTACGACCTTTACTTTTGTTCTATTACCGACTGCATCGGTGCCATCTTTTAGCGTTTCTATTCGACGAATATCAAGTCGAACCGATGCATAGAACTTCAAGGCTTTTCCGCCGGTCGTCGTCTCCGGGCTGTTGTGGACCATGACTCCGTCAACGAAGTAGCTGTGGCCGCCTTCGACCTCGATGTCGAACCGGTTCATCGAGCGAGTCCGCGGCTTGACATGAATATCCAGCACTCTGGCTGGCTGGAGACGGAGTTCAGGCTCGACGTACTCGGGCTGCACGCTAAAACGCTGCTGGTAACGCGGCAGGAGCTTGTAGCCCATGGACGGGTGCACATACGGGGCGACGAGCTTCTGGAACCTCTCCGTCCCGGACGTGCTGAAAGTAAGCACTGCCTTCTTCCGGCTGCCCGACAGCCGCAAGCGGAGTTCGATGCCATGGGTGTCCTGAAGGTACTGCGCTAGCCGCTCGCGTGAACCCGGGCTCATCGCCTCGACGCAGATCTCGATCCGGCCCGATCCGCCCCGGGTGCGCTCCTGAAGGCCCTTCGAGCGGACCGTGAAGCCCCCGTCATCCATGTACCAGATGGCGAGCGCCAGCGGCGTCAGCGCCTTCAGATACTCCCACGTCAAATGCTTCTTCCCGTCGCCGAAGTAGACGACATCGCGCAACTCCGCCAGCTCGGCCAGCGGCGTGAAGTCGGCGAAAACGGCACCCTTCGCATTGACGGTCCGCGCGTGCCTGATATTGCCGAGCATCGACACTTTCCAGTCCAGGTAGTCGACCTGCTTCGCGCTGTGCCCGAGCCGGAACCGAGTACCCGACCGGCCGCGAAGATTCGGCGAGAGATTCCCATCGCCCATCACGGAGCCGAGAATGACCTGCATCTGCTGGTCGCTGAGCAACTGCGGCTCGGCCACCAGGACACGATCGCCCTCGATGATCTCTCCCGCTGGACGCCAGCCGCCAGGCGTGCGGATCAGGTGATTCTCCGTGGCGGCGAACTGCGACTTGCCGTTGCCGCCGGACTTGGCGACAGTGAACTGCAAGAACCGCTCAGCCGACCCGTTGTTGAACCAGTTCACGATCTTGCGCGGCGCAATCGTGCAGGTCACCGGGTCGTAAGACAGGACCTCGACGGCCATGCGCTGATTGACGATCTTGCCAATTTTCTCCTGGCTGCCGTCGGCAAGGGTGACCCGGGTGGTGGCGGACATGCATCCGAACATGACTCCGATCTTCTCCCTCAGCTGGTTGATGAAGATCGCTGTCGTCTTTGTCTGGTTCAGTGCGCCGGCCACCTTGCGGAGAGCCTGGGACATCAGCCGGGCCTGCAGGCCAACATGGCTGTCTCCCATCTCGCCTTCGATCTCGGCTCGTGGCACCAGCGCGGCAACCGAGTCGATGACGATGACATCGATCGCACCGGAGCGGATCAGCATGTCCGCGATCTCCAGCGCCTGCTCGCCGGTGTCCGGCTGGGAGACCAGGAGCGCGTCGGTGTCGACGCCGAGCTTCTTGGCGTAGTCCGGGTCCAGCGCGTGCTCCGCGTCGATGAACGCCGCGATACCGCCTGCCTTCTGCGCGTTGGCAACGGCGTGCAGGGCAAGGCTCGTCTTCCCGCTACTCTCCGGTCCGTATATCTCCACAATTCGCCCACGCGGGAAGCCGCCGATACCGAGCGCGACATCCAGTGAGATCGACCCGGTCGGGATGACCTCCACTGGCGCGCGGGTGTCGTCGCCGAGCCGCATGATCGAGCCGCGGCCGAACTGCCGCTCGATCTGCGCGAGCGCGGTCTCCAGGGACTTCTCCCTGTCGCCACTCTTGCCGAGGCTCGCCTTGTCGTTCGGTGCCATGTGAGCTCCTGTGGGGAAGAGGGCTAACCAAGCCGCTCGCTGCGTAGTCCGCGCCTTATCTGCTGCTGGCGATGACGCTACGCGCCACTACC
>JASHOV010000436.1 GCA_030038495.1 Streptosporangiaceae bacterium
GGATGCGCGCCGCAGCGGCCACAGCCAGCTCGTCCAGCGCGTCTGCGTCGGCCCGCAGCAGCCGCGCGGTGCGCGCCAGCGCCTCGGTGACTCCCGGCCCGAGGGCAGCCTCCAGAGCCGGCAGCAGGTCGTGCCGCACCCTGGACCGGGTGAAGGCAGGGTCGCAGTTCTGCGGGTCGTCCCACGGCTTGAGGCCCAGGGCCGCGCAGGCCGCCCGCGTCTGCGCGCGGCGTAGCCCGAGCAGCGGCCGCAGGTACAGGCCGGAATGGCCACGCATGCCCGCAAGTGACCGGGCGCCGGCCCCGCGGGCCAGCCCGAGCAGGACGGTCTCGGCCTGATCGTCGAGGGTGTGGCCGAGCACGACCGCGGTGGCCCCCGCGGATGCGGCCGTCCGGTCGAGGGCCGCGTACCTGGCCGAGCGGGCGGCCGCCTCGGGACCCTGATAGCCGTTTGGGTCGCCGGGTCCTGCGACCCTGACGCTGACCTTCAGCGCCGGGTCCAGGCCCAGGCTCGCCATCGTCTCGACCACCGAGGCCGCCACTTCAGCCGAGCCCGGCTGGAGGCCGTGGTCGACGACAACGCCACCCGCCCGCAGGCCAGCCCTGGGTGCCTCGAACGCGACCGCGGCGGCCAGGGCGAGCGAATCGGCACCGCCCGAGCAGGCCACGAGCACCAGGTCTCCAGGAGACAGCTCCCCCGAAGCCAAGCCGTCTGGAGCCACATCGTCCCCGGCCTCGTCCCTTAGCCCCAGGTCCCCAGATGCGGCATCACCCCAGGAGGGCTTCCCCGCGAGGCTGCGACGCACGGCGAGCCGGATCGCCGCGACAGCCGGGTGCGGGCCCACGAAGGCTCAGTCCGAGATGGCCGGCGGCTCGACGCCGCCCACTCGCTCCAGCCACTGCTGCGGGCTGGCCAGCTCTTCCTTGGTCGGCAGAGTGTCGGGCGAGGTCCACACCTTGTTGAAGGTGGCCATTCCGGCCTCGGACACGACCTCATTGACGAAACGCGAGCCCTGCTCGTACTGCTTCATTTTCAGGTCGATGCCGAGGATGCGGCGGATGGCCTGCTCCATCCGGCCTGCGGAACCGCGCCGGGCGCTGAACTTGGCCCGGATCTCGGCCACCGACGGCACGACGGCCGGGCCCACGGCGTCCATCACGTAGTCGCCGTGACCTTCGACAAGGGTCATAACGCACGTCATCTTGTCGAGGATCTCGCGCTGCCGCGGCGTCTGGATGGCCTCGATCAGGCTCTCGCTGTCACCGCCGCGGACCGCACCCGCCACCGCGTCGGCGGCGGAACGCAGCCGGTCGAGGATCGAGGCCGGGTCGAGCTCGGAGGCCAGGAGGAAGTCGGTCATCTGCTGCTGGACGTACGGGCGCAGCCAGGGCACCGAGGTGAACTGCGTCCGGTGCGTCTCCTCGTGCAGGCATACCCACCTGCGGAAGTCATGGGGGTTCACATCGAGCTCGCGCTCGACCATGACGATATTCGGCGCGACCAGCGTCAGACGACCGGCCGGCGCATCGGTTGCCGGCGCGTCCGGGTCCGGCGGCAGGAACAGCTCGTACTGGCCGAGCACCCGGCCGGCCAGATACGCAAGGATCAGGCCCGCCTGCATTCCGGTCACTCGCGATCCGACGGCAGTGATCACCGATCCGGGCTGCGGCATGTTGCCGCCCTCGCTCATCCGCTGTACGAGCGGGTCGAGGACGACACGGAAGCCGTCGACGTTCGCGCGGATCCAGCCCGGCCGGTCCACTACCGCGACCCGGCCGTCGTCCGGCGAGCCCGGCAGGCCGGTCAGCTCCCGCACCGGCTCGGCCACGGCGTCGGCCAGCTGCCGGAGCTCGGCCACGACCTTCCTGGCCTCGGCCATACTGACCTGCGGGCCCGGCCTGACCCAGCGGACGCCGGTAGCGGTGGCGACCTGCCAGTCGATCATCTGCGAGGTACTCACCCCACCACCGTACGTGGACAGAGCGGTCAACGTCGCGCCGGGCGGTGACCCACTTGCGCCGGGGAGCTTTAAACCTCGCCGCTGGGGTCGGATTCGGCCTGCGACGTTCCCGCGGGAACGGATTCCGGCGCCGAGGGGATGCCGTTCCTCAGCGGCAGCCGCAGCCCGCCAGCACGTTCGCGATCCCTGCCAGCGCCTGGCCAGCCGCAGGCAGGCTCGTGAGCCTGTCGGCCATCACGGCGAACGCGAGCAGCTGGCCGTCCTTGGCATAGGCGACGCCGGCCAGGTCGATGACCGTCTCCAGGTTGCCGGTCTTGGCCCGGACCGTGCCGAGCGCGGGCCCCGCGCCGCCGTAGAAGGTGCTGTCGGTGTTCGCGAGCGTGCCGGAGAACCCGTACACCGGGAGCCCGGTCAGCACCGAGCGCAGGGCCGGGCGGCTGGCGGCCAGCCCGATGAGCTGGACGAGCGCGGCCGGGGTGATCAGGTCATTGTGGGAGAGCCCGCTGCCGTCACTGAGCTGGAGGCCGGTGACGCCGAGACGACGCAGCACCGACTCCTCGGCGGCGGCCGCCCCGCTGAACGACGGCTGGGCGCCGGTCGCCAGCGCGATGTGCCGCGCCAGGTTCTCCGCGATGACGTTGTTGCTCTCCTCCAGCATCCACTCGATGATCTGGGACAGCGGCGGCGAGCTGACGCTGGCCAGCGTCGCGGCTTGGCGCCGCGCAGTCGCCGGCGAGGGTCCGCCCGTGACGGTGATGCCGTCGGCCCGCAGGAACGACGCGAACGACTGGGCCGCCTGCAGGGCCGGATCGGTGGACCGAGGGCGGAAGTTGCCAGGGTCGTCGGCATCCTCGGGCTGACCCGACGGCGTGAGCCTGCCCTGGTCGACCTCGAGCGGGGTTATCACGGTGACGTTGCCGGTGACCACGTCGTCGGCGTCCCATCCGGGCGCGAGGCCGGGACCCGTGTAGAGGGATGCGTCGTATCCGAGCTGCACGCTCCTGGTGCCTCGTTCCCGCAATGCGCGCGCCGTCGCCCCGGCAAGGTCAAGCAGGGTGGCCGGCTGGGGATAGTCGCTGGCGGGCGGGCGGCCGGCGGCAAGTGTGGGGTCGCCGCCGCCGACGAGCACGATGCTGTGCGGGCTCGCACCGGTCACGACAGTGGTCGTGAACCGGGCACCGGCGCCCAGGACCTGCAGGGCGGCGATCGAGGTCGCGAGCTTCGTAGTAGAGGCCGGGGTGAACCCAGCGGACGAATTCTGCGAGTAGAGCACCTGCCCGGTCGTCAGGTCGGTGACCAGCATTCCCACGCTGGGACCCAGGGCGCCGGAGCCGAGGACCGGGGCCAGCGCGCCGGACAGGCCGGTCATCGTGATGCCGGGCGGGGTACTGACCGCGCCGGTCGCCGCGCTCAGCGCCGGGCTCGAGCCCGCCAGCGGTACCGCGGCGATCCGGGCCGGCCGCCACAGCGCAAGCCGCTCGGGCAGTAGCCGCGACACCGCCACCCCGGCGCCGATCGTGAACACGCAGAGCAGGGCCGTTGCCACGACCATCAGCCGAGTCAGCCGGCGCACCTGCCCGTTCCCTTCACGCGATCTCTGTCTGCCCGGGTCATACTCCCACGCCGCGATGCGACGACCCGCACGCTGAGCCGGTGGCCTGAGGGTAGACACTCAGCTAAGCAACGGAGTTTTCCATCGAGGCGCCTGGGAGCCACACGTGGAGTTCGATGTAGTAATCGAGATTCCGAAGGGGCAGCGTAACAAGTACGAGATGGATCACGAGACCGGCCGGATCCGGCTGGACCGCATGCTGTTCACTTCGACCAGGTACCCGGCGGATTACGGCTTCATCGAGGACACCCTGGCCGACGACGGCGACCCGCTGGACGCGCTGGTCATCCTCGACGAGCCGACATTCCCCGGCTGCCTGATCTCATGCCGGGCAATCGGGATGTTCCGGATGCGGGATGAGAACGGCCTGGACGACAAGGTCCTGTGCGTCGCGGCCACCGACCCGCGCATGGCCCATCTGACCGATATATCCGATGTACCGGATTTTGACCGGCTGGAAATTCAGCATTTCTTCGAGGTCTACAAGGCCCTGGAGCCAGGCAAGGAGGTCATCCCCGCCACCTGGGTGGACCGGGTCGCCGCCGAGGCGGAGATAGTTGCCTGCCGGCGGCGCCTGGCCAGCAGCCAGCACGGGCCCGCCAGCCCGCACGGGCCCGCCAGCCCGCACGGCTGAGAGCCGGGGGATGACCGGCCACGGAAGTGGGCACGACTGGGTGGACACTGGGTAGAAACGACTGTGCAGCAAAGACACTCTCGAGGAGGTGTCATGGGCCAGGCTGACGATGCCCTGAGCGAGGCGCCGCTATTCGACACGCTGGACGAGGAGGATACGCGCGCGCTGCGCGCCGGGGTCATGGTCGTGAAGCTGGCCCGCGGCGATCGGCTGTTCTCCGAGGGAGACATCGGCGACAAGCTCTACATCATCATCAGCGGCAAGATCAAGCTGACCAGGGCCGCGCCGGATGGCCGCGAGAACCTCCAGAGCGTCCATGGGCCCGGCGAGATGTTCGGCGAGCTGTCGCTGTTCGATCCCGTGCCCAGAACCGCCACCGCAACTGCCGTCACCGACGCCGAACTGGCCGGGCTCGCCCATGACGACGTGCGGAAATGGCTGTCCACCCGGCCCGAGGTCGCTATGCACCTGCTCCAGGCGCTGGCCCAGCGCCTGCGGCGCATCAACGACGTCAAGGCCGACCTCGTCTTCACCGACGTGCCCGGCCGGGTGGCCAAGGCGCTGCTCGATCTCGCCGAGCGGTTCGGGGTACCGAATTCCGAGGGCATCCAGGTCAACCACGACCTGACGCAGGAGGAACTGGCCCAGCTCGTCGGTGCGTCGCGAGAGACGGTCAACAAGGCGCTTGCCGATTTCGCCGCCAGGGGCTGGATTCAGCTCGCCGCCAAGTCCGTGCTGGTCACGGACGCCGACCGGCTGCGTAAGCGGGCCCGGTAGCCCTTCCTTAGCCCGCACTCCCGGCCGGGAACGGCGGCACCCGCATCCCCGGCGGCAGGTCACCCCGGCCGTCCAGATACTCCAGCTGAGCCCGCACCGACCACTCGGCGAACGGCCAGAGGGCTTGATCGACCTCGGCGTAGACCCTGGCGACAATCTCCGCCAGCGTCCGGTCGCCTGCCGCGATCGCATCCTGTACCTCGGCGAGCCGCTCGGCCCGGTGCGTCAGGTAGTAGTCGAGCGTCCCCGCGGCATCGGGCAGCAGCGGCCCGTGCCCGGGCAGGAGCGCCCGCAGCCCTGCTTGCTCGACGAGCGCCAGGAGCCGGTGCAGGGAGTCCAGGTAATCGGCGAGGCTGCCGTCCGTGCCGATGACCGTGGTGCCGCGGCCGAGCACGGTGTCCCCGGTGAGCACCCCACCGTCGGCCGGCAGCAGCAGGCACACCGAGTCCGTGGTGTGGCCGGGTGTCTCGATGACGCGAACCTCGCAGCCGCCGGCGGTGAGTACGTCGCCCGCGGCCAGGCCCTCGTTCCCGCGGCGGTATGCCGGGTCCATCGCCAGGACCGGGGCGCCGGTGAGCTCGGCCAGCCGGGCGGCCCCGGCCGAGTGATCGGCGTGCCGGTGTGTCAGCACGATCGCGGCGATCCGCTGGCCGCGCTCCTCCGCGGTCGACACCACGCGCCGCAGGTGCCCCTCGTCGTCGGGGCCAGGGTCTACAGCGATCGCGGCCGGGCTGCCGGGCTCGGCGATCAGCCAGGTGTTGGTGCCGTCGAGAGTCATCAGCGACGGGTTCGGTGCCAGGACACAGAACGCTCGCTGCGTGCCGGACCCGTCGACCGGGTCCTGCGGCTGGTGACCGGGCTGGGCCGTCATGTCTGGGCTGTCATATCTGGGCTGTCACGTCTGGGCGGGTCATGCCGGGTACTCGCGGATGCCGGGAACCGTGAGCCACACCGCGCCCTCGCGCAGCTGGACCTCCGGGATGATCGGCGCAACCTCGCGCGGCCCAGCGAGCGCGTCCGGCAGGCCGTCGCAGCCCGCCAGCTCGGTCAGGGACACCATCGTGGGCGGCATCAGCGCAAGCTCGCCGCGGCGGCCGGCCGCTAGCGCCGCGGCCGGCTCGATCCAGGCCACCGCGGACGCCTCGCCGCCGACATCCCTGGTCCGCTGGCCGGCCGGGAGCGCCGCGGCGAAGAACCTCGTGTCGAACCTCCGGGGCTCCATGACCGGCGTGATCCACCTCGACCAGGGCCTGAGCAGGTCCGCCCGCAGCACCAGGCCCCTGCGGGCCAGCAATTCGGCGAGCGAGACCGACCGGTCGAGCAGCGCCTGCCGGTCGGCTTCCCACTCGTCGCTCGTAGTGTCGGCCACCACCTCGCCGGCGGACGGCCCGGCCAGCAGCACGCCCGACTCCTCGAATGTCTCGCGCACCGCCGCGCAGACCAGTGCGCGCGCGAGTTCCGGCGGTGCGTCGAAGATCTGCCCCCAGTGAGCCGCGTCGGGTCCGGTCCAGGCGACCTGCTCGTCGGCGTCCCTGGGGTCGACCGAGCCGCCGGGGAAGACCATCGCACCCGGCGCGAACGCCATCGACGGCTTGCGGCGCAGCATGTACACCTCGAGCGGGCCGGCCGGGCCGTCCCGCAGCAGCATGACCGTCGCCGCGTCGCGGGGGATGGCGGGCCGCTTGTTCCCGGCAATGAACTCGCGGGCCTTCCCCGCGACTGGCTCAGGCAGCCGGAACGATGCAGCCTCACCTGGCATGTGCGCCCGCCCTAGTCCCTGATCTCGGCGATCAGCTCGACCTCGACCGGCGCGTCCAGCGGCAGCACCGCCATGCCGACGGCGCTGCGCGCATGCCGGCCGGCGTCGCCGAAGACCTCAAGCAGCAGCTCGCTCGCGCCGTTCACCACCTGCGCCTGACCGGTGAAGTCGGGCGCGCTGGCGACGAATCCGGTCACCTTGACGATCCGGCGTATCCCGGCCAGCCCGCCCGCGACCGATGCCGCCGCGGCCAGCGCGTTGAGTGCGCAGGTCCGGGCGAGCGCCGCGGCCTCGGCCACGCCGACCTCGGCGCCGACCTTTCCTGTGGCCACGAGCTTGCCTTCCACGACGGGCAGCTGCCCGGCCGTGTAGACCGTGGAACCGGAACGGACCGCGGGCACGTACGCGGCCACCGGCGGGACGACCTCAGGGAGCCTCAGCCCCAGGGCGGCCAGCCGTTCCTCAGGGGACTGACCTCCGCCGCTCACTCCTTGACTCGCTTCAGGTAGGCGACGAGCTGCTCCGGGTTGGGGCCGGGCACCACGGCCACGAGCTCCCAGCCGTCGTCGCCCCAGCTGTCCAGTATCTGCTTGGTTGCATGCACCAGCAGCGGCACCGTCGCGTACTCCCATTTGGCCATAGCGGAACCCTACAGCGGAGCAGCCGACCATGATCCAGGCCGGATTCGCTTAAGGGGAGCGTTTGGGGGCCGAGAGCCCCCCAAACGCTCCCCTTAACGCGATCGCTAGCCCTTCGAGGCCGTATCCGTGTCTTCAGGTTCCGGGCTGGCGGCGCCGCCGACGGCCGTACCGCCGTTGGCCGAGGAAGCGCTCGAGTCGCCCTCCCTGGGCACGGGCGCGGGCTCGGCGAGCGGACTGCCGGGCGCGGCCCGCTCGCCCTTCTGCCCCGCCGAAAGCTCGGGAATCCCGCCCACCTCGGGTATCTCCGGCGGAACGTCGGAGATGGCGCCGATCTCGCCGGACGCGGCGGCCTCGGCCTCGGCGACTTCCTTGTCACCCTGTTCCTCGAGCGTGTCTAGGCCCGCGTTCCCCGAATTCGGGGTGAACTTGTCGAAGAACCGCAGCAGCTCCACCGGGATCGGCATGACCAGGGTGCTGTTACGCTCCGCCGCGACCTCCACGACGGTCTGGAGCAGCCGCAGCTGCAGGGCGGCGGGATCGCGGGACATGACGTTGGCCGCCGCGGCCAGCCGCTTGGACGCCTGGAACTCGCCGTCCGCGGTGATGATCCGGGCCCGCCGTTCCCGCTCCGCCTCTGCCTGCCTGGACATGGAGCGCTTCATGCCCTCGGGCAGCGACACGTCCTTGATCTCGACCCGCTCGACCCGGATGCCCCACGGCCCCTCGGTCGGCTCGTCGATGATGCGGCGGAGCTCGCGGTTCACCGAGTCGCGCTCGGCCAGCAGCTGGTCCATCTCGGACTGGCCGATGATCGACCGTAGCGACGTCTGCGCCTGCTGGGAGATCGCGAACATGTAGTTCTGCACGTTGATCGTGGCCTTCACCGGGTCCACCACCCGGAAGTAGACCACCGCGTCCACCCTGACGCTCACGTTGTCCCTGGTGATGCCCTCCTGCGCCGGCACCGCCATGGCGACAATCTGCATGTTGACCTTCTGCATCTTGTCGATGAACGGCGCCATCAGGGTGAGCCCGGGTCCCCTGGTCCCAGCGAGCTTGCCGTAACGGAAGACAATGCCCTGCTCGAACTGCTGCACGACGCGGACCGCACGGGCGACCGCCGTGCCGCCAACAAGAACGATCAGCACTACTATGACAATGATTGCTGTTTCCACGCCGAATCATCCCTTTCGGCCCCAAGCGGTGACCTCTGCGATCCAGCGTAGTTACTTCGCCGGTCGCTGCCATAGTGGCGCACGTCACAGTGGCGGCGGAGGCAGGCCGGCCTGGCGGCTCACGCTGGCGGCACGCGCGGATAACCTCCAATCGTGACCTCACGTGACACCGACTGGGACGGCGTGCGGCTACATGTCGTGACCGGCAAGGGTGGCACGGGCAAGACGACGGTAGCGGGCGCGCTAGCCCTCGCCCTGTCGTCCGGCGGCAAGAAAGTGCTGCTCATGGAGGTTGAGGGCCGCCAGGGCATCGCGCAGCTGTTCGACGTGCCGCCGCTGCCCTACGCCGAGCGCAGGATCGCGGTCGCGCCGGGCAGCCCGTCTGGCCAGGGCGAACCGGGCGGCGACGTCTTCGCGCTTGTCGCCGACCCCGAGTCGGCGCTGGCGGAGTACCTGGAGATGTTCTACGGCATGCGGCACGCCGGCACCGCGATGACCAAGCTGGGCGTGATGGATTTCGCCACCACGATCGCGCCGGGACTCCGGGATGTGCTGCTGACCGGCAAGGCCGCCGAGGCCGTCCGGCGCAAGGACTCGGCTCGTAGCGGTGGCCGCGCCTACGACGCGGTGGTCATGGACGCGCCGCCCACCGGCCGGATCGGCCGGTTCCTCAATGTCACCACCGAGGTGTCGGGCCTGGCCAAGGTCGGCCCGATCCGCGGGCACGCGGACACCGTGCAGAACGTGATCAGGTCGCCGCAGACCGTCGTCCACTTCGTCACCGTGCTGGAGGAGATGCCGGTGCAGGAGACCCTCGACGGCATCGCCGAGCTCCGCGCGCTGGACGGGATCCGGCCCGGCGCCGTCGTCGTGAACATGGCCAGACCGCTCGCGCTGCCGCCGGCCCAGGTCGCCGCGGCTGCCGGCGGCACGCTCGACACGAGCCAGCTCGCGCTCGGGCTCAAGGCGGCGGGCATCGACGACACCGCAGGTCTCGCCGGCCAGCTCGCCGCGGAGCTATCGGAGCAGGCCAGGACCGCCCTCGGCCAGGACGTCCTGCTGCAGCGGCTGGCCGAGACCGGGCAGAACTGCTATGAGCTGCCCTGGATCAGCGACGGCATGGACCTCGCGGGCCTGTACCAGCTCGCGGCGGCCCTGCGGGCTCAGCGGGCGGCGTGATGACCAGCAGGCACCCGCCCCCCGTCCTGGACGTCGACCGGCTGATCGACGACCGCAGGAACCGGATCCTCGTCTGCTGCGGCTCCGGCGGCGTGGGCAAGACCACCACGGCCGCGGCCATCGGCGTCCGCGCGGCCGAGCGGGGCCGCCACGTGGTGGTCCTGACCGTAGACCCGGCCCGGCGGCTGGCGCAGTCGATGGGACTGACGTCCCTGGACAACACACCGCGGCTGGTTCCCGGCGTCGGTGCGGCGGTTTCCGACGAGCCGCCGTTCCGGGAAGGGAACGGCGGCACCGGGGCGGGCAGCCTGCACGCCATGATGCTCGACATGAAGCGAACCTTCGACGAGATCGTCGAGGCGCACGCCGACCCCGACCGCGCTGCCCAGATCCTCGCCAACCCGTTCTACCAGTCGCTGTCATCGAGCTTCGCCGGCACCCAGGAGTACATGGCGATGGAGAAGCTCGGCCAGCTGAGCCGGGCTCAGGAGTGGGACCTCATCGTCGTGGACACCCCGCCGAGCCGCTCGGCGCTTGATTTCCTCGATGCGCCGCAGCGCCTCGCCCGGTTCCTCGATGGCCGGCTGCTCCGCCTGCTCGTGGCCCCGGCGAAGGTGGGCGGCCGCGCTTACCTGAAGGTGCTCAACGCCGGCTTCGGCATGGTCACCGGCGTTCTGACCAAGATCCTCGGCACCCAGGTCCTGCGCGACGTCCAGACGTTCGTCTCCGCGCTCGACACGATGTTCGGCGGCTTCCGCGAGCGAGCCGATTACACCTACCAGCTGCTCCGGGCACCGGGCACGGCGTTCCTTGTCGTCGCGGCACCGGAGCCGGACGCGCTGCGGGAGGCGTCGTATTTCGTGGAGCGCCTCGCCGAGGAGCGTATGCCGCTCGCCGGGCTGATCCTGAACCGGGTGCAGCGACCGCCGGCGGCGCAGCTGTCGGCGGCCAGGAGCCTGGCCGCGGCCGAGATGCTGGAGGCAGGCGCCGCAGGCGAATCCGACCGGGGCGAATCCGACGACGGGCGCGGCGGCGCCTACCCGCTGACGGTGACTGCCCTGCGGCTGCACGCGGACCGGATGCAGCAGGCGGCCGGGCAGCGGCGTGTGGCCGAGCACTTCACGGCCGCGCACCCGCTCGTCCCGGTCGCGGAGATTCCGGCGCAGCCCGACGACATCCACGACCTGGACGGGCTGCACAGGATCGGGCAGGCATTCGGCCGCAAAGATAATGGCTTGAGGTAACTGCGTCGCTACTCAGCGTTAATTGGCAGCACGAGCCCGATCCTCGGCCAAATCGGCCGGCAGGTGTCTTATGCGCCCGCCAATGTGGCAATGCTCACTGCGGCGACGGGCGCCCCGGCGCGATTGATTGTGCGGTCGGGTTCCGGCGGTCAGCTAGCGACTAGCTCGTCGCCCGTCCGCTCATAGTGGTTGCGCGCGTTCTCAAGCAGATCGCGCCAGGATGTGACATCCGGCCTGCGGCGCAGCAGGGCACGGCGCTCGCGCTCGGTCATGCCGCCCCAGACTCCGAACTCGATCCGGTTGTCCAGAGCGTCGGCCAGGCACTCAGTCCTGACCGGGCAGCCGCGGCAGATCAGCTTGGCCCGGTTCTGCGCCGCGCCCTGGACGAAGAGTTCGTCCGGGTCAGTCCCCTTGCACGCGGCACGCGCAGTCCAGTCCGTGATCCACATGTGGCCCAGCTCCTCTGATCGTCACGCCCGCGGGAGGTTGATCACGCCCGGGTGGCGTTCAGTTGCGGTCCGGAGCCGACTCAGGGCGACCGGCTCCGGCGAGTGATGGTCGCGGAAAAGTAACTTACGGAAGTCGAGCGCGCAGCGCTAGACCCCAGCGGGCCCATTTCCTGAATAGCCCTCATGGGCTATACACGCGCAGGCAACAAGTAGCTACACTACGCCGTCCGCAGCTGACAATTTGCCGGAAGCTGTCGTATCTGATCGCGGTTCCGCTCCAACCTGGCTGGTTGCTGCCGATGCAGCGTAGCCTGATCGGGTGCAAAACACCTGGCGCCGCGCCGGCGCAACGTACGGGGTCGTCGGCCAGCTCATCCTGCTGACTCTCGTGGCCGGTCTTCTTGTGGCCGGGATCACGCTTCCGGCCGTCGCCATTACCGGGATCGCCGCGCGCGATGCCTCGAACACCTTCGACAACCTGCCGGTGGGCTCGCTCGGCACGCCGCCCACCGTGTCCAAGATCTACGACGCCGAGGATCAGGTCATCGCGGAGTTCTACCCGGGAGACATCTACCGGGTGCCGGTCACCTATAACCAGATCGCACCGGTCATGCGCCAGGCAATCGTCGCTATCGAGGACGATAACTTCTGGACCGAAGGCGCGCTGGACCCGCGGGGCACGATCCGCGCCATCTTCAGCGACGAGGGCGGCGGTCAGCTCCAGGGCGCCTCCACCCTGGCCCAGCAGTACGTCAAGAACGTACGCGAGCTGCAGGCTGGTACCAACCAGACCCTGCTTGAGCAGGCCATCTACCCCGACGCCGCGCGGAAGCTCGAGCAGCTCAGGATCGCCGCCACGGTCGAGCATCAGATGACACAGCCGGATCTGCTGGCGGCCTACCTCAACGTGGCCCCCTTCGGGGAGCACGCCTACGGCATCCAGGTCGCGGCCGAGCGGTACTTTAGCGTGCCCGCCTCCAGGCTGACCCTGACGCAGGCGGCTGAACTGGCCGGCATCGTGCAGGAGCCGTCGGGGTTCGACCCTGTCAACTACCCGGCGGCGTCCAAGACGCGGCGCAACGAGGTCCTCAACCGGATGTACCAGCTGAACATGATCTCCAAGGCGGCGGCGAAGGCAGCCGAGGCCTCGCCGATCGTCTTGCACATGTCCAGCACACCGCTCAATACGGGCTGCGTGAGCGCGGCCGGCAGCACCGGGTACTTCTGCAACTACGTGCAGAACGTCCTGCAGCGCGATTACCCCGCGATCTGGCAGCAGATGATCAAGGGCACCGGCGGCCTGAGCCTCTACACGACCCTGGACATGCCGGATCAGATCGCGGCCCACAATGCGGTGACGTTCGTGGAGCCCCAGTACTCGGATATATATAACCCCGGCCACAACGCCGACACCGAGGTGCTGATCCAGCCCGGCACGGGAGCGGTCCGGGCCATCGCGATTAATCGCAATTTCGCGTCCGAGCAGGTTGACTACGCCGTCAACTCCGACTACGGCGGTGGCGCGGGGGTGCAGACAGGCTCCTCGTCCAAGATCTTCACGCTGATTACCGCGCTCGACGACGGCTATCCGTTCGGGCACCAGATCAAGGTCGTATCACCGTCGGTGGTCGGTCCGTACTACAACTGCCACAACCAGCTGGCCGGCGGCGGGACGACGCCCACCGGCCAGTACGTCCCGCCCGGCTATTTCTCTGTGGTCAACTCCGAAGGCGACACTGGCAAGGGCGGCGACTACTACCAGCTCTACTCGGCGACCGTCGGATCGATCAACGTTTACTTCGCCCACCTCGAGCAGCAGGTCGGTCTCTGCAGCGTCGTCAAGACCGCGGTCGCCATGGGCATGACCCGGGCCGATGGCCGCTCGCTGCTGAAGCCGGACGGCAACCAGGCCTCCGCCGACAACTTCCCGAGCTTCACGCTCGGCTCGGTGAACGTCTCGCCGATGAGCATGGCGGCGGCTTACGCCTCGGTCGCCGCCGACGGCATGTACTGCGCGCCCGAGGTGCTGACCAAGATCGTGACAGTCACCGGGAAAGAGCTGCCGCTGCAGCCCGACTCGTGTCACCGGGACATGTCGCGCGCCGTCGCCACCGCGGCGAACTACATCCTGCAGGGCGTCCTGCAGACCGGAACCGCGGCCGGGCGCACCATCGGCCGTCCGGCCGCCGGGAAGACCGGCACCGCCAACACGGGCTACTACGCCGCGTTCGCCGGCTGGACCCCGACGCTGGCCGGGTACGTCTCGGTGTTCAACCCGCTGGACCCGACGAGTGGCGGTGCCATGCTGGGCTCGAATTCCTGCTTCCGGCAGGTGGGGCTCGGAGCCACGGGCGAGCAGAGCTGCCCCGGCCAGATGTACGGCGACGACGCTCCCGGTGCCACCTGGGAGGACACGTTCCTGAACGCGCAGCTCGGGCCGGCGCTCTCGTTCCCTTCCGTCCCGTCCGACTCGCCGTTCTGGGCCCAGGGGCCGGGCAACGTGGAAAAGCCCGTGAGCACGCCCAAGCCGCCGCCGCACGGCCCGCACGGCCCGGGCGGGCCCGGCGGCCCTGGCGG
>JASHOV010000437.1 GCA_030038495.1 Streptosporangiaceae bacterium
AGCCCGTAGACGTACCACAGGTGATCGTGGCCGCTCCTCATCAGCAGCATCACGACGACTGACAGGAGCAGCTCCCCGGCGCCGGCCCAGGTCATGTACCGGCTGGCCTGCATCGCAACGGCGCGGGCGGCCGGGTCGAGCGGCTCGACCGCGGCCGAGCCAGGCTCCTTTTTACCTTCGCTCATCAACTGCCCCCGAGAGTGTGCAGGAAGTTCAGTATGGCCGCGTTAACCTCGGCCGGGCGGCTCAGGTTGGCCGCGTGCGTGCCGCCCTCGATTCTTTCCAACGTAACGGGGCCGGCAAGTCCATCCCGCACCGCCTCGGCCCGCTCCATGGGGATGGCGGCGTCGGCGGTGCCGTGCAGGATCAGCGCGGGGCAGGTGACCTCGCCGAGCCGGGCCGTGATGTCGTCGCGGTCCATCAGGCAGCGGAAGGCGAACTCGGTGTCCTCGCGGTCGAGGACCGCCCACTTGGCGAACCAGGGCGCATAGTCGACGGGACCGTCGGGCGCGCCGAGGATGAGCGAGGCGACCACGTCCTGGACCGGCTCGGGGCCCTGCTCCAGCCAGATCCGCTCCATCTCCTCGTAGGCCGGGACTGCTGCCGGGTCCTCCAGCCCGGCCTGGCTGTCGATGAGCACCAGCGCGCGTACCCGCTCCGGCGCCTGCAGTGCCGCCCGCAGGCTGAGGAAGCCGCCTTGCGACATGCCGCCGAGGACGGCCCGTTCGATGCCGAGGTGGTCGAGCAGGCCGAGGACATCAGCGGCGGAGTCCCAGTAGCTGAACGGGCCGGCCGCCCTCGTGCCGCCGAACCCGCGCTCGTCCCAGGTGATGACGCGGTACTCGGGGGCCAGCGCGGCTACCTGCGGGTCGAACATGGAGGAGTCCATCAGGTAGCCATGGCTGAGAACGATCGCGGGGCCGGTACCGCCGCTGTCGTGGTAGGTGATCGTGACGCCGTTCACGGATGCAGTGGGCATGGCGGAAACGTACCGGTTAGAGCAGGGCCCGGCCAGACCGTGGTCATGCCCGGCACACACGAAACGTGCCGCGCATGACCACGACCTGGCCGGCTTAGGCGAGGGTAGGTTGTGCGGTGGCTTCCGTGGGCGACGTCACTGGATCGGTGATGCGGCCGCGGTCGCGGAGGGCGTAGGGGATCAGCAGGGCGGTGATCCAGATGGCGACGGACCCGGCCACGTGTACCCACACCAGCCCGGCGGGCAGGCCGGTGAAGTACTGCGTGTAGCCGATCACCCCCTGCAGGCCGATCAGCCCGAGCAGCAGCCAGCCGAGCCGGACGGCCCGCACGGGAGCGTGGCCGAGCCGCAGGCCGATCAGCAGGCCGGTCATGAGCCCGGCAAGCAGCCAGCCGATGTCGGCATGCAGCTGCGTCACGCCCTCGAGCGGCAGGTCGTATCGCGCCACGCCGGCGGCGCCCGCCAGCGGCCCGGTGCCGGTCACGACCGTGCCGGCCGCCATCATCAGCGCGACGCAGCCGATCACGCCGGCCGCGCACAGCTGCACGAGCCTGGGCGCGAGCGGGCGTCCAGGATCGGTGCCCTCCTGGCACCGCATGTACAGCGCGACGGTCGCCGCGACCAGCGCCACTGACGCCAGGAAGTGCAGCGAGACGAGCGCGGGGTTCAGCTTGGTGAGCACGACGAGCCCGCCGAGCACCGCCTGGAGCATAATCGCGCCCGGCTGCGCCCCGGCCAGCCACAGCAGGTCCTTGCGCCGCCGCCCGCCGTGCCCGCGGAACCGCCAGGCCGCGATGAACACCCCGACCGCGACCACGAAGATGGCGACGGTAACCAGGCGGTTGCCGAACTCGATCCATCGGTGGATGAGCGGATCTCCCGTCGTGTCGGCGGCCCCCAGGCTGTGCGTTGTGCAGGTCGGCCAGTCGGGGCAGCCCAGGCCGGACTGGCTGAGCCGCACGGCCGCGCCGGTCAGGATGATCAGCGCCGAGGTGATGACGCCCGCGAGCGCCCAGCGGCGCATCGCGATCGCGGAGGGTGCCAGCAGCGCGTCTGTCCAGGCCGGCAGCCAGGGGACGCGGCGGGTGGAGTCCGCGGCTGGCGCGGTGGCAGGTGCTGACACGCAGACCATGTTAGGCGGACCGGCAGCGACGCGGAACCGGTCTCCTACGCTCTGTAGGACTGCGTCCCCTGCGCGCGGGGCTGGCCAGGGCGCCGGAAGGCGGCCAGGCCCGGTCGGCCGCGCGGACGCCGGCCCGGGCTGCCCAGCACGAGCCGGTGCCAGGTGATGAGGCTGTACAGGACCGCCAGCGCGCCGATTCCCGCCATGTCCTTAAGCCAGGTCGCCGCCGAGTGCTGCCAGAGCGGGTCAGGGGAGCGTGAGAGCATCGCGGCCGGGCTGATGACGTTGAGGTTGCAGGTGGCCGCGTTCGCGGCATACCCCCAGCGAGAAGGCGCCAGCCAGGAGACCTGCTCGATCCCGAGCTTGCCGTGCAGGGCGAACACGCCGCCGCTGAGTATCACCTGGAACATGACGCTGACCACGAGCAGCGGCATTGTCTTGTCCGAGGAGCCCACGTAGGCCGAGATCGCAAGGCCGAGCGCCATCGACGCGATGCCCGCGGCGGTGGTCGCGATCAGCAGCTCGAGCAGGGGATGGGTAGTCAGTGCCGCGCCGCTGGCCGGCAGGGTCCGGCCGGTCAGGCCGATGGCGAGCATGATCAGCAGCTGCACGATGGTCAGGAGCCCCAGAGTCAGCAGCTTGGACATGAGGTAGGCCGCCGCCGACAGCCCGGCGGCTCGCTCCCTGCCGTAGATCGGTCGTTCCTTGACCAGCTCACGGACCGCGTTCGCCGCGCCGGTGAAGCACCCGCCCACCGTCACAACGAGCAGCAGCGACTGTGCGTCGGTGTCGTCATGGCCAATCAGTCCCTGCGGCGCCGGCACCAGCCGGATCAGCAGGCCCAGCAGGACGGGCATTACGGCCAGCGCGGCGAGGTAGGAACGATCCGCGGAGATGACGGCGAGGTAGCGCTGGCACAGCGTGGCCAGCTGGGCTAGCCGGTTCCTGGCCGGCGGCTCGGCCGCACCTGCCACCTGGCTCCCGGAGGCCTGCGCGGCGGCTGGAGTGCCGGCGACGTATTCGGCGTAGTACCGCGACCGCCGGAACTCGCCTGCCCAGTCCCGGTCCGGCTCGGCGTCGAACGCCTGGAACACCTCGGCCCAGCCGGGCTGCCCGAAGTGGCGCAGGCCGTCGTCGGGCGGGCCGAAATATGCCAGCCTGCCGCCCGGCACGAGCACGAGCAGCCGGTCGCACAGGTGCAGGTTGGCCACGCTGTGGGTGGCCACTATGACGGTGCGGCCGCCATGGGCCAGATCCGCGACCAGCTCCATGACCGATTTGTCGAGGCCGGGATCCAGGCCAGAGGTCGGCTCGTCGAGGAAGAGCAGCGCGGGCCGGGTGAGCAGCTCGAGCGCGACGTTCACCCGCTTGCGCTGGCCGCCGGACAGCACGGACGTCCTGGTGTCAGCATGCTGGGTGAGCGCCAGCTCGCGCAGGACCTCGTCGATGCGCTCCTCGCGCTCGGCCCTGCTGGTGTCCTTCGGGAAGCGCAGCCTGGCGGCGTAGCCGAGGGCGCGGCGCGGCGACAGCTGGGTATGCAGGATGTTCTCCTGCGGCACCAGGCCGATCCTGTGCCTCAGCTCGGGGTAGTCCCGGTACAGGCTCCTGCCGTCGTACAGGACCGTCCCCTCGGTTGCCGGCTGCGTCCCGGTCAGCGCTCCGAGCAGCGTGGTCTTGCCGCAGCCGCTCGGCCCGATCACGCCAAGCAGGCACCGCTCGCCGAGCGGGAAACTGACGTCGTCGAGCAGAGTCTTGCCGCCTGCCACCCGGGCCGTCAGACCGACCGCGCGCAGGCTGACCCCGCCGAGGTCGGTGAATTCCTGCAGTTCCGGCCCGGCCAGCCGGAACGTGGATGGCCCGATGCCGATGAGGTCGTCATCGGCGAACGGCGCCGATGTCACCCGCTTGCCGTTCAGGTACGTGCCGCTGTGGCTGCCCAGGTCGAGGACCTCGCACTGGCCGTCAGGATCCCGCCGCAGCTCGGCATGGTACTTGGACACCGTCAGGTCGAGAAGCACGATGTCGTTATCGGTGGCGCGGCCGATGCGCAGCCGGCCGGCGGCGAACCGGTGCACTGCCCCCGGCGGCCGGGCAGGGCCCGCCCGCCCCGGCTGCGGGGAGAGCGGCGGCGCGGGCCGGCCGGCCGGTTCTGTGCCCACGCTCCTACTGTAGGGCGGCAGCAGCGTCCGGCGGCTCAGACCTGGATGCCCCGGCGCAGGCCGCGACGACGAGACCGATCGCCAGCCACTCCCGGCCAAGCAGGGTCTCGCTCAGCAGGACCAGGCCGACCAGGGCCGCGACTACGGGCTCCAGGCTCATCCAGATGCCGAACAATCCGGCCGGGATCCGGCGCAGCGCCTCCAGCTCAAGCCGGTACGGGATGACCGAGGACAGCAGGCCGATGGCCAGGCCCTCGGCGAGGACGGCGGGGTGCAGCAGTGATCCGTGCGCCTGCGCTGCCGACGGGGCGGTCGCCACCACCGCGGCGACGATCAGCGCCAGGACCAGGCCGGACGAGCCGGTGAACCGGCGTCCCGTGGCCCGGCTCAGGTGGATGTACGCGGCCCAGCAGGCCGCCGCGAGCAGGGCAAACCCGATCCCGGTCGCCTGCGGGCTGAGCCCGGCCAGGCCGCCGGGCGGCACGCCGCTGGCCAGGCTCGTCCCGCCACGGGTCAGCAGCAGCACGCCGCCCGCGGCCAGCACGACCCACAGCAGGTCCAGGAGCCTGCGGGAGGACCCGACGGCGACCGCCAGCGGCCCGAGGAACTCGATCGTCACCGCGACGCCGAGCGGGATGCGGGCGAACGACTGGTAGATGGCGAAGTTCATGGCGCCGAGGACGACCCCGAAGGCGACGGCGACGGCCAGGTCGCGCCAGGCGCGGTCGGCCACCAGGCCCCGCAGGGCGCGCGCAAGCGCCCGCCCGCCGAGCGCGGCCATGATCAGCGCGGCCCACCAGAGCCGCAGCGCGGTTACGCCAGCCGGCCCGACCTGGCTGAACATCCGGCCGGCCAGCCCGGCTCCGACCTGCAGCGAGACGATGCCGGCGAGGACGAGCGCGGATGGCGGGGCCGCGGTCAGCGGCGAGCGTGCCTGCGGCCGCGGGCGCGCCGCCATTACTCCCAGCGGAACGTGCGGGCGGCCAGGCCGATCGCGGCCGCGGCCCAGATGCACAGGACCAGCAGGTCGGTCGCGGGGAATCCGCCGGAATGCGCGAGCACCGAGCGCAGGCCGTCGGACAGGGCGCCGGCCGGCAGCAGCTTGAGCACGGGCTGGGCCGCGGCCGGGAACTTGGTCAGGGGGAACAGGATGCCGCCGAGTCCGAGCATGACGATGTAGAGCAGGTTCGCGCCGGCCAGGGTTGCCTCGGCCCGGAGCGTGCCGGCCATGAGCAGCGCGAGTCCGCTGAATGCCGCCGTTCCCGCCAGGAGCAGGACCGGCACCCAGGCAACTGCGGCCAGGGTGGCCTGCGGCGACCACCGAAGCAGTGCGCCCACGGCCAGGATGAGGACCGCCTGAGCCGCCTCGACCGTCAGCACCGTCAGGGCCTTCGCGCTGATCAGTCCCGTCCTGGACAGGGGCGAGGTGCCGAGCCGCTTGAGCACTCCGTACCGGCGCTCGAAGCCGGTGCCGATTGCCAGGCTCGTGAACGCGGTCGACAGCACCGCCAGCGCCAGGATGCCCGGCACGACGAAGTCGATCCTGCTTTCCTTGCCGACGCTGACCAGCGCCTCATGTCCGAAGGCGATAAGCAGCAGCACCGGGATGACCAGGGTCAGCACCAGCTGCTCGCCGTTGCGCGCCAGGGTGCGCAGCTCGAGCGCGGCCTGGGCCCGGACAATCCGGCGCATCGGGGCGGCGCCGGGGGCCGGCGCGGGCCAGTCCCCAGTCACCAGCGGGGGCTGACTCAGCGGGGGGATGCGGGGGGTCGTCCCCCCGGGCTGCACCGTCATGACCGCAGCTCCCGTCCGGTCAGCTCAAGGAACACATCCTCGAGTGTGCGGCTCTCGATCTGCAGGCCGTCGGCGAGTACGCCGCGCTCGGCGCACCACGCGGTCACGGCGGCGATCAGCTGCGGGTCGATGCCGTCAGGCCGCTCGACCAGGTAGTGGCCGGCCGGCGATTCCTTGGCCGCCGAGCCCGCCGGGAGGGCAGCCAGGAGGCCGTCGGTGTCCAGCCCCGGCTGGGCCCGGAACCTCAGCTGCCCGGTGGTGCCGGTGAGCTCGGCAGGAGACCCGCTGGCCACCACGCGGCCATGGTCGACGATCGCAACCTGATCGGCCAGCCGCTCGGCCTCCTCCATGTAGTGCGTGGCGAGAATCACAGCGGTACCCGCCGCCCGCAGGCCCTCGATCAGGCCCCACGTCGCGTGCCTGGCCTGCGGGTCCAGGCCGGCCGTGGGCTCGTCAAGGAAGACCAGCTCCGGCCGGCCGACGATGGCGGCGGCAAGCGCGAGTCGCTGCTGCTGCCCGCCGGACAGGTGCTTGTAAGCGGTTCTCGCCGACCCGGAAAGCCCCAGCGTCTCCAGCAGCTGGGCGGGGTCGAGCGGGTGGGCATAGAAGCGTGCCATGACCTGCAGGTACTCCGCCGCCCTGACGGTTGTCGGTACCCCGCCGGACTGCAGCATCACGCCGACTCGGGGCCGCAGCGCGCGGGCGTCGGCGACGGGGTCCAGGCCGAGCACGCGGACGGTGCCGCCGTCGGGCCGCCGGTACCCCTCACAGGTCTCGATCGTGGTCGTCTTGCCCGCGCCGTTGGGACCCAGGATCGCGGTGACCCGGCCGCGCGCGGCGCGCAGCGACAGGCCGTCCACGGCCGGGACGCCGCGGTAACGCTTGACCAGGCCGTCGATCTCGACGGCCGGGGGGGTATTCACGGAGGCGAGTCTATGGCGCTGCACTGGGGTCTGCGGCAGCACAGTGTCTCAGCGCTGAACGAAGCTCGCGAGTTCCTCCGCCTGGGCGAGTCGGCTCGGCTCGTGCAGGTACATCATGTGCCCGGCCTCGTAGTAGCTGTAGTCGATGTTGGCCGCCAGTTCTGCCGGGATCTGCAGATGCGCGAAGGAGTGCTCCGCGGCGTAGTAAGGGGTCGCGAGGTCGTGGTAGCCGCAGTCCACGTGCACCCGCATGTGCGGGTTCGCCCGCATCGCCGCCGCCAGCTTGTCCTGGACGAAGACGTAGCTGTTCTCGAACTCCTTGAACGACCAGGGGTGCACGCGATCGGTGAGGATCTCATAGGGCAGGTCGCTGGAGTACTCCAGCTCGGCCCGCACGTAGTGGTTCAGCGCGGCCGTGTACGGGCCGACGATGGCGTCGATCGACGGGTCTGACGACCACTGCTCCCGGCCGTAGTCGGTGTCCCAGCCGGTGAACCGGCCGTCGATGCGCCCGACCACCAGCCGTCGGTCGCGCAGCAGCTCGGTCAGGAACCGGATGTGCTCCGGCCGCAGGTTCACCCGGTCCACATAGTCGGCGGACAGGCCCGTGAGCCCGGCCAGCCGGGCCGCCGCCGCCGTCCGCTCGTCGGCGGTCAGTCGCGACCCGCGGGCGAGTGCCCGCGGGTAGTCGCCCTCCGCGTAGGCGACGGCCTCGGCTAGCACGTCCGACAGCGGGCGATCACCGTGCTTGCCGTGATAGTGCGCGACTGCCGCGTAGGTCGGCAGGTACATGACATAGGGGTCGTCGTTCCCGCCGTTGAACTCGGCGGTGCCGAAGTCCAGCACGGCCGAGACCAGCATCAGGCCGTTCAGGTACAGGCCGTACCGCTCCTGCAGGTAGCGCGCGAGGCCAGCGGCCCTGGTGGTCCCGTAGGACTCTCCGCACAGGTACTTGGGCGACATCCAGCGGCCGTTACGGGTGGTCCACAGCCGAATAACCTCGCCGACAGACTCGATATCGGCGCCGTAGCCGTGGAAGTCCCCGGATTTCTCGCCCTTGACCGCCCGCGAGTAGCCGGTCGACACCGGGTCGATGAACACCAGGTCGCTATGGCGCAGCAGCGTCTGCGGGTTGTCGGCCAGCCCGTAGGGCGGTGGCAGCAGCCCGCCCACGTCGCCCATCACGACCCGCCGCGGACCGAGCAGGCCCAGGTGCAGCCAGACACTGGAGGATCCCGGCCCGCCGTTGAACGCGAACGTGACCGGCCTGGACCCGGCGTCGCCGGCGTCTGCGGTGTCTGCGGTGTCTGCGGTGTAGGCCGTCACGAAGACCTCGGCCTTGGCCTGCTGGCCCTCGAACTTCTCGTCGGTGTGCCCCTCGAGCCGCAGGACCATGCGGCCGGAAGTGACGGTATAGGCGAGCTGCCTCCCGTCCACGGTGATCGCGTGGCGGGTGGTCACGAGGTCGTCGGTCGGCTCGGCCTCCTTGGCCCCGCGCTTGTCCTGCTCCTCAGCGGAATCGGTTGGCTTGCTGTTGGCAGGCTGCTTGTCATCGGGTCGTGAGGTCATGAGAGAAGACTATGGGAGCAACCGCCAGGGCCCGACCGGACCGGCGCTTGCCCGCAGAGATCGCGGAAATGCAGGTCACGCGGGCAGTGGCGTCGCCCGATCTCCTCATCCCCGATCTCGGCCAGCCGGACATCGAGGGCTCCGTGTCCCCGGGGACCGGCATTGCCCGCGCTGCGCCTAAGCCAGCCCCGCTCACGGCCATCACGCCGCAGCCTGCTCGTCTGCCAGCTGGACCGCACGCGCCCGCGGGCTGCGGGCCCGCGGGCCGCGGGCCCGCGGGCTGCGGGCCGCGGGGACGGAGCCCGCCTCACCGGTGAGCCGGGCCCGCAGGAGCCGGCGGCCACGATGGAGCCGCGACATGACAGTGCCGATGGGAGTGCCGGTAATCTCGGCTATCTCCGCGTACTGGTAGCCATGCACGTCGGCGAGGAAGACCACCATCCTGAAGCAATCCGGCAGGTCGCGCAGCGCCCGCATGGCGGGCGAGGTGGCGAGTTGCTCGAGCGCCTCGGTTTCTGCCGATCTGCTGGCCGGCACCGTCCCCGAGATGTCCAGCACCTCGTAGATGTCGTCGGTCAGCGTCTCGGCCGGCCGTCGGCGCCGCTTGCGGCAGTTGCTGTAGAACACGTGGAACATGATCCGGTGCAGCCAGGCTCGCAGGTTCGTGCCCGGGCTGAAGAGATGGAACTTCTGGTAGGCCCTGGCGAAGGTCTCCTGGATAAGGTCCTCGGCATCGCAGCGGTTGCGCGTCAGCCGGAGGGCGGCAGGAAACATCTGCCGCATGTAAGGGAGCGCCTCCTGCTCGAAGAGTCCGATGTGGTTGTCGGACTGGCTAGCTGAACGTTCCGTGGCACTGAGAGTCATCGGGGTTCCTCCTTGGCCCGGCCATGCACCGCGCGTCCAGGACTCCGTAACGGCGGGGGTGGGGATGAGGCGATCGGCGCCGGCCGTTGCATTCGTTTGCACTACTAGCCAGTAAGCGTGACGCACCGGGCCTTCTCAGCACATCGGGTGGAACCTTAGCTACGGTGGGTAACCACCTGAGTTAAGCGGGCAGCCCGGCCCGGCGGGGCCCGAGGTTATGTCGCGGCGACCGGCAAAAGCGCTCAGGACGGGATCAAGCGGGCAGCATGCGCGACGAGCTCACGTCGGCCTCGCCGACCAGTCTTGGTGATAAGACTGGCGATGTGCGTCTCCACGGTCTTCGGTGATATATACAGTTGCGCGGCTATTTCGGTATTTGAGTGACCGCGGGCGACCAGCAGGAATACGTCCATCTCGCGGCTGGTAATACCCAGCCTGCGCATCTGTCCGGGTACGCGGGCGGCGCCCCGGCCAGCCCGCGGCACCCGCTCGCCGGCCCGGCGCAGCAACCCGCGGCAGGCGGATGCGAGCCGGTCGTGGCCCGACGCATCCAAGTCGCTCGCTGCCTCCCGCAGCCAGGCCACGGGCTCGCCCCAGCCGTCCCGCAGCGCCGCGGGAGCCACGAGCCGCCGGAAGAGGTGGTTCCACCAGGGTGCGAACGGCGCGAGCTGCGCGCTCCCTTCGTTGGCCAGCTCGGCGGCCCGACCGGGATTGCCCGCCTGGCCCTCGAGCACAGCCTCCGCGTACGCCAGGCAGCCGGCGTTCCAGCTGGTGGCGGCACCGATCTCGCGGGCCAGGCGCAGTGCGCCCTGCGCGTCCCCGCCGGAGATCACCTGCAGCATCGCGTTCAGCGACACCGCCCGGCGCGGCGCGACCAGGGGTGCTTGCAGCACCGAGTAGAAGCCCTGCGACCGCTGTGGCATGGCCAGCGCGAGCCTGCCGTACTCCGCGGCGATCGCGTTGTGCTTGAGCGCCAGCGGTATGTCGTCCCTGAAGAGCGCGGCAAGCACCCTGGTCTGGCCATACGTCGTGGTGAGGATCTCAGGATCATCGGGCAGCCTGGCCTCGGCCCGGCGCGCCATGCGCTCGGCCCCATCGACATCGCCGCGGATCGCGGCGATGTTTGCCTGCAGGCAGATCGCCATCGCCTCGATCCGCGGCGCCTTGATCTGAGCGGAAGCGCGCTCGCACCGCTGTGCGGCGGCCGTGGCCTGATCCAGCTCGGTACCCAGGCTCCACCCGTTGGCCAGCTGAAGATCGACCACCGAGCCGACGCAGATCGCACCAGCCTCCTGCGCGAGATCGCGTACCTCGGCCAGCTTGCTGATCGAGCCAGAGGTCAGCATCTCGATCGTGCCCAGTTCGTGCTGCGACCGGATCTGCCAGATGCCCAGGCCGCTGTCGCGGGCGACCTGGCCGTAGCGCTCGAACGCGGCGCGGGCAGCGTCGAGGTCACGAGCGCGTTCCCGGCGGCCGATGACCTCCAGCGACTCCAGCGCGACCTCGGCCGCCCAGCCGGGCCGCAGGCCGGTCGCTTCCGCGGCCGCCAGCGCGCGGCTGGCGAGTTCCTCGGCCTGGTCGAAATCTCCGGCCACAAGCGCGCTGCGGGCGGCGACGGCCTCGATCCTGCTGGTCAGCTCGGTGTCGCTCAGGTCGGCGGCGATGGCACGGGCCGCGGCCAGGTGCTCGGCGGTGGCGGCCGGATCGTCTTCCGGCCGTGTGCTCGCTGCCCTGAGGCGCACCAGCACCTCACGGCGCGGGTCAGCCCCCGCCGCCCGGAGCCTGCTGATGAGGCTCGCGGCCAGCGGCTGGAGCCGCTGGTTGTCCCCGGCCATGTACAGCGCCTCGGCGAGCACCTCGTCGACCTCGACGCCGAACGCCCGCGCGCTGTCCGGCGAGTCGGCCAGCAGATCCTGCGCGTCGCACAGCGTCTCGATCGCGCTGCTGGCCGCGCCCTGCTGCACCGCGCGCCGGGCCGCGGTCAGCAGCAGACCGGTTGCCTCAGGTATCTGGCTCGCTGCCGCCCGCAGTTCCGCGGCCAGCTCACACCACATTCCGGGCAGGCCGGGATGCGCCTCCTCGATCGCCTCGGCGGCCACGGCCGAGCGGCTGGCCAGGTCCGGCGGCAGCAGATCGGCCAGGATTGCCTCCCTGGTGAGGCTGTGTCGAAACCGGAACGTGGCGGCGTCGGCGCTGGCAGGCTCGATGAGCTGAACCTGGTGGGCGCGCTGCAGTGCGTCCAGTGCCGCGCCCTCGCTTACCCCGGCCACCGACGGGAGCAGCGTCCAGTCGAACTGCCTGCCGAGTACCGCCGCACTGATGACGACCGAGGCCACGCCGGGCCCGAGCGCGGCCAGCCTGCGCCGCACGGATCCCGCGATCGAGTCAGGGACGCCGGTCGAGACGTCGGTGTTGACGTGCCATCCCTGTTCGCCCCGCGCAAGCTCGCCGGACGACACCGCGGCCGCGAGAATCTCCTCGACGGCGAACGGCAGCCCGTCGCAGTCGGCGAGCAGCGCGCTGACCGGAGCGGCCACGTGCGGTACATCCAGGCACGCCGCGGCCATCTCCCCGATGGCCTCCGGCGTCAGCCGCGGCACCTCCACGCGCCGGGCCACCCGGCGGTCGGCCGCCGACTGCAGCAGGTTGAATGCCTCCGACGGACCGCCGTCCCGCAGCGTGACCACGCACAGGACGTTCGTGCCGGCCGCATTGTCGATCAGGTACTCGATGACGGCCAGCGTTTCCGGATCGGCCCAGTGGACATCCTCGATCACCAGCAAGCCGCCGCTGCCGGGCGATGACGTCAGCATCCGCAGCACGGCCTCGCCTATGACGACCGGCGAGATGGAGGCCTCGCCGCTGTCGGGCTGGCTCCACTCGGGGACGAGGGCGCCCAGAGCGGAGCGATAGTCCGATATGCCCGGAGCGCTGGGGCGCATCCCGGCCCGCGCGGCGCCCATCAGCGCCTCGGCTATCGGGCGGTAAGGAACGGGGACCGCGGACTGCGTGCCCCGTCCGGTCAGCACCTGAAAGTCACGCGCAGAAGCCGTATAAGCGATATCTCTGGTCAGACGTGACTTTCCTATTCCGGCATCGCCGGTGATGAACACAGCGCCGCCGCGGCCCTCCGCCGCGCCGTCGAGCGCGGCGGTCAGTGCAGCCAGTTCAGCGCCGCGGCCGATGAGCACCGGACACAGCATTGACTCCATTCGCGTGATAGTACAAGAGCAACCTGCCGATTACTATGCGTAGTAAGTGCAGATCACATGAAGCACACCGGAACCGGTCGGGGTCCAGAGCGCCGCCTCCTGACGGCCGCAGCCGAGGGCGGTTATGACCCGACCGGCTGTGGCATGTACAGGCGCGCAGCCGCGACGAGGCCGCGGAACAGGCTCAGGTCGTCGCCTGATTCGGGGTGCCACTGCACCGCGAGCATGAACGGCGCGCCCTCGTCGTGAGCTTCCGCGGCCTCTACGATTCCGTCGGCCGTCCATGCGGTTGCGGCCAGGCCCCGGCCAAGCTGCTCGATGGCCTGGTGGTGGTGCGTGGGTACCGGCAGTTCGGTGCGGCCGAGAACGCGGGCCAGCCGCGAGTCTGCCGCTACGCGGACGTCGTGACTGCCGTACCGGCCGGGCCCGGGGCGGTGCCCGTCATGACCGACAATATCCGGCAAATGCTGATAGAGCGTTCCGCCGAGTGCGACATTGATCACCTGAAGCCCGCGGCAGATACCCAGCAGCGGCAGCCCCAGGTCGAGCGCGGCCTGGCACAACGCGATCTCGGCGCTATCCCGGTCGGTGCCGGCGGGCCCGCTCTCCGGGTTGCGCGCCGCTCCGTACCTGGCCGGGTCGATATCGCCGCCCCCGGAGAGCACCAGCCCGTCGAGCCGAGGCAGGGTCTGCTCGATGCCGGACAGCGGAGGCAGCAGCACCGGGGCCCCGCCCGCCTGCGCCACCCTGTCGGCGTACCGGCGCGGTAGCAGCATTGCCTGGTCGTCCCAGGCACCCCAGCGCGCCTGCTGTGCGTAGCAGCTGATACCGATGAGCGGTGCGTCCGCTGCGGCGATGCCCGTCATGGCCGCTGATTCTCTCACGGCTACAACGGTGTCACATATGCGCCTGCGATGCCGCCGTCGACCAGGAACTGCGACGCAGTGATGAACGATGAGTCGTCGCTGGCCAGGAAGGCCACCGCGGCGGCGATCTCCTCGGGCTCGGCGAACCTGCCCATCGGCACGTGCACCAGGCGGCGCGCGGCGCGCTCCGGATCCTTGGCGAACAGTTCTCGCAGCAGCGGTGTGTTCACCGGGCCCGGGCACAGGGCGTTGACGCGAATGCCCTCGCGGGCGAACTGGACGCCGAGTTCCCGCGTCATGGCCAGTACGCCGCCCTTCGAGGCGGTGTAGGAGATCTGGGAGGTGGCTGCGCCGAGCACGGCCACGAACGATGCGGTGTTGATGATCGAGCCCTTGCCTGCTCGCTGCATGTGCGGCAAGACGTACTTGCAGCACAAGTACACGGACGTGAGGTTGACCTCCTGGACCCGGCGCCATGCGTCGAGACCGGTGGTCAGGATCGAGTCGTCCTCCGGAGGCGAGATGCCCGCGTTGTTGAAGGCGACGTCAATGCGCCCGAATCTGGCGGCGATGCTGCCGAACAAGTCCTCGACCTGTTCCTCATCGGCGACGTCCGCAGGCATGAACACTCCGCCGGTCTCGGCGGCGGCGGCCTTGCCCGCCACCTCGTCAATGTCGACCGCGACGACCGTCGCGCCCTCATCGGCCAGCCGGCGCGCGCTGGCCAGGCCGATGCCGCTGCCGGCGCCGGTGATGACCGCGACCCGATCCTGCAGGCGCTGCATGGGTAACGTTGCCTCCTTAGTCCGTGGCGATGAAGACGTTCTTGGTGTCGGTGAACGCGTCCAGGGCGTCCGGCCCGAGCTCACGGCCCAGCCCCGACTGCTTGAAGCCGCCGAACGGGGTCCAGTAGCGGACCGACGAGTGCGAGTTCACCGACAGGTTGCCGGTCTCGACGCCGCGGGCGACCCGGATCGCCCGGCCGACGTTACCGGTCCAGATCGATCCCGACAGGCCATAGGGCGTGTCATTGGCCAGCGCGACCGCGTCGGCCTCGTCGGCGAACGGTGTGACCGTCACTACCGGGCCGAATATCTCCTCGGTGTAGGCGCGGTCGGCGGTCCGCACCGGGGCCAGGACCGTCGGCGGGTACCAGAAGCCGGGTCCGTCGGGCGCGCTGCCGCGGAATGCGACGGGCGCGCCCTCGGGCACGTAGCTCGCCACGTGCTCGCGGTGCGCGGCCGAGATCAGCGGGCCCATCTCGGTGCCGGCCGCGGCCGGATCACCGACCCGGATGCCCTGCACCGCCGGCTCGAGCAACTCCATGAACCGGTCGATGATGCTGGCCTGCACCAGGATTCGCGAGCGCGCGCAGCAGTCCTGGCCGGCGTTGTCGAACACCGCGTACGGCGCGGTCGCCGCCGCCTTCTCTATGTCGGCGTCGGCGAAGACAATGTTGGCGCTCTTGCCGCCGAGCTCGAGTGTCACGCGCTTGATGTGCCGGGCGCAGCCGGCCATGATCTGCTGGCCGACCTCGGTCGAGCCGGTGAAGACGATCTTGCGGACCGCCGGGTGGTCGACCAGCTGCTGCCCGACCACGCTGCCCTTGCCCGGCAGCACCTGGAAGACGTACTCGGGCAGGCCGGCGTCCAGTGCAAGCTCGGCGATGCGCATCGCGGTCAGCGGCGTCATCTCGGCCGGCTTGGCGACCACCGTATTGCCCGCCGCCAGCGCCGGCCCCAGGCCCCAGGACAGGATCGGCATCGGGAAGTTCCACGGCACGATCAGCCCGACCACGCCGAGCGGCTCGGCGAACGTGACGTCCAGCCCGCCGGGTACGGGGATCTGCCTGCCGGTCATCCGCTCTGGTGCCGCCGAGTAGTAGGTGAGCACGTCCCTGACCTGGCCTGCCTCCCAGGACGCCGCGCCCAGGGGATGACCCGAGTTCTGCGTCTCGAGTGCGGCCAGCTCGTCGGCATGCGCGTCCACCTCGGCCGCGAACGCGCGCAGCAGCCGGCCCCGGTCGCCGGGCGCGACCGCCCGCCAGCTCTCGTAGGCCCTGGCGGAGCGCTCGATGGCGGCGGCCGTCTCCTCGGCGCTGGCGTGGGTGACGGTGGTGACCGGCTGCTCCGTCGCAGGATTGATCACCGTGTACTGCGTCATAAGCGGGTTCTCCTCGCGGTTCCTGCCGGTGCGTTCTTACAGGCGCTCGAAGCAGCGGCGAAGCTCCCAGTCGGTGACTGCCGCATCGTAGGCCGCGAGCTCGACCCTGGCATAGTTCGTGTAGTGCTCGCGCACGGCCGCGCCGAACGCCGCCTCGGCCAGCTCGCTCTTGGCCCACAGGTCGAGCGCGTCCCGCAGCGTGTGCGGTACCCGCAGGCTCGCGTCGGCGTAGGCGTTGCCCTCGAACGCGGGCTCGAGCGGCAGTTCGCTCTCGATGCCGTGCAGGCCGGCCGCGATCATCCCGGCCACGGCCAGGTAGGGATTCACGTCGCCGCCGGGAGTGCGGTTCTCCGCCCGCAGTGAGTGGCCGTGGCCGACCAGGCGGATGGCGCACGTCCGGTTGTCGACGCCCCAGCGCACCGAGGTCGGGGCGAAGCTGCCCGGCACGTACCGCTTGTAGGAGTTGATGTTGGGCGCGTACAGCAGCGTCAGCTCCCGCATGGCGGCCAGCTGGCCGGCGACGAAGTGCTCGCCCGTCTTCGACAGGCCGTGCGGGCCGTCACCGGCCAGCACAGGGGTGCCGTCGTTCCCGCGCAAGGAGAGGTGGATGTGGCAGGAGTTGCCCTCCCTGGCATTGGCCTTGGCCATGAACGTGATGCTCATGCCCTCCTGGGCCGCGATCTCCTTCGCGCCGGTCTTGTAGATCGAGTGGTTGTCGCACATCGTCAGGACGTCGGCGTACCGGAACGCGATCTCGTGCTGGCCGAGGTTGCACTCGCCCTTGGCCGACTCGACGTACATGCCCGCCCCGGTCATCCCGTTGCGGATACGGCGCAGCAGCGGCTCGATCCGGGAGGTGCCCAGGATCGAGTAGTCGACGTTGTAGTCGTTGGCCGGGGACAGGCCGGTGTAGTTCTTCGCCGCGGCCTGCTCGTAGCTGTCGGTGAAGACGATGAACTCCAGTTCCGTGCCCGCGTAGGCCACCAGGTCGCGCTCGGCGAGCCGGTCGATCTGACGGCGCAGGATCTGGCGCGGCGACTCCAGGACAGCCGCCCCGTCCAGCCAGGTCAGGTCGGCCAGCACGAGGGCGGTGGCCGGGTGCCAGGGGAGGCGGCGCAGCGTGGTCATGTCCGGCCGCATGACGAAGTCGCCGTAGCCGCGGGCCCAGGACGAGATCTGGTAGCCGTCGACGGTGTTCATGTCCACGTCGACGGCCAGCAGGTAGTTGCAGCCCTCGGAGAACTCGCGGCTGACCTCGGCCAGGAAGAACTCGGCCGACAGGCGCTTGCCCTGCAGCCGGCCCTGCATGTCGGTGAGCGCGAGGATGACGGTGTCGATCTCGCCGCTGGCGGCAAGCCGGCGCAGCTCGTCCAGGGACAGCATCCCCGGACGAGCCGCGCCGGTGTCATGGTTGCTCATGATCAGGTCGACAGCTCACGCTCGATGGCCTCCAGCTCCGCCTCGGTGCCCTGCACCCGCGGGCCAGTGAACCACTTGCGGGCCGAGACGAGCCAGTAGATTCCCGCGTACCCGATCACCACGATCACGGCGACCACCGTGTAGTTGAAGTTGTCCTTGGTGACCGGGCTCGCGGTCGGCAGCATGAACAGGATCGAGATGAACACCACCCAGATGCAGGCGATGGTGCCGATCGGATAGGCCCACCTGCCCAGGTGCCATGGCCCGGGCCGGAATGCCGCGCCCTGCCGCAGCCGGAGGAAGGTGGGCGACACGTAGGCAATGTACAGTCCGATCGTGGCGATCGAGGTGACAGCGGCGTAGGCAGCGTCGTTCCACAGGTACGGCAGGCCCAGGATCAGCGCGCCCGCGGCCGCGAGCCAGATCGCGTTGGTCGGCGTCCTGGTCCGGTGGTTGACCTTGTGCCAGATCCGCGAGCCAGGCAGCGCGCCGTCACGGGAGAACGCGTAGATCATCCGGGAGTTCGCGGTGACCGACGACATGCCGCAGAACAACTGGGCGCCGATCGCGACCAGCAGCAGGAGCTTGGCGCCGGTCACCCCGAGCGCGTTCGAGAATATCTGGGCCGGCGGCACGAGCGCGCTGAGGTCGCCGGCGTACTGGGTCTTCTGGATCGCGAAGGTGATCCCGATCAGCAGCACCCAGCCGGCGAACAGGGACACCAGGATCGACATCACGATGCCGCGCGGGCCGGCCGTGGCTGCCTTGTGGGTCTCCTCGGTCATGTGCGCCGAGGCGTCGTAGCCGGTGAAGGTGTACTGCGCCAGCAGCAGGCCGAGCAGCAGCACGTAGAAGAGGCTGTGGAAGCCGGTGTCGTTGAACGTCGAGGTGAAGACGTAGCTGGCCGAGGCGTGGTGGGAGGGCACGAACGCCAGCACGGCGACGATCAGCAGCACGCCGGTGATGTGCCACCACACGCTGACGTTGTTGAGCAGCGCCACCAGCCGGATGCCGAACTGGTTCAGCAGGCCGTGCACGAGCAGCACGCACGCGAAGATGAGGATCGTCTGCCAGGGCGCGGCCCCCAGCCCGAACTGCAGGCTCAGCAGCGCGTGGATGAAGAACGCGGCGCCGAAGTCGATGCCCGCCGTGATGGCCACCTGGCCGAGGAAGTTGAACCAGCCGGTAAACCAGGCCGCCGCCGCGCCGTTCTTCCTGGCCAGCTTGGCCGACCAGTAGTACAGGCCGCCCGCCGTCGGGTAGCTGGAGCAGACCTCGGCCATGGACAGTCCGACGAGCAAGGTGAAGATGCCGACGATCGGCCAGCCCCAGACGATGATCGCCGGTCCGCCGGTGCCCATGCCGTACCCGTACAGGGTCAGGCAGCCGGACAGGATCGAGATGATGGTGAACGAGACAGCGAAGTTCGAGAAGCCCGACATCCGCCTGCGCAGTTCCTGCGCGTAGCCGAGACGGTGCAGGGTCTCCTCGTCGCTGGTGATCGCTTGCTCATTGACCGACACGACGTGCTCCTTGGCTCATTTTTCGGGGATAGCGGGCCTCGGAATTCAATGGTCTAATAACAGACCAATGATGATGACGTCTGAGGGGATGTCAAGCCCTTCCGGACGATTCGTCACTCGCGCCCCATCAGCACCGGCACGCGGGGAAGGGGGGGTCCCGCGTGCCGGAGGGGCCTGACGGTCCGCCTGGATGACGCCTGGCATAGGGTCGGTCAGCGCGGCGCGGTCGAAGATCTTCGGGGAGCACGGTGGGCAGACTCAAGGACGGCAGCGGGCCGGCCGATGATCCGCAGCCGGGGCCCGCCCGGCCGGTCCCTTACATCGATCTGGCCGGGCTGCTGCGGCCCGTGCGTCAGGGCAATGCGTTCGAAGAGACGGTCGAGCGGCTCCTCACCATCATCAAGCTCGGCATGGTCGCGGCCGGTGAGCGGTTCCCGGCCGAACGGGAACTTGCCGCCCAGCTCGGCATCAGTCGGCTGACTCTCAGAGAGGCGATCCGCGAGCTGCACGAAGCCGGCTACGTGAGCTCGCGCCGCGGCCGGTTCGGCGGCACGTTCGTGACCTACTCCAGGCCCGCCCCGGACCGGTCGGAGCTGCGGCGGCTCGCCCAGCAGGACGGGGCCAGGCTCACCGACGCGCTGACGTTCCGGCTGGCAGTCGAGGCCGGGGCGGCGCAGGCCCTGGCCAGCCAGCTGGCGGAGTCACCGGACGCGGCGGTGCGGCAGACGCTCCTCGCCCGGCTGGCGGAGGTCAACGCCGCCTGCCCGCAGGACTACCGGCGACTGGACACCCTGTTCCACCTCAGCATCGGCGAGCTGACGGGCTCCAGCCTGCTGGCCGCCGCGTGCGCGGACGCGCGCTGGCGGCTGAACGACCTGCTGAATGCGATCCCCGTGCTGCAGCGCAACATCGATCACACCGCGGGCCAGCACCGGGAGATCGTCGACGCGATCCTGGCCGGTGACCCGGATCGCGCCAGGGTCGCGGTGGCCGAGCATCTGGAGGGCACCGCGGCCCTGCTGCGCGGGTTCCTCGGCTAGACGCGCTCAGCCGAGCGCGAAGCCGCCGAAGCGCACGACCAGCTGCTCCGGGCCGCGCAGGTTCAGGTTCGGCTTGTAGGTCAGGGAAGCCTCGTCGAGCTCGGGCTCAATCATCCCGGTTGCAAAGGCCTCGAGCACGACCGTGGCTTCGAGCCGGGCCAGCGGCGCCCCCAGGCAGAAGTGCGGCCCCGCGGCGAACGCCAGGTGACTGGCGGCCCCGCGCCTGATGTCGAACCGGTCGGGGTCGGGATAGACGGCGGGGTCGCGGCCGGCCGCGGCCAGCAGCAGGAGCACCAGCGCGTCGTCCCGCGCGGTCAGGTCGCCTACCGGCATGGCGCCCTTCGCGACCCTGGCGGTCATCTGGACCGGGGCGTCGTAGCGGAGGGTTTCCTCGACGGCACGTGCTGCCAGCGCCGGGTCCGCGCGCAGCAGCGCGAGCTGGTCCGGATGCCGCAGCAGGGCCAGGACCGCGTTGGATATCAGCCCGACAGTTGTCTCGTGGCCTGCCACCAGCAGGAGCACGCAGGTTGCGATCAGCTCGTCCTCGGTCAGCATCTCGCCGTTGTCCTCGGCCTGCACCATCGCGGTCAGCAGGTCGTTCGCCGGGTGCGAGCGCCGCGCCGCGATGAGCTCGCGGAAGTACTCGGCGAACTCGTCGCTTGCCGCCTGCGCCGCCTCGGCCCGGCTGATCACCTCCTCCGGGTTGAGCCCGAACCCTGGCTGGAGGGAGTGCGCGAGCCGCGCGGACCAGCCCGCGAACCGCGGATGGTCCTCGACGGGAACGCCGAGCATCTCGGAGATGATCCGCACCGGCAGCGGGTAGGCCAGCTGGCTCACGAGCTCCAGCTGACCGGCGGCCGCGGCCCCGTTGAGCAGCCCGGCGGTGATTTCCCTGATCCTGGGCTCAAGCTGCGCGATCCGTCGCGGCGTGAAGGCCTTCGACACCAGGCGCCGCAGCCGCGTGTGGTCGGGCGGGTCGAGGGAGAGGAACGACGGCCGCTCGGAGCGGCGGCGCGGGCCGGCCAGCTGCGCGTTGCTGCGCTCGCTGCTGGCGTTCGGGTGCCGCAGCACCGCGGCGATGTCGGCGTGCTTGCCGGCCACGACGAACGCGCCGTCACGCTCGGCGAACGGCGAGGCCTCCCGCAGCCCGGCCAGCACGGGGTACGGATCCGGCAGGGTCGCGGGGTCGGCGAGGTCGGTCAGCGCCGGCCGCTGCATCGTGCTCATCGGGGAATTCCGGCTCCTTGGTGGGCTCGGGTGGTCGGGCGGGTGCGGGTTGTCGGGCGGGTGCGGGTTGTCGGGCGGGTGCGGATCGTCAGGCGGGTGCGGACTCGGCCGGCGTCGGCACGCCGACTGGGTTCGGGAACGGCAGGTCTTTCGCGCAGGCGACGGTTATCGGGTGCAGCGCCTCGGCCACGAGCGCTGACTGCCCGGGTCCCAGCCGGGCCCACGGCCTGGCCGCCGCCACGTCCGTGGCGTCCTCGATGGCGCGGTGCAGCGCCAGGCCAGCCGCCGTAGCCGGGCCGCGCGCCTCAAGCAGCCCGCGCTCGGCCAGCCGGAGGGCCGCGTCGTCGAGCTCGGCATCGGTCCAGCCCCGCGCGACCCGCATCTGGTCCCTTCCCCAGCCGGGGATGACGTGGGCCGGCGCACCCGCCTGCGCCGCGAGGTCCGCCCCGATTCGCAGCATGAGTGCCTCGGGCCCGTCGATCCCGGCCGCTACCAGCGCGGCCACGTGCCCGTCCCCGCGATGCTCGCGCAGCAGCGTGGCCGCGTGCCAGAGCCTGGCGACCGGTTCTTCCGGTACTGGCAGCTCCAAGTTCGGCGCGGCGACCGCGCGGCCGGCCGGGTCGAGGTCGCCGGCGGCCGCCGCCAGCAGGTCGGCGGCCGCTCGCACCTGCCGGGGCGCAGCGGCGCCATCGGGCAGCCGGAGCAGCCGCCGAATGGCCCTGACTGCCCCGGACTCACGGGCGCGTAGTGCATCGGCCGGGCTGGCCAGGCTCCAGACCGAGGGCAGCGCGCGGCGCACCATCGCGGGAGCGAAGACGAAGAACGCGGCGATGACAGGCGCGGCTTCGGCCGAACCCATCGGCGCGGCCCGGCCAGCGAAATAGCCGCGCCAGAAGCCGCGCAGCCCGGCCTGCTCGAACGCCCCCCGCGCCTCCGGCGAGAAATAGGTGACCACGTGCACGGGCTCGAACAGGGCCCACATCCGCCTAGCTGTGGCCGGCGCGTCCATGGCCCCATCATCGCAGGCTCCTGGACAAATCACCATATGCCGCTAAGACGGGCAGACTTGTCCGCCGGCCACGGGGCCTGACGGGAATCCGGCCAGCAGGCCGGCGGCGTCAGAGCCTGCCCACCGAGTCCGCGTAGAAGGACGAGTCGGCGGCGTGAAAGGCCACCTGGCGAATCGTCCAGGCGTCGCCCTCCCGCCGGTCCAGCTCGGCGGCGGACAGCGAACGCAGGCGGATGTCCCAGATAAGCCCCAGCCGGGTGAGCCGACTGCGGGCCTCGTCGAGGTCGGCGGGTGTAAACCGGGCATAATCCGTATCTGTGGTGATCATCGATCCATGCCAGGCATCGGGCTCGGGGGTGCGATCCGCGAGCCTGGCCGCTATCTCGGCGAGATGGTCGATCAGGTGATCCGCCACGCGCCTGATGGCCTTGTGCGGCGTGTATATCCTGGGCGGCTCGCCTTCGACTGCGACCTCGACGGGCTGGCCGTCCCAGTTCGGCCAGGTCGCGGCCAGGTCAAGTACGTGGTCGATCATGGACGTGACGACAAGCGCCGGATGCCGGTCGTCGGTCTCTGGTGCAGGAGCAGTCATACAGGGAACCCTCTCATCAGGTGCCGACAGCGCCCGCCGCGACGGGCGCGGCCTGTGATCGACGCCATGCCGGAACCCGATTGCGGGCGCGGAACTAATTACGGCACAATGATGTTGTGAAAAACGTGGGATCGGTAGCAGCGGCCTCGGGCACCCAGGGCGGTGCCCGGCTCGGCGCTGCCCCGACCCCGGATATTTCGCCCCTGACTCCCGGTGCGCCCGCCGCCGCTGGCCTTGGCTCGGACTCGGGCACTCGCGGCCGGATCGCCCGGCTCATCCTCGAGAATGGCCCGGTGACCGCCGCCGGCCTGTCGGCCAGGCTCGGACTGACCCCGGCCGCGGTCCGCCGCCACCTGGACTGCCTGCTGGCCGACGGCATGGTCGAGGCGAGGCACGCCCGGCAGTACGGCGCGCGCGGCCGCGGTCGGCCGGCCCGGCTGTTCGCCATGAC
>JASHOV010000438.1 GCA_030038495.1 Streptosporangiaceae bacterium
ATACCGCTGGTCGGGTTCCTGCCACCGACCGACGAGCGGGTCCGTGCCACCGTGCTGGCGATCGCAGCCGAGCTCACCGATGATGACCTGGTCCTGCGCTATCACGTCGAGGAGACCGACGACGGGTTCAGCGGCGAGGAGGGCACGTTCACGATCTGCTCGTTCTGGCTGGTGTCCGCGCTGACCGAGATCGGCGAGGTAGACCGGGCCAGGGCGCTGTGCGAGAAGCTGCTCGCGCACGCCAGCCCGCTGCTGCTCTATGCGGAGGAGATCGAGCCGCACACCGGCCGTCATCTCGGCAACTTTCCGCAGGCGTTCTCGCACCTGGCGCTGATCAACGCGGTCATGCACCTGATCCGCGAGGACGAGCGGATCAGCGCGGAGGCGGCGATTTCCTCAGGTCTCGATCCTGCACCTCAGCCCGAGTACTCCGGTGCCGGGCACTGACCTGCGGGTGCTGATCCTGGGCGGCGGCCCGGCCGGCGTCACGGCCGCGCTCCAGGCGCGCGAGCTGGGAGCGCGCGTCACGGTGCTGGAGGCGGACAAGATCGGCGGCACGAGCCTCAACCGCGGCCCGGCGCCCGTGCGTACCCTGGCCCGGACCGCACGGCTGGCGCGGGACTGGTCGTCCTGGGCCGAGTTCGGTCTGCGCGGTCCCGCGCCCGAGCCCGATCTCGCGGTCGCGATCGCCAACAGCGAGCGCGTGGTCGGCCACGCCCACGAGCGGAAGGACCTGGCCGGCCGCGTCCGGAGCACCGGCATCGATCTGGTCGAGGGCCTGGGGCCGGTCGGCTTTACCACGCCGCACGAGGTGGCGGCCGCCGACGGGCGCTCGTGGCGCGCCGACCGGGTGATCATCGCGGTCGGCGGGCATGCGGCCAGGCTGCCGATCCCCGGCGCGGATCTCGCGCTGACCTACGCGGACATCTCGTCGCTGACCAGATTGCCGCGGCGGATCGCGGTGATCGGCGGTGCCGACACGGGATGCCAGATCGCCTCCATCTTCGCCGACCTCGGCAGCGAGGTGACGATCTTCGAAGCGGGGCCCGTGCTGATTCCGTCTGCGGACGTGAGCGTGTCGTCGGCGCTGGCCGACGCGTTCACCGAGCGCGGTCTGACGGTGGCGACCGGCACGCTGGCGGAGGGGCTCGCACCGGAAGGGAACGGGCTCGCGATCAGGTACCGGCGCGACGACGGTCGCGGCCGGACGGTGGTGGACGCCGCGTTCTTCGCGGTCGGCTGGCCCGCCAACACCGATGGGCTGAACCTGGCCGCAGCGGGCGTGGCCGTCGAGCGCGGCGCGGTCATCGTGGATGAGTACCTGCGCACGAGCGCGCAGCACATCTTCGCCGCCGGTGACGTCGACGGGCACGTGATGCTGGTCCAGACCGCCCGGATGGAGGGCCGCACCGCGGCGAAGAACGCGGTGCTCGGCCTGACCAGGCAGGCTACCTACGACGTGGTACCGAGCGGCAGCTTCACCGATCCTGAATACGGCCGGGTCGGTCGCACCGAGGCGGAGGCCGGACGGGATCACGATGTGGTCGTGGGCATCGCCAGATACGACGACCTGCTCCGGCCGGTCGCGGACGGACGGCCGGACGGGTTCTGCAAGCTCATCGCCGATCGCGATACCCATCTGATCCTCGGCGGTCATGTGCTCGGCGAGTACTCGGCCGAGACCGTGCAGACCGTCGCCGCGGCCATGGCGGCGGGGATGACCGTGGAGCAGCTTGCGGAGCTTCAGCTTGCGTTTCCGACGTTTACCGAGGGCGTCAGCATGGCCGCGCAGATGATCTGCCGCGAGATCGGGATCGGCCGGTTCCCGCAGGCCTGGAGCTACCTCGGTCCGGACGGCGACTGATTCGCGAGCCGGCCGGGCCGGCTCACGAATCAGCGGTAGCGATCAGATTCCGGGCCCGGAGCGCGAGTGCCCGTGCGGGCCGGCCGGTGCCCAGGTCACTGCCCACTGACCCGTACGGGAATCGCGAGAGGTCGTCGTCCCGGCGGCCAGAGGCCGTACCGCCGAGCCCGTACCGGAGCCGCCGCGATCACGTAGGCAAGCACCAGCACGCCGGGCGCGAGGATCACGTCCAGCCAGTAGTGGTTCGCGGTGGCCAGCACGTCCAGGATCGTGGCGAGCGGGTAGAGCCAGACAAGCAGCCGCAAGGCCGGGCGGCGGAGCAACGCACCTGCGGCCACGGCCGCCCACAGCGCCCAGGTGACGTGCAGCGACGGCAGCGACGCGAACTGATCGGCCGCCTTGCCCTCGATCAGGCCGGAAAAAACCGGCACGCTCGCTCCGGTGACGTCGTGATAGCCGGGCAGCATGCGCGGCGGTGCCACCGGATAGAACCAGAACGCCGCCAGCCCGATGACATTGCACATGATCAGGGCGTTACGGTGCAGCCAGAAGCTCGGCGCCCGGCGCCAGATCAGCCAGATGCCGACGATTCCCGTGATCGCGCCCTGGAGGACGATGTAGTACCAGGCCGCCGCGGTTCCGAGCACGGCGTGCAGGCTGAGCCATGAGTTCCACCCCCTGGCGAAGGAGCCGCCGAGCTCGCTGCTGATGGCGTCCACGACCGGCGCGTTCCTGATGCCGTCGATGGCGGCGTCCGCCCGGAACCGCACGGCGTCGTCCAGTCCCCACAGAGCTATCCCAACCGGGATGATCTGCAGGTAACGCAGCGCCGGATACCTGGCCGCCGCTAGCCGAAAGGTGAGCGCCGGACGGCGCAGGTACGCCAGCCAGCCGCACGCGGCCAGGCCGGCCGCCGACGCCGTGGCGGTGGCGCCGGCTACGTTCCGCGGGACAAGTCGGGCGGAACGGCCGTCCGTGTTTGCGCTGCGGGCCAGCTCGGCTGGCGTCGGAGCCTGCCGCGCCTGGGCACCGCAGGAGGTCTCAGCGTGCATCAGCTCACCTCACATAGGACCTATACGGAGGTGGTCTCCACATAATTCTACGACCCCGGCACCGACCGCCCTGGCCGCGGGTCTCCGCGGCCAGGGGTGGCCCAGGCAGTCCGAGACCGGGCTTACGCGGGCTGCGGCTTGCGGAAACCCGTCATGATCTTCGAACTGGTGAACCGCGCCTACTTCGCCGCGTTCGTGTCCGACCGCGGCGACGAGTTCTTCGAGCAGTTCCGCTCGCGTGTCACCAGGAGGTCATGCCATCTGCCGTCCGCGGCGCTCCCAGCCCATGATCACGTTAACGGGTAGCTTTCGGGGGCTGTCAGCCCCCGAAAGCTACCCGTTAAATGGATCTTGCCGAGTTATTCGCGGCGGCTGCCGGTTATGGGCGTTTTTGCCCGATCGAGCCGGGGCTAGCCCGTCGGGTCGGGCTCGCCGGGGCGCACGATGCCGGTCTCGCAGGCCAGCATGATGGCCTGAGCGAGAACGTCGCGTCCCAGCGGGTACTGGCCAAGGCCGGGTTCGTCCCGGTCGTCCCGGTCGTCCCGGCCGGCCTGGCCGACCCGGCCGACCGGGCCGACCGGGCCGATATCGGCGGCCGCGCGGGTACCCGGTATCAGCTCGACCTGGCCGCCGGCAGCGGCAGCTGAGCCCTGCGGTAGGCGATGAGGTCACCGACCGAGATCAGGGCCAGGCCCTCGGCGTCGGCTAGCTCCCGCAGGTCGCGGTATCTCGCCATGCTCCAGTCCGCCAGCACGACCTCGCAGATGGTTGTCACGCCGGACAGGCCCGCCAGGCGCGACAAGTCGACCGCGGCCTCGGTGTGGCCGTCGCGCTCGAGCACGCCGCCGCGAGCCGCCCGGATCGGGAAGATGTGTCCGGGCCGGGCCAGGTCCTCCGGCCGCGAGCCGGGGTCGGCCAGCGCCCGGATCGTGCGGGCCCGCTCCGCGGCCGGGATCCCGGTAGTGGCACCGTGCCGCAGATCCACGGACACCGTGAATGCCGTGCCGTGCAGGCCAGAGTTTGTCGCGACCATCTGGGGCAGGTCAAGTTCCTCGCACCGCTCGAACGGCAGGGCAGCGCACACGACGCCCGCCGTGTGATCGAGCAGATAGGCCATTGACCGAGGGTCGGTGTGCTCTGCGGCTACCATCAGGTCGCCTTCGTTCTCGCGCGACTCGTGGTCGAAGACGATGACAAAACCGCCGCGAGCAAAGTCTTCCACCGCTCGCTCGACCGGCTCAACTCGCGCGGCAGCTAGGTCGGCTGCCATTACTGATGTCCTTGCCATGTGCTTCCTCCTCGACTAGCGAATTCCGAGGTGGACGCGGCCAGCACGGCGGGCAGGCACGGGCCTGCCGCCGCGGACGACGTCAGCGCGGCAGCGGCAGCGGCCAGGAAACAACGAGCCCGCTTCCTCCGTACGCGGACGCCGTTCCGGGGAAGCGAGCACGACCGCCGCGACGCAGACGGCCACCCGGCCGCCGCGCACGCGGCATAGCGTGTCGCCGCGCACTGCCTCCCATCCGGACTTTCACCGTCGGTCCCGGAGTTCCACCAGGTCAGCCGGCTGCTGGCTGCAGCCGGGTCGCGGACTTTCACCGCCGGTTCGGAATTACACCGACCCCGGAGCGCGCGAACACTCACTAGGCATCATGCCACGGCACGCGGGCAAACCGGGAAGAGCCCGTGAAGCCTGGCACGTTTCGTTACGCCAGGGTGCCCCGGAGGCCGGCGCACTCCAGGCGGGGCTCATGCCAGAGGCCGATTCCGAACCCGGAATCGGCCTCTTATCGTCTCGCGCAGCAGCGAAGTGCAGCAGTAGTAGACCTTCGCGCGGCGGCTCGTCTGTCTCCGTCAGGCTGATGCGAGTGGCGCGGACTCAGGCGCGTACGCCGCGGAGCGGACGACGGCGAAGTCCAGAAAGGCGAGCGAGAAATGCAGCGCCGCCCCCGCCAGCGGCACCGCCGCCAACTGGGCGTGGCCGTAAGAGAGCAGCATGGCGCCGACGCCGACCAGGAAGAGGCCGATGGCGAAGCGCATGACCGCGAGGGCCCGCAGGCGCGGGTACGCCCACGGCGTGATCTGGCGCCTTGCCCGCGCCCACATGCCGATCAGATTGCCTGCGGACGGGCGCGTCGGGTCGGCTGCCTGCTCGGCTCGGGAGGAAGTGGTGGTGTTGTCAGCTGGTACATACATCGCGATGACTCCTGTCGCTGCGTGGCCCGGTCGCTCCCGGCCAACTATCAAAGTGATATCACATTGATAGTCGATTCGTCAAGCGCGGCGGCGGGCCATTGCGACCTTCCCAGCTGGGCTGCCGCACCTCTCGGGTGGCGAGCTGGTCGCTGGCCAGCTCGCCACGCGCCGGGACCGGATGCGGATCCGTCACCAGCCTGACGGATTATCTTGCGTATGCCTTGGCGGTTACCTTGCAGCCGCCGGCGGCTGGATCCGCAGCAACGCAGCAGGCCGGGGACCAGGGGCTGGCCGGTCCCGCCGGGTGCAAAGGCTGGTGGGTCCTGCCGTCGTAGGCTGTCGGGTGGTGGGTAAAGGTCAGTGGGAGTGGCGGCGCCCGGGCTTGGAGGCATGAGATGGCGCTTTACGGTCGTCTCGAGGCAGGCACTGCCGACGGCGGCTCCAGGTCATGAGCGGTTCGCTGACGGTGTCGGTCAGCCGCCGCGAGACGTTCAACGCGGCGCACCAGCTGCGTGACCCCGGCCTGACGGATGCCGAGAATCGGCGTTTGTTCGGGAAATGCGTGAATCTGCACGGACATAA
>JASHOV010000439.1 GCA_030038495.1 Streptosporangiaceae bacterium
CGGACCGGCGGCCGCGTTCCCCTCCCGCAAGACCACCGCAAGGACGAGTACCCCTCCGCGCCACCGCCGCAAGCGGAACCGTCAGCCCGGGCATTGCACTAGCGTCAGCCGTCGACTGCGCTTAATCCGGCCGGTGGTGTCACACTGGAACAGGCCGGTTGCAGTGATCGCCCCCGATCGCGCCGCCTTATCAACGGACAGGTGAATCGCGATGATGCGCCCGATAGCGAGATTCCGACGGGTTCCCCCTTGGGGCGGCCCGAATGTGCTGCTTGTCGCCGGCGCGGCGTACTTCGCGTGGGAGCACGAGCAGGGTCGGCATGCACACCCCCACATACTGTGCCCGATCTGCTGGCTGAACAAGATCGCGCCGCCCCCCAAGGCGCCCGATGGCCCCGGTGGCCCTGGTCCGGCCGAACCGCCGGGCGAGACAGAGACCTGAGTGGCGCCTTAGCGCGCAGCCGGGGCCGCTGCGGCGTAACTCGTAGCGAGGCCGAGCCGGCCGCAGGATCATGCTGCGTCGTCCGCGCTGCGGCTTCTAACCGCGGCCCGCCGCATTGATCGAGTCCGCCGCCGCTTGGGCAAGAACTTCGTACTCGGCCGGTGTCAACTCTCGGCGGTGCAGCGCGGAGGCGACGTCGTCGAACGATCCTGGCACGTACGGAGCAGGGTCGTCGAGCGCGCCACCGCCCGTCGCCGACGCCGACGGCAGGTCCGTCTCCGGCCAGTGCCTTTCCCGAAACCGCTGGGCAACCTGATCGAGACTCATCGTCCCGGCCCGAAGCGCGGCGATCAGGTCTGTCACTTCGCTGGTCATGAGGCTTCCTCCGTGCTGTCAGCGGCTGACCGGGCGCTATCCCCGACAAGAACCGCCGGGCGTCCATCAATCGAATTATCGAAGAGGCGCCAGCGGTTGAACCCGCCTTTGACCGCCTCAAACGTTGCGCGGTTGATGCTGCCGAAGTCCGTGTCGGCTTGCGCCCGTATCAGGTCCGGAGAGATATACCGTCCGCCGAGACCGCGTCCTTCCTGGTAGCCGGCCTGCTCCTCGCGGTGCCGCGCCTCGGTCCGCCGGACACTGATCTCTACCGGAATGTCGACGAAGATGCCCTCGACGTAGCCGTACCCTGCAGCCTTTAGTTCCTTGATCCGCCCCTGCGTCGACTCAGTGCTCGACATGGTGATGTCCCAGATGACGTTCTTGTGGTCCGCATAAGCGCGCAGCGCAAGCTGCTTGGCAACATACGAGGACTCCTCGTGTACCAATTCAGTCGCCTCCATGGGCGACAGGCCATCGATGCCGGGCACCATTCCGCGTGTCGCCATGCATTGCTTGATCTCATCAGGGTTGATCATCAGGTACTGCGACAGATCGATCCCGGCCCGCGTGGTCAACACTGTCGTCTTTCCCGCGCCTGGCAGCCCGCCTGCGAGAATCGCCCTGCCGTCCGACGGCACATCGGCGGCGCCGGTATAAATCTCCTGGATGATCTCGTCGTGTAGGAGTGCTCGCTCTTTGGTCCAGATCTTTCGCAGGTCGTCAGCCGTGTGCTGGTAGTCGGTCGCAAGGTGACTCGTTCGTGCATCGGCGAGCTTCTCGCCCACCTCCCGCAGACGGTGGGCGTGTTCGGCGTCCGTCAGTGATCCGCCCGCTTCCGGGTCGGCGCCGCGCTCCTCAACTTCGGGCTTGTCGCTCAGGTAGCCTGCTTCGCCGACGGTGATCGCCTCAGGCGAGGAATTGTTGCTGCTACTTCGGCGTAACCGGCCGCTGAACTCGGCGTAGCCGGGTGACGACGGATGCGCCGGGGATAATGCCGCGATCCGCCTGCGGAGGTCGCTCGCATCGCGCTTGACATGCTCGGGTGCGGTCGAGTCGACGTCGGGCCGCTTCGTTCCGGGCCGATCCTCGGACACAACCGGGCTCCCTTCTGGGCGACCGCAAGCCTACCCAGACCGCAACAGGCTCTATCGGAGCGATGCGGCCATGCCGCGATGCACCCTGTCAGCCAGAACTCGCGCGGCCGGGAGCGGTCGCCACGCGGCCCGCCGTTCCGATCCGAACGCGGGAACGACGCGCCGGTCGGCGATGACGTTATCGAGCGCACGCCTGGTCGTGCTGCCAGCTGATCGCGACTTTCTCAGTTACTTGTCGCTCACTGTTTAGTAAACGGCTGTCGTGAGTTAGCACCAATCTGCCAGATTTGGTACCTATGGAGGATTGTTGTGGACTAAGCCGCCGTCAGCTACTGCGCCTGGCCTCGGCCGGAGCGGCAGCCGGGTTTGCGGTTCCCCTGCTCGGGACCTCGCGCAGCATCGCCAGCACCGCCCGGGCCGCGGATGCCGGGCTGTACGTGCAGGACCTGGAACTGGTGACAGTCACCGATACGAGCTTCGTGCTCACCTGGTACACCGCCGACGCACCTGCTCCGGCAGCCCCCTTCGACCCGGATCAGGAACCCGCTCCAGTGGCCACCGACGGCGTCGTGATGTACGGGACCGACCCGCAGCGCCTCAACCGAATGGCCGTGGAGAAAGGCGGCGATACCGCTTACCACTACGTCGAGGTCAGCGGCCTGCGGCCGGGGGTCACCTACTATTACCAGGCGCTGTCGGCCGGCGTGACTGCGAGTCCGAGGGTGTTCCCGCAGCTCACGTTCCCGCCCGGCGGGCTCGTTATCCCGCCCGACCCGACGGAAGCCCAGCTGCTAGCCATCCTGGCCCAGCTGCTGTCGTCGGGCGTCGTGCTTTCCGCGTCGCCCGGCTCGGTCACCACGCTCGTGCCGCCACCGGGACCACACCTGTTCACCATCGCGCTGAGCAACGACCTGCACACCGGCGAGACCGAGAGCGGACTCGTCCTCGGCGACTTCCCTCCGCCGTTCACGCAGGCGGCCGGCCTGCCTCCGTACCCGGTCGTGATGGCCAGGTCGATGACCTACGACGCCGCGGCCCTGGGCGCGGACGTGCTGATCGTGGCCGGCGACCTGACCGCGGCCGCGCTGCCGGACCAGCTCACCGCGTCTAGAGCGCTGCTCGACCGGTTCGGCACGCTGACGCTGTCCGGACGGCTGCGCCCCGGCGACTACGTGGTGGCCAGGGGCAACCATGACCAGCCCCAGACGGGCGCCGCCTACGACGCCTGCACGCCGGTCGGCACGACCGGCTACTACGACTGTCTGCCCGCCGTTTATGATCTGCCGCAGGGAACGCTGACCGCCACCGAAGTCGGCGGGATGCGGCTAATCGGGCTCGACACCACGACCCTGAACACTCCGGGCGGCGCGATCGAGCCGACCGAGATGGCCACACTGCAGGCCCTGCTCGCCGACCGGCCGGAGCAGCCCACCCTGGTATTCGGCCACCATCCGGTTACCGACCAGTCCGCGGACACGACGATCGCCGGACCATCGTTCGACCTGGACCGCGCCGACGCGGCCACCCTGGAGGCGCTGTACGCGGCGACACCCGGGGTGTTCTTCCACCACGCCGGCCACACGCACCGCAACCTGCGCACCTCGTCGCCCGTTGCCACCGGCGTCGAGTTCCTCGAGGTGGCCGCCACGAAGGAGTACCCGGGCGGCTTCACACTGCTGCGGATCCACGAGGGCGGCTACATGGTCAGCTTCTACAAGTCCTCCAGCGACCTGGCCAGGCAGTGGAGCCAGGTTTCCAGCGGGGAGTACCTCGGCCTCTACCCCGCCTACACGCTCGGCTCGACCGCTGACCGCAACCACGTGGTAGCCACGGACTTCTCGCAGCTGCACCCGCTGGGTCACCGGCCAGGCTGGCGATGGCACGGGCAGCAGCAGACCGGGCGGCTGGCCGCTATCCGGTAGCTCAGACTCTCGGCTATTAAGCTGCCAGTTTCCTCGGCCAATACCCAAGTCGGGATGCGGTCTGCGCTCAGCTTCGCGGTCTTCGCCCAGGCACGAGGCCAGTCGCTGACCCGAGAGCCCATGGCATCGCGTTGCAAACCACAGCCACATGGACCATATTGGGCATACAACTCCGAGGACACGGCGTCACTCAGCCGGGAGCGATACCGTCCGGAATCCACGGCGCCGCGCCTCTTAGCAGCCCTCCTACATCATCGGCCACCGGAGTCACGAGATGACCCGACGAGTCCAGCGCCAAGAACTCTCACCAGCGAAACGACTGAGACAGCGGCCCTACAGGTATGCGCTCGCGCTGGTTCTTACCTGCGCTAGCATCTTGGCTTTAATTTTGCTGTATGCGGATCGTTCGATCTCGCTTACAGATAAGTTTACTCAGATTGGCGCAGGCCTAGCCGCAGCTATTATCTTCGCTATTATCTATACCGTTCTCGCCAACAGAGAGTATTCTGAGCTAATTAGGGATGAGATAGCTGGGCAGTTGACTGATCACATGAACGCGATCTTACACTCAATTAAGCTGCTGAACGAGCAGTTCCTGCCCACAGACCAGTATGCTGCCGCAAAAGAGTTCGATTCGCGCTTCAACCGAGACTTAACCCGCGATTTGTCCCGATCAAGTTTCTACTTTTTTCGTGGGACCAGTGCGAAATATGTCCCCGCCCGGCTTCGGCAGTGCAATCATCATCTAGAGGTTACTCAGGTCATCCTTCTTGATCCACACGACGCCAGCACCATCGATGCACGAGCCCAGGACCGCCGACGCCGACCGGAATACCAAGGTTCGAGCATCCAAGAAATAGCAACAAGCATACGTGACGAGATCCTCCTGGCCATCGTGGCGCTTTTCGACTGCCGCGATCAGTGCGATATCGAGATAGGGTTCTCAAATACAACATCACCGGTCCGCATCGAAGTTTTCGATGACAGTATCTACACATCTATCTATCGGTCACCCGAATCGCAGCGCAATACTCATCCTGAGACTGCTCGGTTTAGCAAGGATAGCCAGACTTATCAGATCTTCCGCGATGAGTGCCGTCGGCAGCTGCAGTTATCATCTTCGCGGAAAAGGTTCACAATGCGAGATACAGATCGAGAACTAGTCGAATTCCTGGACTCTGTCGGCTTCGCAGAAGTAGAGCCGTTGCAGGATTATCGACAGCAATATCAGGTTTTCATCGCGTCCTTCTCGGATGCGCTAACCAGCGCAGGAGCTGCGGCATGACTTTAAGTGATCTCTGGGCACCTGGTGTACTTGTTGGGGCGGCTACGGTTTATGATGATCAGTTCTTGCTTCTCAGGCGTAGCGAATCTGAATCGTTCCTGCCAGGAGTTTGGGGGATTCCAGCCGGCAAGGTTCAGCCCGGAGAGGATCCCAGAGCGGCTTGCCTTCGTGAGCTGGGCGAGGAGGCAGGACTTACTGGGGACGTCCTTGGGCTCATGGATTACGCGGTCTTCTCGAGCCGACATGAGGGAAACGAGCTGAGCAACCTGCAGCTAAACTTCCTGGTACGCGTTAGCGGCAATTATGTTCAGCTGAGTTCGAGCCACTCTGAGTTTCGATGGATTTCACTAGCAGACAGCGATAACAGGCTACTCGATCCCTTTACAAAGAACATCATGAAGTGTGCCAAACGGTACGAGGACGTCGGCATCCCGTGATTCCCATATCGGAATCTAGTTTCTATTCAACCCAGGGAAGCAGCTTGTTGCGTAGTTTCGACAAGTTTTTATCGCGTCTGAGCCGCTTAAAATGGTCACCGCCAGGGAGCATCGATCCTGGATTGGTCTGCCTTCTCGCAGAGCTTGCTAACGAGCGGGCGGTAATTGGCAATCTGGTCGAATCGTGGGATACGGAAGACCTCGAGAAGCGGCAGTTGCGCTGTCATGAAACATCGACGCACTACAAGTGGTTTGTCTACTACCACAAGCACCTTCGGTACCGCATATGGCTTCATCAGTACAAGGACACCGAAGCTCGCCAGCCCGGCTACGCCGAGGTACCTCATAACCACCGCTACTCGCTTGCGTCAGTTGTGCTGCGGGGCGGCTTTGAACATCGCTACTTCGCGCGCGACGTTGCCGGGCTATCTGAGATTGAGAGCGAGAGGCGCTTCTACGTGACGGGCGAGGCCTATGCGCTTGAGTGGCAGAAACTTCATATGCTGAGCGCCTTGCGCGATCACACGCTGACGCTCGTCGTCGAAAGCCCAGTCGTCAGAAACTTCAGTGAGGCCTTTTACGACGTCAGGAGCCAGCCTGTGCTGTTTCATGACTTCGTCGGACTGCACCCACGCCTGGCCGAGGCGACTCGGACCTGGTAGCCGGTGACGCGGAAGTTGGCCGGCATTTAGGCCGGGCGCAGCCGCACGACGATTTAGCCAGTTCGCGCTGATGCTCGGCGGGATAGAGGCGGATGCTGTGACCTGGCCCAATACCATGGCAACACGGCCTTGCGAACCGTGATCAATCCCCGAAGGCCGCCGTTCCCCCGGATATTGTTCGATGCGGTCGGTGGCGGGGGCCGCTGGCTTGAGCGCGTTGACCGGGTTACTGGCTGACGGGGGGACGTCGGTGGCTGGCTCGATAGATTTTCCTGGCCGGCGGGCGCTGCTGCGCGCCGGGGTGCTGGGCGGCGGAGCGGCCGCGGCGTTGTCGGCGGCCAGCCCTGTCGTGGGTGCGTTGCCGGATGCGCTGGCCGCCGAGGCGGCGAAGCAGGGCACGTACCGGCCCTTCGAGCTCTTCAGTCAGTCTGACCTGAACTTCGAGACGCTGTTCACCCTGGGCAGCGCGGGCTACGGCGCCGCGGAGGTCGGGGAGATCGTTACCACGGTCAACGAGATCAACCGGCGGGGCGCGAACTATCAGCACTACTTCGACTTGTTCTCGGCCCTGGCGGGGCGCACCGTGGCCCTGGCCGACAGTCAGCTGCAGTCCGGGTACAAGGCCAGCGCGCGCAGCGCCTACCTGCGCGGCGCGGCCTACTACGACTGCTGCCTGTTCTTCGTGCTCGGCACCCGGCAGCGTGAACAGGAAGCCGACGTCTACGCGCGCATGCAGTACAGCTGGAACCAGGCCGCGATGCTCTTCGAGCCCGCGTTCCAGCAGGTACGGATTCCGTACGCGGGCACCTGGCTGCCGGGCTACTTCCTGGCGTGCGACCCTTCGGTATTTCCGCGGCCGACGGTCATCATCAACAACGGGAGCGACGCCCAGAACATCGACCTGTACGTCTACGGCGGCGCCGCTGCCCTGGAGCGCGGGTACAACGCGCTGATCTTCGAGGGGCCGGGCCAGGGCTCGATGCTGTTCGAGCGGCAGATCGCCTACCGGCCCGACTGGCATAACGTCATCACCCCGATCGTGGACTGGCTGATAGCTCGCCCCGACGTCGACGCGACCCGCATCGCGCTCACCGGCTGGAGCATGTGCGGCTGCTCGGTGATCCAGGCGGCGGCCTACGAGCACCGGCTGGCCGCCGTCGTCGCCGACCCCGGCGTCCTAGACGTCTGGCGGGCCTGGCCGCCGAAGATGCAGAAGCTCGTCGACAGCGGGCTGCCGAAGGCCGAGATGAACCACATCTGGACGACCGAGTTCATCCCGCATATCACCGGCGACTCGCAGTTCACCCTGGCGAAGCGCTCGGAGCTGTTCGGCCGGCAATTTCTGCTCGAGGCGCGCGCCGGCCAGGTGTTCACCGATGTCTACGATCTCGGCAGGGCGATCATGAAGGTGAACTGTGCTGCCACCGCGCCCAGGGTTACCTGCCCGACGCTGGTGACCGCCTACCAGGACGACGCGTTCTTCGCGGGCCGCAATCAGGCGGGAGCGGTGTTCGGCCTGCTGCCGAAGAGCATCGACAAGCAGCTGCACTGGTTCACCGTTGCCGAAGGCGCCGAGTATCACGACGCGCCCATGGCGCCGCAGACCCGCAATCAGGTGGTCTTCGACTGGCTCGACGGCGTGCTCGCCTGAGTCGGAAAGGATGACCGGACCTCGTCGGCTAGCTGCTGCCCTCTTTGGCGCTTTATAGTCAGCGGTAACAATTCACAATCCATAATCCCCTGGCGCAGGCCGCAAGACGGGGGTCGGCGGATGTTGGCCGAAGACGGGAATGGCAGCGCCCAGCTCCCACAGCGCGCACCAGCGATAGGCCGACTCTGGCGACGTTGTCGGCCGTGGGCTGAACTGTGGACGGCCAGACTCGCGAGCGTCATCGCGGTCGCAGCTGCGATTTACGCCTGGCTGCGCCTAGCGTCCGCCCTGTTCCACGGCCCCGAAGCCCCTGTGGTCACGTGGGTCTGGGGATCGAACGCGAACTCCTATCTGGCGAGCGGAGTCGCCGCCGCCATCTGCCTGGCAATGCTGTGGCTGCGCCGATGGATTAGCGGACGGCAGTTGTCTCACGAGATCCTCGGCCCAACCCGGCAGCTTCTACGGGCCGTCGCCGTTCAGCACCGCACGCCAATCCTTGTCTTTGCCCTTCGTTACGTAGGCGTCCTCGCAATCGTCTCCGGGGCGGTGGTCGCTATCGATATGTACTCGGCGATCAGTAACGGCGGCGGCGTGTTGCCGGTGAGCAGTGGCTGGCGCTGGCCCGCTCTATTCGCTGGTTTCGTCATACTATGCGCGGGCCTGGTCGCGGTGCTGTTCAGTAATCCCTACCTTGGCACGAGCAACCGGCGTGCCCTGCGCGACTCTCGCCCGCCAATCCTCCTGCTTGGCGCAGTTGGATTCGGCCCGCTACGCGAACTGGTCAACCTGGCCGGCCCCAATGGCATCTACGTTCAGTCCGGGCTGAGCCAGCTTGTGCAGTTGCTCGGGACCGCCGGTCCGGTCATCACGACAGCGGACGTCTCCGCGCGCGCCGACGGGCAAGGAGCGGCAGTTATACCGACGACTCATGCCACGCGCCTGGCGATCGTCACGACAATAGCCGCATCGGCGCGGCTAATTGTGATCGTCCTCGGCCCCCGTCCCACTGACTTCTTCCCGGACATGCTGGCAGCAGCAAGCGCGAGTACTGCCCCGATGCTCATTCTCGTGCCACGACGCAGCAAGTACCGTCGAATTCGTCGCGTCGCGCCGCGTCTGGGCCTGCCGCCGATCGCTTCAGATCCGAGCCCAAAGAAGACCCTGGCCATGTTCGCGTGGGCGGTGATCGGCCGCCCAGGTGGGTGGACGATAGAGCCACTGGCCTCCACAAGCAACGTGCAGCACCTGGGCGTGTGGTTAAAGTCGCAGCTGAAAGGCGCCCGGAGTGACCTGCCTTCCATGAGGTGGGTCAGGCTTAGATCCGTTCTCACTATTTTCAAGGTCGTAGGGCTCGGGCTCCTGATCATCTTTGTGGCCACCAACACCTGGGGTTCGATACACAACTCGTAGCGTCCGCGGATCGGTTATGAAGGAACTTATGGGCGGGCCATCGGCGGAGACCGTCATCCGCACGGGCGGATGGCATCCCCGGTATGCCCGCGTCCTTCTGGTCGAGCACGACGGTGATCGCGCGCTGGTGCTAGTCGACGGGAACGGGGACGGCGCCGAGCTGGAGCTCGAGTACTGGTTCCGCGACGCCGCCGGTGACGGCGGGTGGGAGGGCGGCTCGACGTCGGGTCACGG
>JASHOV010000440.1 GCA_030038495.1 Streptosporangiaceae bacterium
TCGGGCAAGTCGACGCTGCTGCGCGCCATCGCGGGCCTGCTCCCGCCCGAGGAGGGCAACGTCTACACGCGTGGCACCGCCTCCCTGCTCGGCGTCAACGCCGCGCTGCTCGAGGATCTGACCGGCGAGCGCAATGTCGTGCTCGGCTGCCTGGCCATGGGCATGACCAAGCAGGAGACCAAGGACAAGTACCAGGACATCGTCGACTTCTCCGGGGTCGGGGACTTCATCGACCTGCCGATGAAGACGTACTCCTCGGGCATGGGCTCGCGGCTCCGATTCGCGATCGCGGCGGCCAAGACCCACGAGGTCCTGCTGATCGACGAGGCCCTAGCCACCGGGGACGCCGAGTTCCGGGTCAAGAGCCATAACCGGATCCAGGAGCTGCGCGGGGCGGCCAGCACGGTATTCCTCGTAGCGCACAACCTGGAGGAGATCGAGCTGACCTGCAACCGCGTGATCTGGATGGAGCGCGGCAAGATCGTCAAGCAGGGCGAGGACGTCATCTCGATCATCGACGAGTACATCGCCGCCTCCGGCGGCGCGCAGGTTGCCCGCGACCCGGTGACCAGGGCCAGGATCAAGACCGCAACGCTGGACGACGCGACTAGATGGTAACGCGGCCCCGGCTAGCTGCCCGGCCGGGACCCTTTAGCTGACTGTCCAGATCTCGCCCGGCAGGCTATAGCAGTCCTCCTGCACCAGTGCTGTCCCGCTCCGGGTCGAGTCGTTCGGGTCGGCCAGGCAGCGCCCGGAGTTGGCGTTCATCAGCTCGCCGTTCGGGCCGCGCAGCCACTGCTGCGGGAGCTTACCCGCGCAGCGCGCCAGCACGACCGCCGCGCCGTCCAGCATGCTCGACCCGTTTACGGTCAGGCACTTGCCGGCGATCTCCAGTGTCTGGTTCCGCTCCGAGACCCACCGCTGGCCCGGTCCCGAGGTGCAGGCGGCCACCTGGATGCGCGTTCCTGACGCGCTGCGCGCGCCCGGATCGTTCAGGCAGCGGCCGGCGAGCGCCGACAGCACCGGCGCCGCGGGAAGCTGCCAGCTGCTGGCCGGCCCGCAGGCCCAGTCCACCGGCTGCTTGCCCGCCGTGGCCGTGCCCCGGATCGCCAGGCACAGGCTCGCGGCCTCGTTACGGAAGCGGTCCGATCCCTGGTAGGTCCACTGCTGCCGGGTCGACTTGCCGCACTTCTGCACGTCGGCCCTGGCGCCGCTGCCAGCCCCGACGGCAAGGCACCGGCCGTGGTTCTTCAGCTGCCCGGTACCGGCTACCGAACCGGCCGGCACGAACTCCCACTGCTGGTCGGAGTGACGGGCGCAGGACTCGATCCGGACCGTGCTGCCCGTGACGGTCAGGCAGTCGTTCCCGCCGTCGAGCCTGACCTCGCCGCTGCCGGGACGGGCGGCCCGCATGGCCGGGACCACGACCAGCTTGAACGAGGTACTGCCCGTGCCCAGGCCACTGACCGCCGCCGAGACCGTGATCGGGTAGATGCCGGGCTTAGTAGGCGCGGTGCCGCGCAGGAAGCCGTAGCCGTCCACGTACAGGCTGCCCGGCAGGCTCGAGGGTCTCGTGGAAAACGTCGGCGACTCCGTGCCCGGCTCGTAGTTGAGCGCCATGTACAGCTGCGCGCCGGCCGCCACGACCAGGGTGCCAGGATCGGCGACCGTCACCTCGTCAGCCGGCTTCGCCGTAAACGCGCTGGTACCCGCCGGCGTGCCCAGCCCCGTAGGACCGTCATATCCGGTCACGCCGTTACACAGGTACTGCCGGTCGGACTCGCAGGTCCCGTTGGACCCGCCGGTGACATCGGTCAGCCCGCTGGTGGCCTCGTACGGATAGGCCGCAGGGAACGTGCCGGAGATGAGCCCGCTGTGCGGGCCCCCGGCAACGATGTCGGCCAGCGCGTACGTCGCCGCGATGATCGCGGTCGCCACGCTCGTCCCGCCGACCGCCGTCCAGCCGGGGACACCGCCGATATCGGAGTCCCTGACCGTGTCATAGACGGCCACGCCCGGAGACGGGTCGGCGTCCGCGGACACGTCGTTGATGGTGCGGTTCAGGCAGCCGTCGGGTGATCGGTCATCCACGGTCTGCCACGAGGGCTTGGGCTCGAGCGACGAGCAGCCCGAGCCGACACCGCTCCAGGCCGTCTGAGTCCAGGACGAGCCGCTGCCCAGCAGCGATGTCCCGCCCGCGGCCGTGACGTACGGGGAAACGGCGGGGTACTGCGTGCCGTATCCGTCGTCGCCGCCAGCCGCGACAATAGCAACTCCGGGTGCGTAGAAGTCCGGGTCGAACTGGTTCTCTCCGATGAATTCAGCCCCGCTGCCCCAGCTATTGGATACCGCGTCGACACCGGGAACTCTGGAGGCCGTGCGCTCCGCTGTGGCGAGGTCGGAAATAGAGGCTGAATCTGCCTCCAGTAGTACGATCGAACAATTCGGGCAGATTGCCGAGACCATATCCAGGTCGAGCGATTCCTCAAGCTCCCAGCCGCCGGACGAGTCAGACTTGGGGAGTTTCGTGCCGCCGTACTCGTTCATGATCGTCAGGCACCCGCTCGCGGTCGTGCATGCGGGCAGCCCGAACTTGGCCCGGTACTGCGCGAGATCGCTCGCGGCATTGGCGTCGTTGAAGGCATCGACGACCGCGATCGTCTCACCGTCGCCGGGCTTGGCCGCCGCGGCGGTCAGGCCGTAGGCGCCCTGCAGATCCTGCGGCGTATACCCGCCCGTGCTGGCCGCATCCGGGCCCGCCATCCGGGCGCCACGGCGGATCAGCACCATACATGCCATCTGACCTGGCATCGTCGGCGTCGCGCAGCCCTGCCTGAGGCCAGAGCCAGCCGGCGCGACCTGCGGCCTGGTGACGAACTGCGCGGACGCGGGGGCCGACCCGCCGTTGATCGCCGTTGCTGAGGCCGGCCGGGCAACCACGGGCGCTGCAACCACGGGCGCTGCCGGAGCGATGGCGGGTAACGCCGTCAGTGCCAGCCCGGTGACCCCCGCAGTGACCAGCGCCGGCCTAGCCCGGAGCGCTCGCCGGCCAGACGACCCCCCGCAGCCCCCCGGTGCTGCCCGTCCCACTCGCTGCCCCGCCCCGTCCACTGGCGCATCCCCTCCCCGGAATGGGCACCTGCACCCTGATTCGGCGATTACAAGACCGAACCTCTGTATATAGTTCTCAGGAATTTCTCAGGGTGTCTTCTGGATCTATTCGGTTAATGCGACTTCTTTTGCTCAGCCGACTATACCGGCACCGTTCCCGGTGCATAGCTGAAACCAGGTACCGCGGCGTTGCGGCGTGCCTGATTGCAATTTCAGGGTGTCGTCGGCTCGCTCGCCGGCCGCGGCCGGGGCAGGGCTGGGGCGGCCTGGACCCGCGTTCCCTGCATGGCGGCGCCGCGCCGCAGCGTCAGGCGCATCGTCGTGCCGCCGTTGGGCCCCTCGTCGGCGCTGACCTCGCCGTCCTGCGCCCGCGCAAGCTGGCGGACGATGTACAGGCCCAGGCCGATCCCGCCGAATCTGCGACGATCGCCCGCCTCGGCCTGGACGAACCGGTCGAAGATCCGCTCCCGGTCCTCGGGCCGGATGCCGATGCCCTCGTCCTCGACTGCAACCTCGATCCGGTCGCCGTCCATCCTGGCCCGCACCGTCACCGCACCCCCGTCAGGGGAGTACTTGAACGCGTTCTCCAGCAGCTGCCCGACGATGATGTCGGTTGCCATCGGGTCGCCGTGTGCCCGGGGCAGCGCATCGGGCACGTCGATCGACAACGTGTGCAGATCCGACAGCGGCTGGAACGCCAACGCGGCGCCGCGAAGAAGGTCGCCGAGGTCGAACGGCCCGTTGCTGACCTGCAGCTGGTCGGCCCCCGCGCGCGAGCCGAGCAGCAGCTGCTCGACCAGCCGGGCCAGCGAGCCGGCCCGGTCAGCGATCGTCTGCACCGCCGAGCGCCGGTCGGCGTCGGCGAGCTTGTCCCACCGGCTGGCCAGGGTCGTGGCGAAACCCTGCACGACGGTGATCGGCGTGCGCAGCTCATGACTGGTGGTGGCCAGGAAGAGGTCCTTGGCCTCCTCGAGTTCCTTCGCGGCAGTGACGTCGCGGAAGTCGAGCACCTTCTCGTCCCGCCCGTCCAGCCCCGTGCAGAGCAGATCGATCCAGCGGCCGTTGGCCAGCTTGTGGGTCACCTTGGCGCCGGGCTCGGGCAGCGGGAACGGCGGCCGGCGGCCGGCGGCCGCCTCGGGTGACAGCCCGGTGAGCCGGTGCGCCGCCGGATTCCACTGCCGTACAAGCCCGTCGGCATCGAGCACGGCGATGCCGTCGGCGCTCGCGTCGATGACGGCCCGCTCGTGCGCCCGCTGTCGTCTGACCTCTTCGAACGCGGTCACGTTCGACAGCGCGACGCTGGCATGACCGGCCAGCAGCTCCAGCAGCTCGAGCTCGACGTGGCCGACCTTGCGGCCGCTGTACAGCGCGTAGAGCGCGCCGTACGGACGGCCGGCCACGTGCGACAGGCTCAGCGTGATCGTGTGCAGGCCCGGCAGAGCGGCCCAGATCAGGTCGTCGAAGCCGCCCGAGTCGCTGGTCGCCATCAGCACGGTCTTGCCCGAGCGCATCAGCTTGCCGACCATGCTGCTCTGCAGGTCTGCCGTGCGCCCGCGCAACTCGGCGGGCAGCCCGTCCAGGCTCACCAGGCGCAGCTTGTCCTTCTCGATGAGCACGAAGCCGCCAGCGTCGGCCCTGGTCAGCTCGCGCAGGCTGGCGGCGATGCGGTCGAGCACGGCTTCGAGCTCGAGCTGACCATTCATGTCCGCAACTACGTCGCCAAGCCTGCGAACAACCCGCGCGCGCTCGGCCATGTAGTGCCGTACCGCCTCGTCGTCGCCGCTGCGGTGGCATACGTAGACCCACCCGGCAAGCGCGCCGGTGCTGTCGGTCATCCCGCTCGCGTCAATGCGCAGGTCCACCAGGGAGCCGTCCTTGCGGAGCCGCCGGGTGGCGAACGAGACCTGCCCGCCGCTGGCCACCCGCTCGAGTACAGCATGGTGCTCGGCCTGCAGTTCCGCAGGCACGAAGGGCGGCTCCAGGCCTACCACCTCGGCCGCGGTCCAGCCGAACAGCCGCTCGGCGGCGGGATTCCACACGCTGACGGTGCGGTCCGGGCCGATCGCGAGTATCGCGTTCGCGGCGCATTCGATCACCGCGCGGGCCGTGCCATCGATCCGCTCCCGGTCGGCCCGCGCGACTGTCCGCCTCCACGCCACGGCCCCATGGTCGCATCACGCCACCGTCCGCGCCTCTCGAAGAACTGCAAAAGTGCCGGTAGCAGGGGTGCGAGCAGTGACTTACCCGGCCAGAGCGGGCTGCGGCAGACTCTTGCCCGGCGTCCGGCGTCCGGCGTCCGGCGGGTAGGCGGTAAGCCGGTAAGGTGAGCCGGCCGGCCTGGAACCGGCCAGGGAGAATGGACGTCCAATGGGCATGACGTCAGAACTTCACCAGGGCATTGGACGCGGCCGTGGGATCTTGGCCCGTGGAGTGCTGATCGCGGGCTGCGGCATCCTCGCCGCCGGCTGCGGCAGCGCGGCCGGGCCGACAAGCGGTGGGCACAGCGGCTCCTCGAGTTCCCCGGGCTCCTCGGGCTCCTCGTCGCCGGGGGCCAGCACGACGTCGGCCGCCAAGGTCTCGCTGGATATCGTGCTGACGGCCGGGCCGAACGTGGCGTCCAAGCGCTGGACGCTGACATGCGAGCCGGCCGGCGGCAACTACCCGGACCCCGCAGCGGCCTGCACCAAGCTGCTGCGGTTCCGTACGGTCTTTACTCCGTCCCCGGCCCACGTCATGTGCCCGATGATCATGGCCGATGCGCGCACGTACATCGTGCTCGGGACCTTCCTCGGCCGGAAGGTGCACCAGTCGATCGTCGACGGCGGCTGCACGATTATCCGATGGGACGAGCTCAACCAGGTCTTCAACTAACCCGCCCGCCACGCCGGCCGCACCTTTTATTTCAGCAGGCGGGACATGCGGCGGTCGGCCAGCGGCTTGCCGCCGGTCTGGCAGGTGGCGCAGTACTGCAGCGCCGAGTCGGCGAAAGAGACCTCGCGGATCGTGTCGCCGCAGACAGGGCAGGGCTCGCCGGACTTGCCGTGGACGCGCAGCCCGGCCTTCTTCTCCTTCTTCAGGTCGCCGGCCGCCAGGCCATCCGAGCGGCCGATGGCCTCCCGTAGCGTGCCGATGATCACGGCGTGCAGCGCGGCCACCTCGTCGGCAGACAGGCTGGAGGCGAGCCGGAACGGTGACATCTTCGCCGCGTGCAGGACCTCGTCTGAGTAGGCGTTGCCGATGCCGGCAATGAGCTTCTGGTCGCGCAGGACGCCCTTTATCTGCGTGCGGCGGCCCGCCAGGATCCCGGCGAGCACCTGCGGGGTGAACTCGGGGTCGAGCGGCTCCGGCCCGAGCGAGGCAACACCCGGTATCGCGCCTATATCGGTGACCAGGTAGACCGCCAGCCGCTTGCGCGTTCCCGCCTCGGTGAGGTCGAATCCCGCGCCGTCTGCGAACCGGAGGCGGAAGGCCAGCGGGCCCTTGCCCGGCCGTGGCGGCTGGGTCGGCAGTTCGTCCCGCCAGCGCAGCCAGCCTGCCCTGGCCAGATGGGTGACAAGGTGCAATGGCGAGCCGTCTCCGGCCATGCTGCCTGGTCGGCTCCCGCCGACGGTGGTCGCGGCCAGGTCCAGGAACTTGCCGCGCCGCGAGGTACCGGTAACGGTCGCGCCGTGCAGCGCGGCGAGCGGCGGGTCGTAGGTCTTGAGCACCGAGAACTCGGCGATGAAGGCCTGGTCGATCATCCGGCCGACGGCGCGCTCGCGCAGGTCAGCGGCGAGCGCCTCTACTTCGGGCAGTTCCGGCACGGTTCCTCCGTGTCCGATTGTGCCTGCAGGTGGCCGATGGTTTCACCCGTCCGCCAGCAGGCTGAGGAGATTTTTCTTGATCTCCGGGCGGGAGCCGAAGACCAGCAGGAACTGCGCTTCCCGCGCGAGCCGCTGCGGATGCTGGCCGGCGATGATGCTCCTGCTGCCGACCGTGGTTACCGCGGCCCCGGCGGCCCGGTAGGCCAGCTCGGCCGCCGCGGCCCGTGCCGCCAGCATGGTGTCGGCGTCGGCCCCATCCAGGACGGCCCCATCCAGGACGGCACGGTCCAGCCGCTCCCGGAGCCGGTCCAGCTCGGCGTCGAGCGGGCTTGGCCCGGTCAGCCGGCAGCAGCGGCCCGCCAGGCCAAGCGCCAGCGAGCCATTGGGCCGAAGCCGCCGCGGCTCCCGGCCGAGCCACTCTTCCTGCGGGAACACCGAGCACACCAACTCGTCCGGCACGAAATAGCCGGTGAATGCGAGCTCCACGGTCCCGCTCGCGTTGACCGCCACGAGCTGCATGCGGCTGGCCGCCAGCTGGTCTCCCGCCCGCGCCGGTAGCAGTGCCGCCAGCAGCTCGCCTTCCTCGGTGCGGGCCAGCGTGTACAGCACATCGATCAGGCCCCACCCGGTGACCCACGGGGCGGTGCCATCTAGCACATAGCCCCCGGCCGCGCGGCGGGCCCGC
>JASHOV010000441.1 GCA_030038495.1 Streptosporangiaceae bacterium
CTCGCGCTTGGCGGGAATGTACTCGGTCGGCCACAGGCCTTCCTGCGGCTCGTAGTCCTTGAGCACGTTCCTGGCCACCGTCACCTTGTGCACCTCGTCGACACCGTCGGCAATGGCCATGGTCGGCGAGCCGGCGAACATGGCCTGCAGCGGGGTCAGGTTAGTCGTGCCGAGCGAGCCCAGTACGTGCAGAGCGCGGTAGCTGACCTCCCGCAGCACCTTAGCGCAGGTGTACTTGCAGGCCGCGATCTGTGTCCGGGCCTGCTGGGTGCTGGAATTGTCGATGGTCCAGGCCGTCCACAGCACCAGCAGGCGGAGCATGTTCAGCTCCGCATAGGAGTCGGCTATCGCCTCCTGCACCATCTGGTGCTCCGCGATCACTTTCCCGTGCGACTGGCGGCTTAGTGCCCGCTCGCACATCATGTCGAAGGCGAGGCGTACCTGCGCGACAGTGCGCATCGCGTGATGGATGCGGCCGCCGCCCAGGCGCCGCTGCGCTAGCACCCTGGCGCCGTCCTCGGGCCCGAGCAGATTCCCGGCGGGAACGCGGACATCGGTGTACCGGACGTGGTTGTGCAGCTGGGGGTAGCTCATGATCTCAACCCCGGGCGAGTCACGCGGCACCACGAACATGCCGTTCACGCACATCACGATCAGGATGTCGGCGTGCGAGCCGCCGCTGGTGAACCACTTCTCGCCGTTGATGACCCACTCATCGCCATCGCGGACGGCCCTGGTCTTGAACAACGTCGGATCGGAACCGCCCTGCGGCTCGGTCATCGAGTACGCGGAGAACAGCTCCTGGTTCATCAGCGGGTAGAGCCACTTCTCCTTCTGCTCCGGGGTCCCGTAGGCGGCGAGAATCTCCATGTTCCCCGTGTCCGGCGCCTGGGTGCCGAATACGACCGGCGCGGACCGGTAGCGGCCCAGGATCTCGTTGAGCAGGGCCAGCTTGAGCTGCCCGAATCCGGGTCCGCCCAGGTCCTTGTCGAGGAACAGAGCCCACAGCCCGCGGTCCTTGACCTGCTGCTTGAGCGGGTCGGCCAGCGCCCTGGCCTTCGGGTCCCGCGAATAAGGGGCGCCGGGAAACACCAGTTCCAGCGGCTCGACCTCGGTCCGGCAGAATTCCGCCACCCAGTCCAGCTGCTCCTGGAACTCCGGCTCGGTCGAGAAGTCCCACCCCATGAAGTGCCCTCCCATATGTCGCCTCTAGAACCCGATTCTAAAAGCGCGGCTCCGCCAGTGGATAGGCCCGCGGTCCCTCCGGCTGTGCCAGCATGTCTGGGTGATCGTTGTGGGCCAGGCGCCCGCGCCTACCGCTACCAGCGGTGACAGGCCCGGCCGGTTTCGCGGGGTGAGCGAGACCGCGATGATCGTCGCTGCCCTGGCCGGGCTCTTCTTCCTGCTGCCGCATGAGCTGAACGGCGACGACATCCAGCGGCTGGCCGACATCCGGCAACTGCTGGACGGCGGCCGCCCCAGCGATGACGCCTACTCGCTGGTCATGCCGCTGGCATCGGCGCCGGTGCTGCTGCTCAGCCACCTGACCGGATCCTGGACGTTCTGGGCCACTCGGTTCAATGTCCTCATCACCGCCGCCGGCATCCTGATCGCGTACCGGCTGCTGCGCGGACGCGTGGACGCACGCCTCTTCCGGCTGACCGTGCTGTTACTGCTGGTCGCATCGCTCTACACCAACCGGATGCGCGACTACAACGCCGAGGTCTTCACCGCGACGCTGGTCACCATCGGGATCATCTGCCTGGCCACGAACCGGCACGTGATCCTCGGCTGGGCCGCGATCGTGATCGGCGTCGTCAACATCCCGGCCAGCATGGTCGCGCTGATGCTGCTGGCCATCATGCAAGCCGTGCGCACGCGCAGGCTGCGCCACCTCCTGCCGGTGGCAGCGGCGCTCGCGCTGATCATGCTTGAGGCCTGGATCCGGCGCGGAAGTCCCCTGGATACCGGGTACGCGGGCAATCACGGATACCGGACGATCATGCCGTACTCCGGGGAACCCGGCTTCAGCTATCCGTTCGTGCTCGGGCTCGCGGCGATCCTGTTCTCCTTCGGCCGGGGCCTGCTGTTCTTCACTCCCGGCCTGTTCTTGTGGCTCAACAGCCGGGTCCGCGCGCTCCTGCCGTGGCGGGCCGCGGTGGGGATGATGCTGCTCTTCACCGCGGGCCTGGTGCTGATCTATGCCAGCTGGTGGGCCTGGTACGGCGGCATCGGCTGGGGCCCGCGCTTCTTCGCGTTCGCCGCCATCCCCGCCTCCATCATCGTGGCGGCCGGAATCCGGCGAGCCGGACAGTCGGCGCGCGCGGACCTGCTCACACTGGCGGTCCTGGCCCTGTCGGCCTGGGTCGGCCTGGCCGGGGCGATCACCGACCTCAACGTCGACCTGGGTTTCTGCGAGGGGCACGGAACCTTTGCCAACGAGGCCTACTGCTGGTTCGCCCCGGACTACAGCTCGCTCTGGCAGCCGATCCGCCAGTTCCCGGCGCTGACCACCGGCGAGTGGGTGCTCGGCGCGTTCTTCTGCGTCCTCTACGCGTACCTGGCGGCGCCGCTCGTACTCAGCCTGTTCCGGTCCGTGCGCGTGCCGCGGGAGTGGCTATCCGGCTGGCACGTCTGACCCCGACGCGGCGGCCGGACGCCGGCTTCGGCTAACGCCCGTCCGCGGCGGGGGGCCAGCCGCCGCGCGGC
>JASHOV010000442.1 GCA_030038495.1 Streptosporangiaceae bacterium
GACGTGGTGGGGGGAGGACGTGGTGGGGGAGGACGTGGTGGGGGAGGACGTAGTGGGGGAGGAGCAGCCGTGACCGCCCGGGCTGAGATCAGCCAGGCTTGCGGGCGATGACAATGTCGCGGACGATCGCCTGATCGACCCGGTGCCGGAAGCTCAGGTACGGCGGGTCCTGCAGTGGCTCCAGGCCCGCGTCGGCAAGAATCCGGGCCGCGTCCTCGCGGCGCGCGACCAGCGTGTTCCAGGCGATGCCAATCGCGCCGCCTGGACGAAGCAGTGGCGCCCAGGCCGGGACGGACAGGGCGAGCAGGTCGAGCGGGCTGCGGGCTCGTCCCTTCGCCGCGGTGCGGCTGCCGTGCTGCACCCCGTACGGCGCGTCGGTGACCACCGCGTCCACCGTGGCCGGCCGCAGGAACTCCCCGGCCCGGTCGGTCGGGGCGTTGACCACGTCCAGCAGCTGGGTCGCGCCGGACTTAAAGGCATCGCGCGTTGCCGCCATGCTCACCTGCAGCCGCCGCGCGATGACCTTGCCCTCCCTGCGCACGGGGCCGTCATAACCGACGTGATGCTTGACCCGCTTGCGCTTCAGCCATGCCTTGATGAACGCCGAGTAGGCATCGAAGTCCTGCCGGTCGAGGTCGATTCCGGCTGCGTCGTATCCGTACATCAGCGCCTGGTTCAGGGTCGTGCCGCGTCCGCACAGCGGGTCGAGCACGGTCAGCTTGCGGGTGAGCAGGTCCCCGGCGAAGGCCGACGACAGCAGTGTCGCGTTCAGCAGCAGCTTGGTGAACTGCTCATTCGTCTTGCCCTGGTATTTCTGGATCGTGATGAGGTCGTCGTCGTAGCGGTCGAGCGGGGTGAGGCTGACCGGGCGCAGCAGATCGCCGTTTGCGCGCTCGAAGAGCGCGTAGCCGGCCGAGAGGTTCGCGAGGTACGCGGCCCCTCGCTCGTCGACTGCGGGCGCCCCGAACGTGATGTAGGGGACGCCGCCGATCGTGGCCTGCCCGATGTCACCGACGCTGCCGCCGAGCGCCCGCCGGCTGAGTATCTCAAGCTCGGCCTGCGCCAGGTTGGCCGCGGCTGCCGCGTACACCCGGTTGGCGGACGGCAGCAACAGGAGCGCGTACCTGGCCATGCGTTCATGGTCTCAGCCCGGCCGGCCGGCGTGCCGGTGAGTCGGCCGGTCAGATCAGCCGGGAGCGCTCGAACGCCGACGGCTCGTGCGGCGCCTGGCCCGAGATCGCGAACAGGAAGTCCGCGTACGTATCCGGTCCGGCGCCAGAGACATAGACATAACGCTCAGGGTTCAGCCGCAGCTCGACGAGCACGCGCTGAGCGTCGTTCCAGTCTCTGACGAAGTCGGCGATCGGTGCGGTTATTCGCTGGATATCGATGCTCATGTAGTCCAGCCTGGCCTGGCAGCGTGCATCGGGAAAGTGGCAGCGCGGACACTTTACCGTGATATCCTGCCAGCCTAGGGACGGGACGCTGATCATGCTCCAGAACGTTGCCGTGATTGTGCTGGACGGCTTCTCGCCGTTCGAGATGGCCGTGCCCTGCGAGGTCTTCGGGACCGACCGGACCAGCGACGGGCTGCCGCGTTACGAGTTCGCGGTGGTGGCCGGCGAGCCTGGGCCGCTGCGGTCGGAAGTCGGCTTTACCGTGCAGGCGTCGGCCGGACTAGAGCGGCTGGCCGAGGCCGACCTGGTCGTGGTGCCGGCCCCCAGCGACGAGCGGCGGCGTCGCGCTGGCTGGTCGCCGGATCTGCTGGCGGCCCTGCGCGCCACCGTCGACCGGGGAGGCCGGGTACTGAGCGTCTGCAGCGGGGCCTTCGTGCTCGGCGCCGCCGGCCTGCTCGACGGCCGGGCGTGCACCACGCACTGGCGGCACGCCCGTGCGCTCGCTGCCTTGTACCCGGCGGCCAAGGTCGACCCGTCTGTGCTGTACGTCGACGACGGCCAGATCATCACCAGCGCCGGCACCGCCGCGGGCATCGACGCGTGCCTGTACCTGGTGCGCAAGGAGCAGGGCGGCCGGATCGCCAACGCGATCGCCCGGCGGATGGTGGTGGCGCCGCACCGGGACGGTGGCCAGGCCCAGTTCGTCGAGCACCCGCTCGGCCCGCCCGCCTGCGACACGCTGGCGGAGGTGATCGAGTGGATGACGCGGCACCTGAACCAGCAGATCTCGGTGAACGAGCTGGCGGACCTGGCGGCCATGTCGCCACGGACCTTCGCCCGCCGCTTCGTTCAGGAGACGGGAACTACGCCGCAGCGCTGGCTGACCGGCCAGCGCATCCTGCTCGCTGAGCAGCTGCTGGAGGAGACCGACGAGACGATCGATGTCATCGCCGAACGGGCCGGGTTCGGCAACGCGACCGCGCTGCGCCACCACTTCCGGGCCGCGCGCTCCACGACCCCAATGGCCTATCGCCGGACCTTCCACCGCACAGTTGCTGCGATCGATGGCGCGTAGGCCGCTGAGCCCCAATGTGCGCGTGCGGCGAGCTCGACCCCTGTGCTGGCGCGCACAGATCATCGTGCGCCGGGTGGTTCAACGAGAACCTGCCGGTTCAGCCACAGCAGGGCCTTCACGCTCGCGAGGGCCGAACGGCGGGAATTTCCTCTGGCGGAGTGTCGGATCCGGGGCGAGTCGTTCGTATACGAGGTAAGAGGCGGCCGGAGTGGGCCGCAGGGACTAGGGAGTCATGGGATGACGCGGTATCTGATCTCGTTCGGTACCCACGCGATGGACCACATCCCGGACGAGGAGATGCCCGATGTGGCCAAGGCCTCGTACGCGGTGGTCCAGGAGGCCGTGAGCGCCGGCGTGTGGGTTTTCGGCGCCGGGCGGGAAAGCCAGCGGGCGAGCGTCGTGGCGATCGACGGGATGGTCACCGACGGCCCGTATCCGGAGACCAAGGAGGTCATCGGCGGGTTCTGTGTCGTCGACGTGTCCTCGCGCGAGGAAGCGCTGGAGTGGGCTGCCAAGACCGCCGTCGCCTGCCGCTGTGCGCAAGAAGTCCGGGAGCTCCTGCCCGACCCGCCCGAGATCACCGCGATGCTCCGCCGGGCCGACGGCCGACGGCCGACGGTGACGTCCTGACGGCGTTGGCCGCCGCCAGGTCCGCCGCCCGCGGCCTTGACTCCGTACCGTGGTACGGCCGGTAGCTTGGCCGCATGGCTGGACTGACTATCGGCAAGCTCGCCGCCGCGGAGGGCGTCGGCGTCGAGACGGTGCGCTATTACCAGCGCCGGGGACTCCTCGGGCAGCCGGAACGGCGCGGTTCCGGGTACCGCGAGTACTCGGAGGCGGACCGGTCGCGGCTGGTGTTCATTCGCCGGGCCAGGCACCTTGGGTTCACGCTGGCCGAGATCGGCGAGCTGCTCGGGCCCGCCGAGGCCAACTCGGCCGCCGAGATAGCGAGGGCCGCCCAGGCCAAACTCTCGGCCGTCGACGAGCAGCTCCGCGAGCTCGAGCTGCTCCGGTGCCGGCTCCGGCGGCTCCTGCACGTGTGCGAGCACGGCAACGGCCAGGACTGCGCGGCCCTGCAGCTGCGCGAGCCCGCGCCAGTAAGTACGAGCACAGTAAGTACGAGCACAGTAAGTACGAACACAGTAAGGACGACCACGGTGACGACGAGTGCGGAAGGCGGGCTGCGATGAGCGCGGTCAGGACTGTGACGGACGAGACTTTCGCGGCCGAGGTGGAGGGCAACCCGCGGCCGGTGATTGTCGAATACTGGGCTCAGTGGTGCGGCCCGTGCCGCCAGGTCGGACCCGTGCTCGATGCCATCGCGACCGAGCACGCCGGGTCGGTCGACGTGGTCAAGCTGAACGTCGACGAGAATCCGCAGACCGCGCGGAAGTACAGCGTGCTGCTGGTGCCGACGGTGAGCCTGTTCGCGGGCGGACAGCCGGTCCGGCAGGTCATCGGCGCCCGGTCCAAGTCGGCCATGCTGCGCGAGTTCGCCGACTACGTATAGCGAGCGCGACGCAGCGCAGCCCGTAGGCCGTGGGCCGTCGGCGCGGCGCACCGTTTACGTGGAGGAAAAGTCAGGCTCAGCCTGACAAATTTACCGCGCTAACGTGATCATGGTCGCCGGGCGGGCGCAGCCTGCGGATAGGTCGGCCCGGAACGGCGCGCGGGCACGAGCGCAGCGCCGAGATCGGGACCGAAGGCGCGATGCGCACCGGGCAGAAAAAGATCACCTAACCGAGCGAACCAGCAGCTCAGTGAGGTTGGCCGTAGGCCTGGATGATCCGACTATCGGCCGCAGGACCGAGGCCGGTCCGCGTACGGTTGACTGATCCCAGGCGCCCAACACGGGGGCCGCATGTTCGGGGGCTTGCTCTCGCGGGCTAGCCAGGCAACGGGTTTCCGGACGCGCATGCGGGCGGCTAGTAAGCCAGGGATGCAGACGCCCGTGGGCTGGCAGCGTACGTCGCTGCCAGCCCACCGGACGTCAGCTAGCCCGCCCGTCCGGCCGCGGCCGCGACGCTCAGTGCGCCGGCCGCCGGCGGCAGGCGAAGTAGACCCGGTCCGACTCGTCGCTCACCGGGCTGCCGTCGAGGCTCTCCTGCGTCAGCAGCTCGAACCGGACCGTGAGCGCACTTGCAATGCGCGCGAGCGGGACGCCGAGTTGCAGGATCTGCTCGTCGTGCAGGCGGAACAGCCCGTTGTCCTGCCGCTCGAAGATCTGCGTCCGCCACAGCGACAGCCAGCCCCCGGCCGGCTCGCGCGGTGCCGGCTCGCCTTGGGCCGGCTCAACCGTCATCATCACGATGTTGCCGTCGAATTCCTCGAGGAAGCACGGTGCGCCGTGCAGCCCGCGCAGCCGCCCGGCGGTGTTGACGTCGAAGATGAACAGGCCGTCGTCCGCTAGGTGCTCATAGACCCGGTCGAACAGGGACCGCCAGCCTGGGAACGAGGGCACGTGGTTGAGTGTGTCGAACATGCAGATCACCACGTCGTACCTGGCCGCCAGCGAGAAGGCCGTCATGTCCGCGCGCACCAGCCGGGCGGACGGCAGCCGGCCGGCCGCTATCGCGAGCATCTCGGGCGACCGGTCGACTCCGGTGACCTCAAGCGTTCCGGCCAGGCCCTCGAGCAGGGCGCCGGTCCCGCAGCCCAGTTCCAGCAGCGACGTCGCGGACGGCCGGTACTGCTCGATATACCCGAGCACCCGCGCGACCTCCTCCGCCCGGTCCCCGACGATCCGGTCGTAGAAACGGGAGAAGGCCGCGTAGTCGGTCATGCCAGGCAGTGGTCGATGTCGGCGATCAGGTCCTCGGCCGGCTCGAGCCCCGAGGACAGCCGGATCAGCGACTCCGGTGCGACCTCGCCGGGCCAGCGGCCGCGGCGCTCCCAGGTCGTCTCCGCCCCGCCGAAGCTCGTCGCAGGCACGATCAGCCGCGCCGCGGCGATGACCGCGTCCGCCGCGGCGGCGCCGCCGTCGACCTCGAACGAGAGCAGGGGCCCGAAGCCGTCCGGCATCTGCTTGCGGGCGAGCTCCAGCGTCGAGGCACACGTTCCCGGATAATGCACGGCCGTCACCCTGGGGTGGCTGGCCAGATGCGTCGCGATGGCCAGCGCGGTCGCCGACTGCCGCCGCACTCGCAGCGACATCGTCTTCAGGCTGCGCAGCGCGAGCCAGGTCTCCATCGGCCCGGCGATGCCGCCGCCGAGTGTGCGCCAGGTGCGCAGTTCTGCCAGCAGGCCGGGATCGCGGGTCAGCACGGCACCGAGGATCAGGTCGGAGTGCCCGGCCGCAGACTTGGTCAGCGAGCACAGCGACGCCACCGCGCCCAGGTCCAGCGGCTGCTGGAGTAGCCCGGTGGCGACCGTGTTGTCGACGACCAGCGGAGCACCGGCCGCCGACGCCAGCCCGGCCAGGGCGGACAGGTCCGCGACGCGCAGCAGCGGGTTGGTGGGTGTCTCCGCCCAGAGCAGCGCCGGCCCGCGCCGCAGTTCCCGCTCGACCTCGCCGAGATCCTGCAGGTCGACCAGGACCGCCTGCGCGCCGTGGGGGACCAGTTTCGCCGCCAGGACGCGGGCGTTGAAGTAGCCGTCGCGGGGCAGCAGGATCCGCTCCCGCCCGTCCGCGAGCGCGAGCATCAGCGCCATCGAGGCGGCCTGACCGGAGCTGAACAGGACGGCCTCGGCCCGCTCGAGCGCGCCGAGCGCCTCCTCGACCGCCCGCCACGTCGGGTTGCCGTTGCGCGCGTACGCGGGATACTGGCCGGGATCGCCGGCCGACGCGAAGATGCTGGTGAGCAGCGGCGGCGGCACGACCGGCTCGCCGCGGTCGCGCCGGGTGCCTGCGTGGATAAGCGCCGACTCCGCGGACGGCTCGGGATAGTGCATGCGGTCTATCCTCTCGCGGCGGTGATCGTCTCGGTCAGCGCCCTACGAGCGGCCCGGCCGGCGAGCGGACGGCTCCCACTCGTCGGCGACGACTGCCCAGCGCTCGTGGTCCTGCCACTGGCCGTCGACCATCAGGTAGTGCGGCGAGAGCCCCTCGCGGCGGAAGCCGAGCCGCCGGGCCAGCGCGATCGACCGCTCGTTGGCCGGCTGGATGTTGGCTTCCAGGCGGTGCAGGCCAAGATCGGTGAACGCCGTCGTGATCACGGCGGCGACACCGGCCGACATCAGGCCGCGGCCCGTGTGCGTCGCGAAGCCGGCGTAGCCCAGGTAGCCCGACTGAAACCCGCCGCGCACGATGTTGTTGATGTTCACGAACCCGACCAGCTCGCCGCAGGCGCTGTGCCGTACCAGGAAGCAGGCGAAGTCGTCGCGAGCCGCCCGGTCCAGGTAAGCGCCGAAGCGGGCGGGCGTGTCGGCCGGATCCACCCAGGGCAGCATGCTCGGCTTGCTCGCCCGCGCGGCGCTGATGAACTCGCCCGCGTCGGCTGGCGACGGCGGGCGGACGAACACCTCGGACTGCGGCTCGGTCATGACCCTCCAGGTTGCTCCGAGCTCGCCGTAAGGCGCGGCGAGCGATACTGCCATCCGCCTAGTCTCCCGGCCCGGCGCCCGCCTCGGCCAGTCGGCCACCGCAAACGAGATATATCTTGCGCGTGTACGGGCTCCGGCTTATGCTGGCCCCGTTAGCGCTGGAGGGCGCAGCCGGGTTCGCGGGCAGGACTGAGTCCACCTCCGCGCAGGGCCTGGTGGTGCTGGCAGGCAGCGTGTCTTCTTTCCCGCCCGGACGCGAACCACGGGTGGCGAGGAGATTGCCATGCCTGACCTTCCTGACCTTCCAGACCGGCCCGACATCGATCAGCTACGTCACCAGGCGCGAGACTTGCATCGCGCCGCGACCGCGGGCCTGCCCGACGCCATCATCCGCATCCGCGCGTACTCCGACCGGGTCGCGCTCGCAACTGCCCAGCTCGCGGTGGCCCGTGAGTATGGCTACCCAAGCTGGCCAGCGCTCCGGCGCGAGGTCCAGCGCCGCCGCGCCCGGCAAGACCACCTACGAGCCGGGAACGTAAGCACGGTCGGGGGATGGCTCGGCCAGCGCTACTCCTTCGGCGGCGGTGCCTCGTTGCCGACGGCAGAGGCTCTCCTGTCCACCGGCTTGCTAACCGCGGGCATGGCCCAATCCGAGCTCGATGCGTCCGCGATGCTGTCGGCCCGGCAGCCGCTCGCCGAGAGGGGGCACCGCTCAGGCCAGTGGCAGCCGCCGAGCTTCGGTGGCCTCACTGCCGCTGACGACCAGGGCCGGACGTACGCCGTCCGGTTCGCGGGCGGGTCGATCCACCAGAATCGCCAGGGCGAGATGCCCCAGCCGAGTTTCCTGAGTTTCCGCCTCGATCCGGTTGTGCTCGCCGGTACCTCGTGGATCGAGCTGCGCGGCCGGGACGGTGCCGCCACCCGGCTGACGCGCTCGCTGCAGGCGGTGATGCGGGTGAGCGAGGTCAGGGCGGTCGCGGCAGGCGACGTCGCCCGGCGAGAGATCGACGCTCTCGGGTACTGGCTGCTGGAGTCCTGGCACGGCGACCCCGCCGACGACATGACCCGTGAGTGCGCGGACGCGCGGGCCCGGTCCGCCGAGCTGCAGCAGTCAGGAAACCTAGGGGCCGAAGCGGAGTTGCCG
>JASHOV010000443.1 GCA_030038495.1 Streptosporangiaceae bacterium
CCGTACGGTACGTAGGGCAGGCAGGCCCGGCCGGTTCGCACAGGACCGCCGTTGATCTGGCAGCCGACGCCGCCGTTCGCGGCCACGAACACGTCGAAGAACACGGTCAGGATCACGGCCACGATCATGCCGATCACCCAGCCGCGCACGCTGCGGAACTTGATCCACTCCGCCCGCAGCAGGAAGCCGATGCCGCCACGGCGAGGTCCCTCGCCGAAGCCCGCATCCGGCCGGGGCAGCGAAACTGCCTGGCTTGTCATCGCGGCACCTCCTGCCCGTCGCCATCAACACCGTCGTCGCCAGCACGGGGGCCGGCGTCAAAGTCGGCCGGGCGGAACTCGACCGCCTGCCTGGTCAGCTCCATGTAGGCCTGCTCCAGGGTCGCCCGGTGCGCGGATACCTCCGAGAACGGCACTGCCAGCGCGCCGAGCAGCGCGACCACCTTCTCGGCCGCCAGCCCGGAGATCGTGAGCACGTCCTGGCCGCTGGCGACGACGGTGGCCCCCGCGTTCTCCAGCACCACCGTCGCCTGCGGCCGGGCCGATGTGCGCAGCGTCACCCGGTCGCCGGACACCTCGGCGAGCAGGCTCGCCACCGTGGTGTCGGCGATGGTCTTGCCGCGGCCCACCACCACGAGGTGATCGGCGGTGTCCTGCAGCTCGCTCATCAGGTGGCTGGACACCAGCACGGCCCGCCCCTCGGCGGCCAGCGACCGCAGGTACCCGCGCATCCACACGATGCCCTCCGGGTCCATCCCGTTGAACGGCTCGTCCAGCATGATCGCGGCTGGGTTGCCCAGCATCGCGCCGGCGATGCCCAGCCGCTGCCGCATGCCGAGCGAGTAGCCGCCGGCCCGCCGCCTGGCCACGCCCTTCAGGCCCGCCTGCTCGATGACCTGGTCCACCCGCCTGGCGTCCAGGCCCTGCGAGTGCGCGAGCCAGAGCAGGTGGTTGCGGGCCGACCGGCTTGGCTGCAGCGCCCCCGCGTCCAGCAGCGACCCGATCACCCGCATGGGCTGCCGCAGGCTCGCGTAGGGCTTGCCGTCCACGGTGGCCTTGCCCTCGTCGGCCGCGTCCAGGCCGAGTATGACCCGCATCGTGGTCGACTTGCCGGCCCCGTTCGGGCCCACGAAGCCGGTCACCTGACCCGGCTGGACGGTGAACGACATGCCATCCAGGGCCAGGGTCGAACCGAACCGCTTCCGCAGTCCGCTCACTTCGATCGTGGCTTGCATTTCCGGTTCCTTCTGTGGTCGGGGTGGAACTTGCCGTGACCGGTTCTACGGGAAGCGCCATAACATGGGCCGCACGCACGCTGTTATCCCGTTGTTAGGCCCGGCCGGGCATGCTGAAGTGGGATGGCAGGGCCGAAGCCCCTGACCAGGGGCTGTGCTGGCCAGAAGGGGCCGACGGGAGGGAGAGGCGTATGCGGGCCCAGCGCCAGCCCGCGCGGCCGACCTGGCTGCGGCTGCCGGGCCGTACCGTGCGAGTACGGCTGACCGCCATGTACGGGATCTTGTTTCTCGTATCAGGCGCGGTCCTGCTGGCGATAGCGAGCGGCGTCACCGTGGCGCGCTCCAGCAGTACCGCGGTCTCTTCGACCCCCACGAGTACGCCGCTCCCCGGTACCCCGCTGGGCCGGGCCCAGGCCCGTATCGCTCGCCTGCAGGCCCAGGTCCAGCACCTGCAGGCGCAGGCTGCTGCCGCAAGCCCGCAGCCGAATCACAACGAGCTCACGGGCAATCTGCTGATCGCCTCGCTGATCGCCCTGGCCATCATGACCGTGATCTCGGTCGTGCTTGGATGGCTGATAGCCGGCCGGGCGCTGCGGCCGGTCCGGGAGATGACGGCGGCCGCTCAGCGCATCTCCGAGGACAGCCTGCACGAGCGGCTCGCCGTCCGCGGCCCGAGGGACGAGCTCAGGGAGCTCGGTGACACGATCGACGGCCTGCTGGAGCGGCTGGAGATCGCCTTCAACGCCCAGCGCCGGTTCGTCGCCAACGCCTCGCACGAGCTGCGCACGCCGCTGACCACGATGCGGGCCTCGCTCGACGTGGCGCTGGCCAAACCCGAGCCGGCCCCGCCGCAGACGGTCGCGCTGGCCGGGCGGCTGCGCACCGAGCTGGACCGGATCGACCGGCTGCTGGAGGCGTTCCTCGTGCTGGCCAGGGCCCAGCACCGGTCGCTGCCCGGCCGAGCGGTGCTGCCGCTCGACTACATCGTGGGCTCGGCGCTGGCCGATCAGGCGGCCGCGATCAGCGCCATGAGCCTTACTGTGCGGGACACCAGCGGCCAGGGCGGCGCCTGGGTTTCTGGCAGCCAGGCGTTGCTGACCCGCATGGTGGAAAACGTGATCGACAACGCGGTGTGCCACAACACCCCTGGCGGCTGGATCACGATCAAGACCAGGGCCGCCGGCGGACGCGCCCGGCTGGTCGTCGAGAACGGCGGTCGGGTCCTGCACCAGCGGCAGGTAGCCGAGCTCTCCCAGCCGTTCCGGCGGCTGGAGGCGGACCGGATCGGCACGGACAAGGGCTCGGGCCTCGGCCTGTCGATAGTCGCGGCGATCGCGGAGGCCCACGGCGGCACGCTGGACCTGCGGGCCCGGCCCGGCGGCGGGCTGCGGGTCTGCGTCGAGCTACCCGCGGCCGCGGCGTCGCCATCGCCAACCGTCCCCGCGGGAGCTCAGGCATGAGAGTGCTGGTCGTCGAGGACTCGCGGTCGCTGGCGGACGTGCTGGTAGAAGGCCTGCGCGATCAGGGCATGGCCGTCGACGCCGCGCACGACGGGCTCGAGGCCGCGGCCAAGCTCGACCTCAATCCCTACGACGTGGTTGTGCTCGACCGCGACCTGCCCGGCATTCACGGCGACGCTCTGTGCCAGATGATCACCGACCGCGACGACCGGGCGATGGTCCTCATGCTGACCGCGGCCGGGGCGCCAGGCGACCGGGTGACCGGCCTGGCCATCGGCGCCGACGATTACCTGGGCAAGCCATTCCACTTTCCTGAGCTCGTCCTGCGCGTCCGGGCGCTGGCCCGGCGGCAGCCGTCCGCCCGCGCCCGGACGCTGCGGGCCGCTGGGATCGAGCTCGATCCGATGCGCCGGACGGTGACGCGGGACGGCCGGCAGCTCGACCTGTCGGTCAAGGAGTTCGGCGTGCTGGAGGCGCTCCTGGTGGCCTCGCCTGCGTTCCTGCGCGCCGAGGATCTGCTGGAGCAGGTCTGGGACGAGCAGGCCGACCCGTTTACCAATACCGTGACTGTGACCATCGGCCGGCTGCGCCGCAAGCTGGGCGACCCGCCCGTTATCACCACCACGCCGGGCGTCGGCTACCGCATCTGCGACCTGCCGACCTGAGGAGCCGCGCCGCCCGCGCTGTCCCGCACCCAGATCATCAGCCGCCCGGTCTCGCCGGGCGCGGCGGGCTTGCGCTTCTCGATCCGGTCGAGCCGGTAACCCGCCTTCCTGGCGATGGCGCTGCTCGCGCCGTTGGCGATGTCGCAGTGGATCTCGGCGCGGGCGATGCCGGGCAGGGCCAGCGCCAGCTCGGTGATGGCCCCGGCCGCCGAGGTGGCGTAGCCCCGGCCGGACTGGCTGGCCGCGATCCAGTAGCCGATCTCGGCCCAGTACCCCAGCTCGGCCCGGTAGCCGATCTCGGAGCGGGCGACGTCGGCCTGCCGGTGCAGCGCGATCTCACCGACCAGGGTTCCGCGGCCCGCGGTGACCACGGAATAGGTGTAGCGAAGGCCCGCCTCCCACCACTGGTCGGCCTCCGCGACCCGGCCGAGCTGGCTCTGCCGCTCGGCCGCCGCGGGCGTGGCCCACGGCATCCAGCGGCGCAGGTAGTCAAGGCTTGCGCCGACCGCGGCCGCGATGGCGCCGGCGTCGGTCGCGCGCAGCCGCCGCAGCACGACAGGACCCGCCTCGATCCGCTGCGGCGGGAAGCTGTCAGCCGCTGCTACCACATTCCCAGCCTAAGCAGGCACGCGACCGGCTCTGCCACAATGGCGCGGTGGACGACCCGCGGTTCCGAGACGATCTTTACCGGGGCACGGCGTGTGCCTACGACGAGTACCGACCGTCCTATCCGCCGGCCCTCATCGACGACCTGGCCCGGCGATGCGGGGCGAGCGGCGCCGGCGCGATGCTGGACCTTGCCTGCGGGACGGGCCATCTCAGCTTCGCGCTGCACGGCAAGTTCGAGCATGTCTGGGCCGTCGACCTAGAGCCGGACATGATAGCCCTGGTCCGGGCCAAGGCCTCCGCGGCTGGTCTGACGAACCTGCGGGCGGACGTGAGCGCTGCCGACGATCTCTCCGTTCCGGCCCGGTCGCTCGACCTGATCACGCTCGGGAACGCGTTCCACCGGCTGCCGCGGCGGGCCGTCGCCGCGAACGCGCTGCGCTGGCTGCGGCCCGGCGGTTACCTGGCGCTCGCGTGGGGCGGCTCGCCCTGGGACGGCGACTCGCCCTGGCAACGGGCGCTGGTCGAGCTGATGGGCCACTGGCGGGCGCGCGCGCAGGCCGAGACGCGCGATCAGGATCGGATCCCGCCCGGATACGACGAGGCGCGGGCGGCCGCGCCCGATCTGGACGTCCTCGCCGCGGCCGGATTTGAGCTGGTCGGACGCTGGGAGTTCGCGGTGCGGCATGACTGGACGACGGACGAGATCGTCGGCTATCTGCGGTCGACGTCGGTGCTCTCGCCGCGTGCGCTCGGCCCGCTCGCTCCCGAGTTCGAGCAGGACGTGCGGGGCGAACTGGCCGGTCATGCCGTGGGCGGGCGGCTGCCTCAGCAGATCACGTTCGCCTATGAGCTAGCCCGCCGTCCAGATGGGCAGGCTCTGCTAGCCCAGGGGGGCGACCCTCTGGAAACTCCCGAGTGACCACCAACCTACGACTCCAGGTACTTGATCGCGGCGATGACCCGGCGGTTGTCGTTGTCGGACGGGGCGAGCCCGAGCTTGGCGAAGATGCTGGCGATGTGCTTTCCCACCACCCCGCCGGTAATGAACAGCGTCTCGGCGATCGCGGTGTTGGAGCGTCGAGGACCTCCCGCTCGCGCGGCAGCCGACGAGCACCCATCCTGGTCCGGGGATTCCCCCCGTGAGCCGCCGTTCCCGGCATGATGCATTGAGGTGCGATCGGAGAGAGAGCCATGGACAAAGATCTGGCCGCGCAGGTCGCCGATACCGCCCGGCGTGTGGTCGCCAGCGGCGCGATATCCGCGAACGGGCACGGGAATGTCAGCATCCGCGTTCCGGGTGCGAGCGAGATGTACTTCACCGCCGGGCCGTCGCTAATTGATCATCCGGCGTCGGCGGTGGCCCGGGTCGGGCTGGACGGCACCCTGCTGGAGGGGGAGCTGCCGCCGATCCAGGCGGCCGTCGTGGCGATGCACACCGCGATGTACGCCGACAACTCCGACGTTGGCTGCGTGCTCCACACGCACTCGCCGTACGCCACCGCCTACGCCGTCGCGCGGCGCCGGATCGAGTGCTGGATCGAGGCCATGGCCATGTTCGGGCTGCAGGACGGCGTGCCGGTCGCGGGCTACGGCCCGCGCGGGTCCGAGGAGGCGATCGCGCACATCAGGAGCGCGGTGACTGCGGGGGTTCCGGCGGTACTGCTCGCCAACCACGGGGTGCTGGTTTTCCACCGAAATGCGGACCTGGCGATCCTGGTCGGCGGCGTAGTGGAAGAGGCGGCCCAGGCAGGCATCAACTCCGCCAAGCTCGGCGGGCCGGTCGAGGTGCCGGCCGAACTGCGCGCGGCGGCGCTGCAGCGGGCCATGGCCTTCGACCGCCAGGGCACAGCCCGCGCGTAACTCTCGATCCGCTGCTGTCGCGCCACAGACGCCACACCAGCCGCTCGCGGCCGCTCGCAGCCGCTCGCAGCCGCTCGCAGCCGCAACATGTGCGTCGTAGGTGCCGCTGGCGCATCACCAGCGACGCACGCGTTCGGGAGCGATAAGACTTACTGGGCGGCCGCGAGGGACACGCCGGCATGCGCCCAGGGCCGGGTGAAGCCGACCGGGTTGCGATCGCGGTAGGGCGCGATCCTGATCGGGAAGCCGGTCGCGTAGGCCTCGATCATCAGGCCGCCGCCGATCACGATGCCGACGTGACCCGGCGCGGTCTCCGTGCCGTCGGCGCCTACGAAGAACACCAGGTCTCCCGGCTGTACCTGACTCGCGCTGACGCGCGGCCCCCAGGCCCACTGCTCCTGGGACGTGCGCGGAATGTCGATCCCGGCCGCCCGGTAGGCCATCATGACCAGGCCCGAGCAGTCGAACGCGTCGGGTCCGGTGCCGCCCCACAGGTAGGGCTTGCCGAGCTGGTCCTCGGCGAACGCGATCGCGGCCGCAGCCGCGTTGTTGGGCGCGGTGCCGACGCCCGGCAGGCAGTCGGGCGCGCTGTCTACCGTCACCGGGGACACGGTGTAACCGCCGCGGGCATACAGGTCCGCCCAGTAGAGCACGGTCTGGACGTAGGACTCGAGGTGGTTGTAGGCGAAGATCGCCTGCTGGACGTTGTCGAGTACCCCGTGCTCGAGCAGGTACTTGGCCGCGCCGGCGATGGCGTCCGCGGGCACGTAGACGCTGGCGATGCCGTCGCCGGTTGCGTCCGTCGCGACGCCATTGACCTGCTCGCTGGCGGGGTGGACGGGCGCGCCGCCCCACTGATTGCCCGCGGCACCGCCGATCCCGATCTGCATCGGGCCCGCGGCCCCGAACGGGTTCGCGCCGCTGTGAACACCAGGCAGATCGCTCTGGCCGTCGTCGCTCTCGACCTTGCCGATGCCGGCCAGAATCACCCACGGGACGCTGTACTGGGCACCGATCCGCTGGAAGTCGGTCAGGTAATCGGCCGGTATCGAGTCGGCCGCGGCCGGACTGGCCGACGGCTGGTTCGCGGCGCCACCGCTCGCGGCCGAGCACGCGCTGCCCGACTCGCTCAGCAGCCCGCCGCTGGCGAACATCAGCACCGGCGCGAGGAACAGGCCGGCCAGCAGGGCGAGGGCCGCGACTATTCCCGCGACGACGACGACCCGGCCCCGGCCGGTCAGCCCGCTGCCGGTGAGCCCGCTGCCGGTCACGAGTTACCCGCCGACTGCAGCTCGATGTCGCTGACCTGCCAGGCGGCCGCGCTGCCGGTCACCGTGATCGCGTACGAGGTGGCCTGCTGGCTGCGGCCGGTGGAGGTTATGAGGTTCTCGGTGACCTGGACGACGAAGGTGAGGCTGGTGGGGCCAAACGCGCGCAGCGACTGGATGTCGGCGGTCCCGGTCGAGACCTGCCGGGCGCTCGTCCGGGCCGCGGCGACCCCCGGCAGCGAGTACGCCTCCTTGATCTGAGCGGCGAGCTCGGACGAGGCGAGCCGTGCGATCGGCGCGATGTAGGCCGAGGGGGGCTCGGCGTACGAGAACGTGCCGTAGGCAACGCCGAACTGGCGCGCGGTCAAGGCCGCCGCGCCCAGTTCGGAGGGCGTGAACGGCAGCCACTGGTAGATATTCGGCGTACCGCCGGACGTCGGCGCTGCGTCGCGGGCGGGACTCGGCGACGCCGGAGCCGAGCTTGCGGCCGGAGTGAGATCAGGCTTAGCCGAGGGTGAGCCCGGCGTCCCTGACCCGTGCGCCGCGGGGCCGATCAGATAGGCACCGAGTCCGACCAGCACGAACACGATCGCTCCGAACGTGATCCGGCGCCCCAGCGGTGTGATTTCCACCGGTCACCCCCGGCGGCGGGATCGCAGCCAGAACGGCGTGGCTCGGTCGGGCGCGGAACCCGTGCCTTCCCCGGACTGCCTGGCAAGCGGTGCGGGCATCTCCTGGCCGAGCCACTGCGATGTGTCGGCCGGGCTCTCCTGCTGCGGCCGCGGTGTCGGGGCGCCGCCACGCGCGGGCCTGGCTGGCTGGCGCGGCGGCGGC
>JASHOV010000444.1 GCA_030038495.1 Streptosporangiaceae bacterium
GAACCCGCCGTGCGCGATGCCCAGGCCCATGCCCACGAAGCCGGCGACGATGCCCGCGACCAGGAAGATCCGCTCTTCCCTGGTGGCCGACATCATCTGGCCCACGAGGCCGCCGCCAAAGGAGGCCATGCCGAGGATCGTCGCGCTCAGGTGAGCATGCACGATCAGGCCCAGGGCAAACGAGGCAATACCGGCAATAAACACGGATCCGGTCAAGATATTGAGCAGCGGGTGCCGCTGACCATCGCTGTTCAGCGTGACTCGCGGAGCGCGACGGCGCGTGGTGGTGGCGCCCGTGGTTGTGGCAGCTGCGGTGGCGCTGAAGGGCTCGGGCATCAGAGTTACCCCCATCGACAGGTCAGTACCGTTGGCGGGTCTGCTGTTACTAGTGTGTTCCCGACCGGCCGAGAAGGGAACCACCAGCCGACCACGGCCGGGGGCCCGGCAGAGGCGTCAGAAACTGTCCGGCTCGGCTGGTAAGCTGGCCCGGCTGCGCAAGGATCGATATCGACACACGATGCGCGGCTCCTCCTGTCACGGAAATCCCGTGGCCGCCAGAGTCCAGAGGAGGCAGGTTACCCCGTATGCGCCAGTACGAGATGATGATCATTCTCGATCCATCGCTAGAAGAGCGCACCGTACAGCCGTCCCTTGACCAGTTCCTCAAGGTCGTTACCTCGGCCGGCGGAACCGTCGACAAGGTAGACGTCTGGGGTCGGCGTCGGCTGGCCTACGAGATCGACCACAAGTCCGAGGGCATCTACACCGTCGTCGAACTGAAGGCCGAGCCGGATGTGGTCAAGGAGCTTGACCGCCAGCTCAACCTGAACGAGGCGGTCCTTCGGACCAAGATCCTGCGGCCTGACCAGCACTAATCCGGTCACGGCTGCGCGAGCTCGACTGAACCCACCCCTCGCGAGCGGGAGTTACCCCGATGGCAGCAGGCGATACCACGATCACGATCATCGGCAACCTCGTCGGTGACCCAGAGCTCCGCTACACCCCGACCGGCCAGGCGGTCGCGACGTTCCGGGTAGCCTCGACTCCCCGGTTCATGGACCGCGCAACGAACGAATGGAAGGACGGGGACTCCCTGTTCCTGTCCTGCAACGTGTGGCGGCAGGCCGCGGAGAACGTGGCGGAGAGCCTCACGAGGGGCATGCGGGTGATCGTTTCCGGGCGGCTGCGCCAGCGGTCGTACGAGACGAAGGAAGGCGAGAAGCGAACCGTGTACGAGATCGAGGTCGACGAGGTCGGCCCGTCTCTGCGCAACGCGTCGGCCAAGGTCACCCGGTCCTCCCGGTCCGGCGGCGAAGGCGGCTTCGGTGGCGGCCAGCGCGGCGGTCAGGGCGGCGGTGCCGGTCAGGGTGGTCAGGGCGGGTATGGTGGGGGCGCCGGAGCGCGCTCCGACGATCCCTGGGCCAGTGACGCGGGCGGCGACAGCGGCTTCTCCGACGAGCCCCCCTTCTAGCCAGCCCCCTTCTAGCCAGCCCCGTTCTAGCCAGCACAGCAACTAACCCGCAAGACAGTTATCAGAAACCGACCATCCCCGCCGCAGGCGGGGCTCTGCCAACCTTCCCGGCCGGTTGCCGGGACTGCGAAGGAGCACCACGATGGCCAAGCCACCGGTCCGCAAGCCGAAGAAGAAGGTCTGCCTTTTCTGCCAGGAAAAGGTCACCAGGGTTGACTACAAGGACACCGGGCTGCTGCGGAAGTTCATCTCCGACCGCGGCAAGATCCGGGCGCGGAGAGTATCCGGCAATTGCACGCAGCACCAGCGCGACGTCGCCACGGCGATCAAGAACGCGCGGGAGATGGCACTGCTGCCCTACACAAGCACGGCTCGCTAAGGCCGAGGGAGGTAACTGACGCCATGAGCGGCAAGCCGATGAAGCTCATCCTGACCCAGGAGGTGTCCGGCCTGGGCACGCCAGGTGACGTGGTCGAGGTGAAGGCCGGCTACGGCCGGAACTACCTGGTGCCGCGCAACCTCGCGATGCCGTGGACCCGCGGCTCGGAGAAGCAGATCGAGATGATCAAGCGCGCCCGCTCGGCGCGCGAGATCCGCGGCTTCGACGACGCGAAGGAGGCCGCCACCCGCCTGGCCGGCCTCAAGGTCCGGCTGCACAAGCGCGCGGGCGGCGGCGGACGCCTGTTCGGATCGATCTCGACCGCCGACATCGCCGAGGCGGTACGGACCGCGGGCGGCCCCGAACTGGACCGCCGCAAGATCGAGATCAGCAACCCGATCAAGACGGTCGGGTCCCACCAGGTCGCGGTCCGGCTGCACCCCGAGGTGAGCGCGAAGCTCGAGATCGAGGTTTCGGGGGGCTAGCTCAAACCCCAACCCGCTAGGGGCCGGTACCGGCCCGTACCTGCGCGGCCTTGAAGAGAACGGGCCGCTTCGGTGCGGGTCGGCACCGGCCCTTCCGCGTACTCACTGAGCCGAATGTCCTATTCTCGGGGGGCGCTTATCTGGGAGCGCAGGTGCCGGTCCGGCCTCGCACGGCGAACCCCGGCCCCGTCCGCCGCGCGAGAGGATCCTGCACTTGTCGGCTCGGTATGACGTCGTGATTGTCGGGGGCGGGCACAACGGGCTGGTGGCTGCCGCTTACCTGGCCCGCGCGGGGCTGAGCACTCTCGTCTGTGAGCGGCGGGAAGTCGTGGGCGGGGCAGCGGTCAGCGAGCACCCGTTCGGGCCGGACTACACGGTCACGTCGCTGTCGTACGTCGTGTCCCTGCTTCCGGCCGATCTGGTCCGCGACTTGCAACTGGAGCGGCACGGGTATCACGTCTATCCGCAGGGACCTTACTTCGCACCGCGCGCGGACGGGCGATACCTGGCGCTGCCACACGATCCGAGGCAGCGGCACGCGCAGATAGCGAAGTTCTCCGCCGGCGACGCGGCGAGCTATGAACGCTACGACCAGCACATGGCCAGGATGGCCGGGGTGCTCGCGCCGATGCTGAGCGAGATCCCGCCCCGGCTCGGCTCGCGCCGGCCGCAGGACCTGCTGCGGCAGGGGTTGCTGCTGCGGCACCTGCGGAACGTGGACACGCGGGCTGCGGTCGATCTGACCAGGCTCCTCACCGGCAGCATCGCGGATCTGCTGGACGGGTACTTCGAGAGCGATGCGCTCCGCGGCCTGCTGTCGGTCTCGGGCGTCATCGGTACCTGGGCCGGGCCACGCTCGGCCGGCAGCGCCTACGTGACGCTGCATCACCACATCGGAGATGTCGACGGCCAGGCGGGAGCCTGGGGCTTCCCGCGCGGCGGCATGGGCGGGGTCACTAGCGCGCTGGCGGCGGCGGCGAGGTCATTCGGAGCGGAGATCCGGACGGGGGCAGAGATCGCGGCGATCCGCACCGGCGCCGGCCAGGCAACGGGCGTGGCGCTGAGCAGCGGTGAGGAGATTGACGCCACGACCGTCATCACGACTGCCCACCCGAAGATCTCGTTCCTGCGCCTCCTCGACCCCGAGAGCCTGCCACCCGACTTCGTCGCCGACATCCGCGGCTGGCAGTCTCGCAGCGGCACGGTGAAGGTCAACCTCGTGGTCGACCGGCTGCCGGTGTTCACCAGCCACCCCGAGTTCGATCCTCAGATTCATGGCGGCACGATCGTCCTCGCCGAGAGCCTGGATGACATCGAGTTCGCGTTCCAGGACGCGGCCGCGGGCCGTCCGGCCGCCGTTCCCTTTGCCGATATCTGCATCCCGAGCGTGTTCGACGACAGCCTTGCGCCGGCGGGCCAGCACGTGGTGTCGATGTTCACGCAGTGGGTGCCGCATACCTACGCCGACCAGCCGGACGCGGCCGCCATCGAGGCCTATGCGGACCGCGTCGTCGGCCGGATGGACGCGGTCGCGCCGGGCTTTGCCGACTCCGTGCTGCACCGCCAGGTGATCGGCCCGCACCAGATGCAGCAGGAGTACGGCCTGATCGGCGGCAACATCTTCCACGGTGAGCTGACACTCGGCCAGATGTTCCACGCGCGGCCCGCGGCCGGGTTCGCCGACCTGCGCACCCCGGTGGGCGGTTTGTACCAGGCCGGCTCGGCCACGCACGGCGGTGGCGGGGTGACCGGGATTCCGGGGCGGA
>JASHOV010000445.1 GCA_030038495.1 Streptosporangiaceae bacterium
CGCGCCTGCCGAGCGGCGAACGCCGCCATGGCCGGGCCGCGAGCCGAGCGTCGGCTCCTCGTCCGGCTCGGCCCCGATGCCGCGCCCCGACCCGGAGTCGTCGCCCGCCTCCGAGCCCGGCTCCGACACCACGCTCCAGTCCGCGCCCGACTCGGGGCCAGCGCCCAGCCCGGCGTGACCTGCGGCCGGCACCCAGGAGGTTGCGTCGGCGGCGGCAGACGGTGCGGAGGTGCCACGGTACTCGTCGATCAGCGCGAACGCCTCCGCCGGGAGCGGCGCGGATTCCAGGTCGCCGCCGGCCGCCAGCCGGGCCACGATCGACGCCGTCGTCGGCCGGCTGCGCGGATCGCGCTCCAGGCAGTCGGTGACGATGCCGGCCAGCTCCCGTGGCAGCCCGCTCAGGTCGGGCGGCTCGGTCGCCAGCCGCACCAGCACGTCCATCACGGTCTCGCCCTGATAGGGCGGATGCCCGGTCGCGGCGAACAGGATGGTCGCGCCGAGCGAGAACACGTCGCTGGCGCTCGTCGCCTGCCGGGTGTCCCTGGCCTGCTCGGGAGCCATGTAGGCGGGTGTGCCGACGCTGCCGCGGGTGACGGTGAGCTGAATCCGCTCGGCGGCCCTGGCCAGGCCGAAGTCGATGACGCGGGCGCCATCGGGCGAGACGAGCACATTGGACGGCTTAAGGTCGCGGTGGACCAGGCCGACGCCGTGAATCGCCTCCAGCGCCTCGGCGCAGCCGGCCGCGAGCCACCGCACCGCGGGCACCGGCAGCGGCCCGCACCCGCGCACCAGTCGGCTCAGCGACGGCGCGGGGACGTAGACGGTAGCCAGCCACGGCACATCGGCCTCGGAATCTGCGGCCACGACCGCAGCGGTGAACGCGCCGCTGACCCTGCGCGCCGCGGCCACCTCCTGCCCGAACCGGGTGCGGAAGTCGGGCTCCTCGGCGAGTTCGGACTTGATCATCTTGACGGCGACGAGCCGGCCGGCCGCCGATCGCCCGAGGTAGACCTGCCCCATGGCGCCTGCGCCGAGGCGGCCAAGCAGCACGTAGCCGCCGACCTGTTCGGGGTCCCATTTGCGCAGCGGCGCCACTAACGCTGGCTGCGAAGCCACGGACAAGCTCGCCTCCGGAAAACAGGGACCAAGCCGTAATCATGCCGACATTCGCCGTGCTAGTCACTGTTTTCCCCAGACTCCGCCTCACAGGCGCGGGTCCACCGGCTCCGATTCCAGCGCCAGGACGGCGAACACGCACTCATGCACGCGCCATAGCGGCTCGCCTTGCGCAAGCCTTTCCAGCCCCTCCAGGCCGAGCGCGTACTCGCGCAGGGCCAGTGAGCGCTTGTGCCCGAGCCCGCGAGTCCGCAGCCGTTCCAGGTTCGCGGGCTCGGCGTAGTCGGGCCCGTAGATGATCCGCAGGTACTCGCGGCCGCGGACCTTCAGTCCCGGCTGGACCAGGTTGCGGGGGCCGCGCACGAGGTTGGCCGCCGGCTTGACGACCATGCCTTCGCCGCCGGCCGCCGTCAGCCCGGTCCACCAGTCGGTCGCGGCCGCCACGGACGCCGGGTCGGTCGTATCGGCTGTGACGCGCTCCGTGACCGCGATCAGCTCGCTGTCGGCGCTCGCCAGCCGGTCCGCCACCGCCAGATGCCAGTCGTGCGGCCGGGTGTGACCCGCCGTGCCCTCATGGGCCAGGACCTGGAACGGCGCGAGCCGGATACCCGCGAGACCCTCGGTCGGCCAGCAGTAGCGGCGGTAGGCGGCCGCGAACGCCGCGGCGTTGGCCTGCCGCGTTCGGGTCCGGGCGAGCAGGTCGCCGACGTCCAGCCCGCGGGACGCGGCCTGGTCCAGCGCCGCCACCGCTGCTGGCAGCGCGGTCCTGGCGGCCGCACCTACGGCCGCGTACTGGTCGCGCAGCAGCGGCCCGGCCTTCGCGCTCCACGGCAGCAGTTCGGCGTCCAGCAGCAGCCAGGACGTGCCCAGCTCGGCGAACAGGCCGGCGGTCCGTGCAGCGGCGGCCAGCCGCGCGACCAGCGCGCTGGTCAGCTCGGGATCGAAGAACGGCCGCCCGGTCCTGGTCCAGACCGCGCCCGACTGGCCCGCCGGCCCGCCGAACCGGGCGCGAGCGGCGTCGGCGGACTCGCAGACCAGCGCGACCGCACGGGATCCCATGTGCTTCTCCTCGCACACGAGAAGATCCACGCCGTCCTCGCGGTAGGACTCGAACGCCTGCTCCGGATGCTCCAGGAGGCCAGGGAGCGCGGAGGTGGCAACCGGGCTCATCGTCGGCGGCAGGTACACCAGCCAGCGCGGGTCCACCGCGAACCGGCTCATCAGCTCCAGCGCGGCAGCGGCGTTCTCCGCCCGGACGCCGACCCGGCCGTGGTAGCCCGTCTGTACCACCCGCGACCCGAGCACGTCGGTGATGTTGAGCACCTCCGGCTCACGCCGCGCGCCCGCATCCGCGCCCGCATCCGTCGCCTGCGGCGGGAATGGCCGAGCGGGCTCGTAGTAGACCCTGGCCGCGGGCACAGAGACGAGCTCCCGTTCCGGGTACCGCAGCGCGGTCAGCCGCCCGCCGAAGACGCAGCCGGTGTCGAGGCAGATGGTGTTGTTGACCCACTCGGGCGCCGGCACCGGCGTGTGCCCGTACGCGACCATGGCCCGGCCGCGGTATTCCTGCGCCCACGGATAGCGAACGGGCAGGCCGTACTCATCGGTCTCGCCCGTCGTCTGCCCGTAGAGGCAGAACGCCCGCACCCGCCGGGATGCGCGGCCCTGGTACCGCTCGATCAGGCCGGCGTGCGCGACGACGAGCTTGCCGCCGTCCAGCACGTAATGCGAGATCAGCCCGTCCAGGAAGGCTTCCGCTTCGGGCAGGAACGCCGGGTCCCCGGCGCTGAGCTGTGCCAGCGACTCGGCCAGGCCATGGCTGATCTGCACCCGGCCGCGGCGCAGCGCGCGCAGTAGCTTGCTCTCGTGATTGCCGGCCACGCAGAGGGCGTTTCCCGCGCTGCTCATGCCCATCACCAGACGCAGCACGCCCGGCGTGTCCGGGCCGCGGTCGACCAGGTCGCCGACGAAAATGGCGCGGCGGCCGGCCGGGTGCCCGGCGCTCGCGGCGCGGCCGGCCTCGTCCCGGCTGATCACGTACCCGAGCCCGGTCAGCAGCTCCTCGAGCTCCGCGCGGCAGCCGTGGATGTCGCCGATGACGTCGAACGGGCCGGTCTCATGCCGCAGGTCGCTGTACAGCCGGGTCGCCGCGATCCGCGCCTGCGCGATCTCGTCCTCGCCGCGCAGCGTGTGCACGGTCGTGAAGCCCTCGCGCTGCAGCCCCTTGAGGCCGCGCCGCAGCTGGTCGTGCTGGCGCCTGATGACCTGCGGGCCGAAGTCACGGTCCGGACGGCCCGCGTTGCGCGCCCGGCAGACCTGCTCGGGCACGTCGAGCACGATCGCGACCGCGAGCACGTCGTGCTCGCGGGCCAGCGCTACCAGCTCACGGCGCGCCGCGGGCTGGACGTTCGTGGCATCCACCACCGTCAGCCGCCCGGCTTCCAGGCGCTTGCCCGCGATGTAATGCAGCAGCTCGAACGCCTGCGGGGTAGCAGCCTGGTCGTTCTCGTCGTCGGCGATCAGGCCGCGGCAGAAGTCGGAGGAAATGACCTCGGTCGGGCGGAAATGCGCGCGCGCGAAGGTGGACTTGCCCGACCCGCTCACGCCGATCAGCACGACGAGGCTCAGCTCGGGAACGGCGAGTTCGCGGCCCATCGCGGTTTCGGTCACGCCGCCCCCGCCTCGGTGAATACGGGTGTCCGGCTGAAGACGGCGAGCTGCGTGGGGGGTCCGACCTCGGGATCGTCGGGACCGACGGGCAGGTACCTGACCACGTAGCCGTAGCGCGCCGCGGCCGCGCCAGCCCAATCGCGGAACTGCGCCCTGGTCCACTCGAACCGGTGATCCCGGTGCCGGGACGCTCCCGCGGGCAGCGTCTCGAACCGGACGTTGTACTCGACATTGGGCGTGGTCACGATGACCGTGGCCGGGGCCGCGTGCCCGAACACGGTCCGTTCAAGCGCCGCCAGACGGGGCGGGTCGACGTGCTCGATGACCTCCATCAGCACCGCGGCGTCCAGGCCCTTCAGCCGGTCGTCGGCGTAGGTGAGCGACGACTGGAACAGCTCGACGCGGGCGCGCTGCATGTCGCTCATCCGCTCCAGCCGCAGCCGGCGCGCCGCATGCTGCAGCGCGCGGGCGGAGACATCGGTCGCAGTCACGTGTTCGATGCCGCGGTCAGCGAGCAGGTCGGCAGTGAGCACGCCATCACCGCAGCCCAGGTCGCCCACCCGCCGCGCGCCCGCCGCGCGGATCGCGGCCAGGACGGCGCCGCGCCGCAGCTGGTGCAGGGGCTCGGGCCTGTCGGGGCCCGTGGTTAGGTGCACAGCCAGGTTGTGCCCGCTCTCGGTGGCGTTGTCGAGGTCTTCCTCGGCGGTGTCGTCGGACTCGGCCAGCCGGGCCAGCGCCGACTGGGTCAGCTCGCGCCGGTGCGACAGGTAGCGCCGGGTGATGAGCTCCTTCTCCTGGTGCCCTGCTAGCCATCCCGACCCGGCCCGGATCAGCTTGTCGACCTCGTCGCTGCTGACCCAGTAGTGCTTGGCGTCGTCGAGCACCGGCAGCAGCACATACAGGTGATTCAGCGCGGTCGCCAGCCGGTGCGCTCCGGCGAGCGTCACCGCCAGATACCGCGACTGCCCCCAGTCAGGGATCTGCGGGTCGAGCAGGCTCGCGGCGGCGGTCACCTGCCAGCCGAGCGGCTCGAAGACGCGCCGGACGAGCCCGCCGCCGCCGTGGCAGGGCAGCGCCGGAATGCTGATCTCCAGCGGCAGCGGCGTTGCCGCAAGGTCAGGGCGCGCGTCGCAGCGCCCCGCCAGCGCGCTGCGGAATACGTCCTTGAGCGCCATGGCCAGCAGGCTGGAGGCCGCGTACGGCCGGTCGTTGACGTACTGGCCGAGCGCGAAGCCCTCGGCCGGCCCGGACACGGCTCGCCGCCCCCGGACCAGTCCCACCGGGTCGACCTCCAGCAGGAGTGCGGCGGTGCACCGCTCGCGGGTCGCTTCGGGGTAGAACACGTACGCCCGGCCGGAGGGTTCGTCGAAGGATTGCACCCGGTCTGGGTGCTTATGCAGCAGGTAGCCCAGATCCGTCGCCGGCTGGCGGGTTGTGGTGATCGTCAGGAGCACATGCTGCAGTCTTCCCTGGTCCGGCGTTTGCGTCGCGCAATTTTCTGCCCGCAAGGATACGATCTTGGGCAAGAAGGCGGACCGGGAGCGTCGATGCCAGAACCAGTGGTGAAACTCAGGGACGTGGCACGCCTCGCCGGCGTGCATCCCGCCACCGCCTCGCGGGCGCTCAATCCGGAAACCCGGCTGCTGGTCAGCGAGGAAACCGCGAAGCGGGTGCTGGCGGCCGCCGCCGAGCTCGGCTACCGGCCGAACGCGGTAGCGCGCAGCCTGCGCACGCGCCGGTCGCACACGGTCGGGGTGCTGATCCCCGACCTGAACAACCCGCTGTTCCCGCCGATGATCCGCGGGCTTGAGGACCGTCTGGCCGCGGCCGGCTACGTCGCGCTGATCGGCAACACCGATGGCGACGACGCGCGCGAGCGCCAGGTATTCGAGCAGATGCTGGCCCGGAGCGTCGACGGCTACGTCCTGGCCACCGCCCACCTGCGCAACCCGCTGCTCGAGGAGGCGGTACAGGCCGGCGTCCCCGTGGTGCTGATGAACCGGATGGCCGAGGACTACAGCTTCCCCTCGGTGACGGTGGACAACGAGCGCGGCGTCAAGATGGCCGTCAGTCATCTGGTCGGGCTCGGCCACACAAAGATCGCCTACATCGCCGGTCCGCAGGACCTGTCGACCGGCCTGGCCCGGTACCGGGGCTTCCAGGCCGCCATGGCCGACGCCGGGCTGGAAGTGCCGCCCAGCAGCGTCGCGTTCTCCCGTGCGTTCTCCATCGAGGAGGGCCAGCGCTGCGCGAACGAGATCCTCGCGGCTTCTGGCGACTGCACCGCGGTGGCGGCCGGGAACGACATGCTCGCGGTCGGCTGCTATCACGCGCTCGACCAGGCCGGGCGCAGCTGCCCGACGGACATTTCCGTCGTCGGGTTCAATGACATGCCGTTCATCGACATGCTCAGGCCGCCGCTTACGACCATTGCGTTCCCGCACTACCAGGTCGGCACGGAGGCCGCTCAGCTGCTGATCGACCGGCTGAACGGCGATACGGGCCGAGTGAAGGTGCTCTACCTGGCGCCGGAGCTGATCATCAGGGGCTCCACGGCTAGTCTTTCCTGATCAGCACATTCCGCCATTGACAACCGCGGACCACATGCGCCAGCATCGCTGATGCAAACGATTGTTGCCACTGTGGAAACACCGCTGTCCGCCGAGCACCTGTGGGGTACAAATGAGCGATAACTCCCGCAGTGAGGTCGGCTGGCTGGGCGCAGGCCGGATGGGCTCCGTGCTCATCCGCCGGCTGCTTGCCGCCGACCAGGACGTAATGGTCTATAGCCGGACTAAGGCCAGGGCCGAGCCGCTGGCCGCGGACGGCGCGAAGATCGCCGACACCGCTGCCGACGTGGCGCATGCCGAGATTGTCTTCGTCATGGTCGGCACGTCCCAGGATCTGCTGGACGCGCTGCTAGGGCCCGCCGGGCTGCTGGCCGGCGAGCACGCCCCGGCGATCGTCGTCGACCTGTCGACGGTCTCGGTCGAGGCGTCCAGGCAGGCTCGCGAAGGACTGGCGGCGCGCGGCACCAAGTTCCTGGCCGCGCCGGTGATGGGCAATCCCCGGGTGGCCGCCGCGGGCCGCCTCACGTTCGCGTTGTCGGGCCCGGAGAGCGCCGCGGCGCGAGTCGGGCCGTACCTGGAGATTCTCGGCGCCGCGGCCAGCTACGTCGGTGAGGGCGAGATCGCCAGGACGGTCAAGATCTGCCACAACCTCTTCCTCGGCTCGGTCATCCAGTCGCTGGCCGAGGTGACTGTGCTGGCGCAGAAGGCCGGCGTATCCCGGCAGGCATTCCTGGCCTGCATCAACGAAAGCGTGATGGGGTCGGCATTCACCCGGTACAAGACACCGGCGCTGGTGAACCTCGACTTCCATGCGACCTTCACCTCGACGCTGCTGCGCAAGGACTTCGACCTCGGGCTCGCTGCCGCTCGCGAGCACGAGGTGCCGATGCCGGTCGCGGCCGTCGTGCACCAGATCGTGCAGAGCCTGGTTGGCCAGGGGTATGGCGAGCAGGATTTCGCGACGGTCATCGAGCTGGAGGCGAGCTCGGCCGGCCTGCAGCTGACCAGCGAGCACGCCGAGATAGACGACGGGCTCAAGCCGGACTCCGCGGCGCCGGAGGGACGGGGCGAGCCCCACCACATAACAGGGTGAGCCGGCCGGAGTGGTCCAGGTGCCGCAGAATCACAGCCTGTTCCCCGACATGACCGCGGCGGAGAACCGGCGCCGCGATTGACACCTGGCGCCCGGTCCTGGGCTATCAGCGCGGGCGGCTCGGCGCGGATCACTGCTCGGTCAGGAGGGTAGACGATGGCGATTCGCACCTACGGAGCCGGCGCTGTTGACTGGGAACGGCGGGTGGATCTGGCCCGGCTCCGCGAGGAGAGGCTGGCCAGGCTGTCGGCCAAGCTCGATGCCTCGTCGCTGGGAGCGCTGCTCAGCTTCGACTTCGGCAACATCAGGTACATGACCGCCACCCACATCGGCACGTGGGGGATGGACAAGCTGGTCCGGTTCGCGCTCCTCCCGCGGGGCGGCAAGCCCGTCGTGTGGGACTTCGGGTCCGCGGCGCGGCACCATCAGATCTACAACCCCTGGCTCGACCACACCGGCGGCCCGCCGACCCCGGAGGGTGCGCGCGCGACGGGCGCGCGGGCAGGGATCTCAACCCTCCGGGGCGCGCTGCACCCGGACGCCGGGATGGCGGAGGACGTCGCGGCAAAGGTCGCCGGGGTGCTGCGCGAATACGGCCTGGCCGCCGCGCCGGTCGGCGTCGACGTCGCCGAGATCCCGGTAATAATGGCCCTGGCGGGCGAGGGCATTTCGGTGGTGGACGGCCAGCAGGTGTTCCTGGAGGCGCGCCGCATCAAGACCGCCGACGAGATCAGCCTGCTGGCACAGGCCTGCGCGATGGTGGACGCGGCGTACGAGCGGCTGTATGAGTTCCTGCGGCCCGGAGTGCGCGAGAACGAGTGCGTCGGCCTGGTCTCGCAGGTGCTGTACGACCTGGGCAGCGAGTTCGTCGAGGGAGTGAACGCGATCTCCGGGGAACGGTGCTCGCCGCATCCGCACGTCTACTCGGACCGGCTTATCCGGCCCGGCGACCCGGCGTTCTTCGACATCCTGCACAGCCACCTGGGCTACCGGACCTGCTACTACCGTACGTTCGCGGTCGGCAGCGCATCGGTGGCGCAGCGCGATGCCTACACCCGGTGCCGCGAGTACATGGACCAGGCCATCGCCATGGTCAAGCCGGGCGTGACCACCGGCGACATCGTGGCGCTCTGGCCGCGGGCGGAAGAATTCGGCTTTCCCGACGAAATGGCCGCGTTCGCGCTCCAGTACGGCCACGGCGTGGGACTGTCGATCTGGGAGAAACCGATATTCAGCCGGCTGGTGTCGCTCGACCATCCCGAGCCGCTGGAGGAGGGCATGGTGTTCGCCCTGGAAACCTACTGGCCAGCCGCCGACGGCTGGTCAGCCGCCCGGATCGAGGAAGAGGTCGTGGTTACCGCCGACGGCTGCGAGCTCATCACGAAGTTCCCGGCCGAAGAACTGCTGGTCGCGGGCCGCAAGTACTGGACCGCGGGCGGCGAGCTCAACACGCTGCGCGAGAGCCAGTCCAGCCTGAACACGGCTGCGGGTAGAGGCGAGACGCCGACCGGAGGCGAGCGGTGATGGCGGACATGGACGCCCAGCGGCTGCTGGAACTCTACGAGCAGATGGCGGTCATCCGCGGCACCGAGAAGGCGGCCCACGACCTGTTCCTGGCCGGGCTGGTGAAGGGCACCACGCATCTGGCCGCCGGGCACGAGGCCGTCGCGGTCGGCGCGAGTGCCGCGCTGCGGCCCGACGACTACGTGTTCGCCACCTACCGGGGCCACCATCACGCGATGGCCCGGGGCGCGACGCCGGAGGAGTGCCTGGCCGAGCTCATGAGCAAGGCCACCGGCGTCTGCAAGGCCAAGGGCGGCTCGATGCACCTGACGAAGGCATCGGCCGGCATGCTGGGCTCCTACGCGATCGTCGGCGCGCACCTGCCGATGGCCGCGGGAGCCGCGTGGTCGGCGCGGCTGCGCGGGACGAGCCAGGTGGCGGTCGCCTTCTTCGGCGACGGCGCCACCAACATCGGCGCGTTCCACGAGGCACTGAACCTCGCCTCGGTCTGGGCGCTGCCGGTGCTGTTCATCTGCGAGAACAACCTTTACATGGAGTACACGCCGATTGGCACGGTGACCGCGGCCGACCATCCGGCCGCCGACCGCGCCGCGAGCTACCGGCTGCCCGCCGAGGTCATTGACGGGAACGACGTGGTCGTCGTGGCCGATGCCGTCGGCCGGGCCGCCGACCGGGCCCGGTCGGGGGGCGGGCCCACCGTGCTGGAGGCGCAGACGTACCGCCACTTCGGGCACAGCCGGACCGATCCGGCGACCTACCGGCCGGACGGCGAACTCGAGCAGTGGCTCAGCCGGGATCCGCTCGATGTGGCCAGCCGACGGCTGTCCGAGCTGGGCGTGCCCGAGTCGGAGCTAGCCGCCGTTACCCAAGGAGCGGCGCGAACGGTCGCCGACGCGGTGGCCGCGGCCAGGGCGGCCGGGAGCGCGGACCCGGCGCAGGCACTCACGGATGTCTGGGCGGATGGGGGCTACCAGTGGCGGACCTGATCACCTACCGGGACGCGGTGGCCGAGGGACTGGCGCGGGAGATGCGCCGCGACCCGTCAGTGGTGTGCCTGGGCGAGGACATCGGCGCGGCCGGGGGAGTGTTCAAGACCACCGTCGGCTTGCTGGCGGAGTTCGGGCCGGAGCGGGTGCGGGACACCCCGATCTCCGAGCAGGCGATCGTGGGCATGGCCATGGGCGCGGCCATGACGGGGGTGCGCCCGGTCGCGGAGATCATGTTCTCCGACTTCCTCGCGTGCTGCTGGGACTACCTGGCCAACGAGATCCCCAAGATGCGCTACATGACCGGCGGGCAGGTGACGGTGCCGCTCGTGGTCAGGACCGCCAACGGCGGCGGTCTGGGCTTCGGCGCGCAGCACTCGCAGGCGGTGGAGAACTGGGCGCTGGCCGTGCCCGGCCTGAAAATCGCGGCGCCGTCCAATCCGGCGGACGTGATCGGCCTGCTCGCGTCGGCGGTACGCAGCGATGACCCGGTGGTGTTCTTCGAGCACAAGGGCCTGTTCGCGAGCCGGGGCGAGCCGGCCCCGCCCGATCACGTTGTCCCGCTCGGCCAGGCGGCAGTGGCCAGGGAGGGCACCGACATCACGGTGGTCGCGCTCGCGGCGACCGTGCCGATCGCGCTGGCCGCCGCGGCCGAGCTGGCGGCGTCGGGGACGAGCGTCGAGGTCATCGACCTGCGCTGTCTGGTGCCGCTGGACATGGCCACCGTGCTGGCTTCGGTGCGCAAGACGTCGCGGCTGCTGATCGTGGAGGAGAACCCGTATCAGGGCGGCTGGGGCGGCACCGTCGCCTCGATCGTGGCCGACGAGGGCTTCGAGCTGCTGGACGCGCCGATTCGGCGGGTGGCCGCCGCGTGCGTGCCGCTGCCGTTCGCGGACGCGCTCGAGGACGAGGTGATACCGACGACCTCGAAGGTGATCGGCGCGCTGCGCCTGCTCGCGGACTACTGAGACTGAGCGCAACCGTCGCGCGACACGGGCGCCACCCGAGCCGGGCGGCGGGGACAGCGAGCTTGCCCTGGCGCCGGGCGGCCGCACCCTCGCGTTCGCCGCGGCTAACGGTACCTGCGGCTCACTGATCGAGCCGGTTGCCTACAGCACCGACGGGCGCGCCACCCCCGGTGAGCCGGGCCAGCAGGTCAGCGGACAGGTTCGCGCCGGTGATGACCGTGCCCAGGCGCGGGCCGGCGAAGGTGCCGTCCGCGGCCGCCGCGACGCCCACGGCCGCCGACGGCTCGACGAGCAGGCCGAGCGTGTCCCTGAGGGCAAGGACCGCCGCCATGATCTGCTCCTCGCTCACCAGCACGACGTCGTCCACGCAGTCGCGCATCCACTCCACCGCGGCCGGCACCGGCACGCGCACGGCGAGTCCGTCGGCCATTGTCCGGGCCGACTGCGACGGGACCGGCCGCCCGGCCCGCCAGCTGTCCGCCATCGACGGCGCGGCCGCGGCGCACACGCCGACTATGCGCGTCGCCGGCGAGTGTGCCTTCAGCCAGGTGCCGAGACCGCAGACGAGCGCGCCGTTCCCCACCGGAACCAGCAGCGTGTCGATCGCCAGCGGCGCCAGCTCGACCCCGATCGTGCCGGCGCCCTCGGCGAGCCTGGGCTCGTCGCCGTCCTCGACGAACACGCACGCGGGTCGCTCGCGTGCGTAGGCCCTGGCCGCGTCCTTGGCCTGGTCGAAGTCCGCCCCTGTGAGCATGACGTCCGCGCCCAGCTGGCGCATGCGCGCCACCTTCGCCTCGTTCGCCGTCGTCGCGGCGAACACGCGCACGGGCACGCCGCGGGCACGCCCGGCAAACGCCATGGCCTGCCCGAAGTTGCCCGCGGACGCGCAGACGATCTCCTTGCCGCCGGGCAGATCCCGCATCAGGTAGTCCGCGCCCCTGCCCTTGAAGGACCGGATGGGGTTGAGGGTCTCGACCTTGACGACTATCTCCGCGCCCACGCGCTGCGAGAGCGCGGCGTCGGCGAACTGCGGAGTCCGCCGGAACGCCGGATCGATCAGCCCGGCGGCGCGCTGGATGTGCTCCAGCGACAAGGGGGGTCGCATGCGCGCATTGTCTCGTACCCGGTTGCCGCCGTTCCCGCCAGTAGGCCTGCCCGCACCGCGGGTGCAGGATGAGTCCATGGAAGGCGAAAGATCCTGGACGGGGTGGGTCGGCTACACCGCGGGCCCCGGCGGCAAGGACCATCTGCCGCCGGACGTGCGCGCGGAAATCGAGCGACGGGAGGCGGCCAGGAGCGAACGCCGCGGGCGCCTGCTCTGCGAGGTCCAGGTACGCGTGTACGAGCGCGACGACGTCGAGCCCCACATGCAAGTGTCCTTCCCGGCCGAGGCGCTGCTGGGACCCGACAGCGATTCCGCCGAGATCGCGGCCGCGGTAGCCAGAGCGCGGGATCAGCTCGGCCGGTGGCGCTAGGCGGCCCTGACGTCCTGCGCGGCGGCCAGGACCGGGATGAGGTCGACGTCCTCGAGCCGCATGAGGTCGTCGCGACTCCACGGCCGCTCGGCGTCGGCGATCAGACGGCTCGCGTGCAGGAACTGGGCCCGCTCCAGCGCATTACGCACCGTCCGGCCGTGGGCGAACCTGGGCTGGCTCATTCTGACGCCGAGGTAGTCGCGCAGTACCTTGACCGCCCCGTCGGAGAGGTAATACGAGCTCTGGCCGAGTATCAGCTCCCCGATCGCCTCCAGCTCCTCCAGGTCGTAGTCGGCGAAGTCCAGGTGGTGCGCGATGCGCGACCGCATACCGGCGTTGACCTCGAAGAACGCATCCATGCGGTCCTTGTAGCCGGCGAGGATCACCACGATCTTGTCGCGGTCGTTCTCCATCATCTGCAGCAGGATCTCGATGACCTCCTTCCCGTAGTCCTGCGCGTTCTCGGCCCGGTGGAGGTGGTAGGCCTCGTCGATGAACAGCACCCCGCCCATGGCCTCGTTGACGATCTTCTTGGTCCTGGGAGCGGTTTGACCGATGTACTCGCCGACCAGGTCATCGCGCATGGCGGCGACCATGTGTCCCTGGTCGAGGTACCCCAGCCGATGCAGGAGATCGGCCATTCGCAGGCCCACGGTCGTCTTGCCCGTGCCGGGTGAGCCGGTAAAGCACATGTGCAGGCTGGGGCGCGGCGCCACCAGGCCGAATCGCTCCCGCACCTGGCTGACGAGCAGCAGGGAGGCGATCTCCCTGATCTTGGTCTTGACCGGCTGCAGCCCGACCAGCTCGCGGTCCAGCGACGCGAGGACGTCGTCGATCCCCGATTCCGCCCGCAGGGCGGCGAAGGAGACCAGGGCATCGGGGGGCAGCAGTCCCCGGTCGTCGGCCTGCCTCGACCGCCGCAGGATGCGACCGCGCCCGGCTGGTCCGCCGCGTCCCGCCACTCCGCCTCCCGAGGTGCCATAAAGCCTGGGCTGAGCCGGCCGGCCGCCCCGGAGCTACGAGTCTAGGCGGGTCTGTGACCTGCGGTGTCGGCTCATTTCATGGCCACCGCATTCGCCGGGGAGCCGATGCCGCCCGGCGCGTTGAACGGCGCGCTCACCAGGAACGCCTCGTAGACGCCATCGGCGGCGCAGTCCACGGCGAGATCCGCCAGCCACCACAGCTCGCCCAGCGCCATTCCGAACTGCCCGATCAGAACGTGATGCAGGAAGCCCATGGGGTGAGCCGACCGACTCATGTCCGCAGGCCAGACCTCCACCCCGAACGTGTCGGAGCCGATCGCGGCGGCATGGCTGTCCCACAGGTACTCGCATACCTCTTCGCTGTGCGCGAGCCCCGGCGCGGTCAGCCGGGCGGGCAGTCGCTGCCGAACCTCGCGCGGCTGATCGGCATACCAGCCGGTGAACCCGGTATGCAGCAGCAGGACGTCGCCCGCCCGATACTCCACGCCCGCGCGGCGGCGGGCCAGCTCGAGTTCGTCGACGCCGATCGCGATGCTCTCCCCGGGGTGATAAGGCAGGCCCTGATCGGCCATGGCCCCGGCCACGTCCAGCAGCACCGCGCGCCCGGCGAGACCGTGCCGGGCCCAGTGCTCGATCGTGTTCCTGGCGCCGGCCTGCACGTCGGCCTCGGTCGCGCCGTTGTAGAACTCATCCGGCGCATAGCCGACGTGGCCGAGGGAGTCCCACTGGCTTCCGCACTGCGGATAGAAGTTGTCGTACAGGTCGTCGAAGCCCGCGCTGCCAGGATCGTGCAGGACCGTGTGCCGCGGCGTGCCGCGGGACCGGGCCAGTGCCGGGCTCACGCTGCCGAGCGGCATGTCCAGCGGGAACACGTGCCCGCGGCGGACCAGCCGGGCAGCCGCCGCGATCCGCTCGGGCGTCAGCAGGTTGATGAGCCCGAGACTGTCGTCGGCCCCGAACAAGCCCCAGGCGCTGCGGCCGCCGCGGGTCGCGGGCGGCAGTTCCCTGTAGCTGGGCAGCTCGGTCATGCGCGCGCCTTTCGCTCGGCACCGCGTCGCTCCCGGATCATGCCACATGCGCGGTGCGCATCGAAGGCCGTCCCCGGCGGCTGTGAAGGTAAGCAAAGCTCCGACGTTGCCCATAGAGAGGACTGCGTTCGCGAGGTCGGGGCGCGCGCTGCTGCGCCGGGGCGGCGATAACCGGTGGCCGCCCGCCTTGGGCGGATACGCCGCCGAGCCGAGGTTACTTCCGCGGACGTGCGCGCCCTGTACTGTCCAGTTCGTGAATGACCTGCATAAGTGGGCAATCCTCGGTGAGCGGCTGGTTGACGACACCCCTCACATCCGGGTGAGCCAGGCGGATGTTGAGCTGCCGAATCATGTGCGTTTCACGCAGTACGTGTTCCGGATGCGGCGGTGCGCGATGACGGTCGTGCTGGACGACGCGGGCGAGCGGATGCTGCTGATGCGCCGGCACCGTTTCATCGTGGATCGGTGGGTGTGGGAGCTGCCTGGGGGCTACGTGGATGAGGGCGAAGACCCGGCGGCGGCGGCGGTCCGCGAGGTGGTGGAGGAG
>JASHOV010000446.1 GCA_030038495.1 Streptosporangiaceae bacterium
GGGTGTCTGGGGCGGCGAGCTGTTCCTGCGGGGTGAGATCATCCCGCGGAAGCGGCCGCGCGGTCGCCCGCGCAAGGATGCGGTCGCTGCCTGAGCATGACGGTGAACGAGGGACGAGCCTGGCTCGGCAGCAGCCAGGATCGCTGACATCGAGGTCGGCTGGTAACCGCCTTGATCGGGCGCGGGGCCAGGGAAGCTCGGCACTTCCCTGGCCCCGCGCCCTCGTCTCGCCCGCCGGTCGTCAACGAGCCAATCAAGATCGCGTTAAGGCGGAGAATCAGTCAGGCTCAGGCTGACAATTTCTCCGCCTTAACGGATCGCGGTCAGGGCGGGCACGCAGTGCCCCGGTTTGGCCAGCTGGGCCGGTCTGGCTGTGCGTAGGTGCCTGGGGCCGTCGTTACCCCGGACCGTCGTTACCGTCGTTACCCCGGACCGTCGTCACCCGGCCGAGGCCCGGTCCTCGATCGCACGGGCGCCGCCCGCCTCGGCGGGAGCGGCTTCGGACGGGCCGTAGCCGGGAATCCAGCGCAGCACCTCGGCGCGGAAGCCGCCCTCGCACTCCAGCTGGCACAGCACGCCGATGCCAGCCGTAGACACACGGTGGATCAGCACGTAGGACGGCGGAAGGTTCAGCCGCCGGGCGACGTTGGAGGTGCGCACCGACGTCATCCGCGAGGCCTCGGCGCGCATCCAGTCCCGGCTGAACGCGAACGACTCCACCTTCGATGGCTCGGCGAGCGGCGCCAGGAAGGCATGCAGCTGATCGAGGTCGACGCTGATCCCCTCGCGCAGGAAACCGTGCTCGCGCAGGTCGTGCTCGACCGTAGTGATATCGCCCTCATGATGCATGAGCCAGAGCAGTTTGCCGAACAGCGGCGGGAGCCCTTCCGGCAGCCGGTCCACCGCACCGAAGTCCAGGACGCCCAGTCGCCCGTCGGGCAGCAGCCGGAAGTTGCCCGGGTGCGGATCGGCATGCAGGAGGCCGGCCCTGGCCGGACCGGAGAACAGGAACCGCACGAGCATCAGCCCGGCCCGGTTGCGCTGCTCGCGCGTACCCGACGCGATGATCTCGGCTAGCGGGGTGCCGTCCATCCATTCGCTGACCAGCACATGATCGGTGGCGGTCACGATCGGCGGCACGTAGATGTCCGGGTCGCCCGCGAACGCGTCGGCGAACGCCTGCTGTGACGTTGCCTCCAGCCGGTAGTCAAGCTCCTCGGTGACACGGGCCCGCAGTTCGGCCAGCAGCGGCCTGGTCTCCAGCCCGGGCATCAGCACGCTGAAGAGCATGCCGATCCGGCTCAGTTGGGCGAAATCGCTGCTCAGTGCCTTGCCTGCACCCGGATACTGGATCTTCACCGCGACCTGCCTGCCGTCGATCCACGTCGCGCGGTGCACCTGGCCGATGGATGCGGCCGCGGCCGGCCGGTCATCGAACTGGGCAAACCTGGCTCGCCAGTCCTCGCCGAGATCGGCCGCGAGCACCCGGTGCACGGTCGCGGCCGGCAGCGGTGGCGCTGACTCTTGCAACCTGGTCAGCGTGGCGCGATAAGGCTCGGCGATCTCGGGCGGCAGCGCTGCCTCGAAGATTGACAAGGCCTGGCCGAGCTTGAGCGCCCCGCCCTTAAGCTCACCAAGGACCCTGAAGATCTGCTCGGCGGTGCGGTGCTGGATCTCCTCGGCCACGATTTCGGCGGGCCGGCCGCCAATACGCTTGCCGAGACCGAGCGCCGTCCGCCCGGCCAGCCCGACGGGGAGCGTGGCAAGCTTGACCGTCCGCGTGACCGCACGCCGCGGCATATCGCTCATTAGCTTATTGTCCGCTACGCTCCGGCATGCGTGCCACCGGCACTGCCGCGCTGGGGTGAACCTCCGCGCCCTGACATGCGTTATTGGTCAGTACTCCTACGAGCGGAACGGGGGCGCAGTGAGAGCTCTGCTCCTGATAGCCGGAGCGTTGCTGACGATCGCCGGGACGGTGTTCGCACTGCAGGGCTTCGGGGTGCTGGGCGGCAGCGTGATGTCCGGCAGTCACTTCTGGGCCGGAGCCGGCCCGGTTATCGCTGTCGTCGGGCTGGTACTGCTCGCGCTGGGCGCGCGCCGCCGGGTCAGCGGTTCCTGATGACCTTTCTCCGATAGCCGATGCACCCGGCGCCGACCAGGATCGCCGCTGCGCCGAGGCCGAGGAGTGAGGCGTGCTGGAATCCGGCCGTGCCACCGCCGCCGGTGGCCGGGGCAGCGGTGGGGATCGCGGTGGTCGAGGGTCTCGCCGTTGCCGACGGACTGGCCGAGGGGCTAATGCTCGCCGTTGCCGACGGGCTGGCCGAGGAGCTAGTGCTCGGTGTTGCCGACGGCTTGGGGGAGGAGCTGGACGAGCTGGTCGCCGACGCCGATGCCGATGCCGATACCGATGCTCCGGGCGACAGCTTCGGCAGCGTCGCCCTGGGCGCGGATCCCGCACAGGCAGCGATTGACGCGGAGGCGAGTATTCCGACGACTGCCCAGCCGACGGCGGTCAGCCTCGCGCCTAACCCAGTCCGCACGGTGGCGGTGCGCATCGTCATTGGACCTCCTCGCACGCCCGGCCGGTGGCGGACCGTTTCGCGGTCCCCGCAGAGCAGCCGGCATCGGAAGGAAATCGCGGGCCAGACCAGTGGCCGCCCGCGTCGGCCGAACTGCAGGTCATGGAAGTGCCAACGGCCATGAAAGGAGAATCCGATCTATAGCACATGCACGCAATGGCCTATTCATCACTAGAGCATTACGCTACGCGATTAGAACACCCTGGGGAAGGCACAGGGAGGGGCGACAGCATTGGGGGATCCGAGGCGGGGGCGTATAGCCGGGCTGCGCGTGGTCATCGCGTGGCCGGAGACCGGGTACGCCCCTTTGCCCAAGACGCCGGGGAGCCTCCGTGCGCGCATCGCCGGGTTCGTCGGCGTCCTGCTCATCGCGGGCGGGACCGGAGCGGTCATCGCCGCGGTCAGCGGCCAGGAACACGCGCCGCAGCCCACGCTATCTGCAGCCGGGGCTACCGGTCCGTCCGCAGGCAGGGGACTATCGGTGCCGCGGTCACCGCCGGTGTCGATCGACATCCCCGCCATCGATGTGAACTCGAAACTGCTGCACCTGGGGGTCAGCCCAGACGGCACGATCCAGGTACCGTCGCTCAATGCGACCCCCGGTGAGGCGGCATGGTACAAGTACTCGGCGACGCCGGGCCAGATCGGCGTGTCGGTCATCGAAGGTCACGTCGATACCTATCGGGGACCTGCTGTCTTCTTCCGGCTGGGGGGCCTCCGGCCCGGCGATCTCGTCGAGGTTACGCTCGCCGACGGTATCACCGCTGCTTTCCGCGTCACCGGTGTGCGCGAGTACCTCAAATCGAAATTCCCGGCGAAGACCATTTACGGCGCGACCAGGTACGCGGCCCTGCGCCTGATAACGTGCGGCGGCGTTTTCGACTACGCCACCGGCCACTACCTCAGTTCCACCGTCGTATTCGCGTCTCTCACCTCATCACACAGGGACGACCGGAGCCAGTCCGGCCTGTGACACCTTTTTGCCATTAGACATCTCGCGCCCGCTCCGGGAATCGACCGTGGCCCTATGCGCCGGGCCGTTGCAGGTCACGGGGGCCGATCTTCGTCGCGAAGCCCCAAGCGGGGCTGTATCCGGCACGCGGGCCCAGAGGTATCGTCGTTGGGAGGAACGGGCGAAGTTGACCTCCTTGCGCTTCTTGTCACCGCGGCATTGAGAATCGTCCGTTGCCGCGAAAGCAGTTCTGAGATTTCCGAGGATGCGCAATGAGCCAGTCCAGCACTGCCGATGCCGCCCGGCCCGGCGCCATGCCAACCCGGCGTGCCGTGGGCTCCGCGCTGGCCCTGCGGAACTGGCGGCTAGTCTCCCGACTGATCGTCCTCGTGGCCTTACCGACGGTGCTCGGCCTGACGCTCGCCGGGCTCCGGGTCGCCGACGCGACGCGCAGCGCCGAGGTGTACGGCCAGATCGACCGACTCGGGATGCTCGGCCACCAGGTCACCGGCTTAGCGCAGGCGATGGAGGACGAGCGCGCCGACACGGCCGCGTTCATCGCCGACGGGCGCCCGGCCGCGGGACTCGTGGCCCTGCACCGGCAATACCTGATCACCGATGGCTGGGCGGCCAGAGCGCGCAGGCTCGTTCCCCAGCTCGGGCGCGGCTACCCGGTCCAGGATCGGGCCAGCGCGGCTAAGGTCCTGGCCAGCATCGCCGAACTACCTGGTCTGCGCAAACACGCGACGCGCGGCCATTCTCCCGCGCTGACCGTGATCAACGGCTATTCCGCGGCTATCGTCGGCCTGTTCCCGGTCAATGACGGCATCGCCAGCCTGAGCGGCAACTCCGCGCTCGTCACCACCGTGCACACGCTCGGCTCGCTGTCCAGGATGAAGGACCAGGTCTCGCTGCAGCAGGCCATCCTGGGCGCTGCGCTCGCCGAGGGCCGCTTCGGGCCCGGGGCGCTCGCCGCGCTGACCACCGCCGAGGCGCAGCAGGCCACTGACCTGGCATCATTCCGCAGCTCAGCGACCCGGGAGCAGAGCTGGGCGCTCACCGGCACCTTGGCGGGCCCGCTGGCAGGGCAGGCCAGGGCAGTGGAACAGCGCGCGACAGCGGCCGGCAACGGCACGCTGGCCGTCGGCGGCCACGCCAGCCAGCAGTGGCAGGCCGGAATGTCCTACACGGTCGGCTGGATGCGCAACGCCGAGCAGCAGCTGGCGGGTTGGATCACGGCGTACGCCCGGGCCCAGCAGCGCAGCGCGGTGTGGTCGGCGATGACTACCGGGGGCGTGGCGCTGGCCGTCTTGTTCCTTGTGGTGCTGGCCACCATGATCATTGCCAGGTCTGTGGTGCGCCCGCTGCGGCGGCTTGAAGCAGCTGTCCTGGATGTCGCCGCGACCCGCCTGCCCGCGGAGGTCGCGCTTGGCGTGGCCGGGAGCTCTCGGCCCAGTCTCCTGGTGACGCCGATCGACGTGCACTCCACCGACGAGATCGGTCAGGTCGCCCGCGCCGTCGAGCAGGTGCAGAGGGAAGCCGTGCGGCTGGCCGGGGAGGAGGCCCGGCGGCACGGCAGCGTCAGCGCAATATTCGTCAGCTTCTTACGGCGCACCAGTTCTCTGCTGGAGCCGTTGCTGCAGCTGATCGACAGCCTGGAACTCGGCGAGGATGACCCGGACCGGCTGGCCGCGCTATTCCAGATGGATCATCTGGCCACCCGGATGCGGCGGAACTCAGACAGCGCGCTCGTGCTCGCAGGCCATGAGACGCCTCGCCGCTGGACCGAGCCGGTGTCCCTGGTGGACGTGCTTCGGGCGGCGGTGTCCGAGATCGAGCAGTACGACCGGGTCGTCCTCGACGTCCAGCCGGCTGTCTCCGTCATCGCAAGCGCTGCGGTCGACATCGTGCACCTGTTCGCCGAGCTGCTGGAGAACGCCACGGCGTTTTCACCCGCGACGACGCAGGTGATCGCGTCTGGGCCCGCGGCACGCGACGGTGGCTGGCTGATGAGCATTACCGACCTCGGCACCGGCATGCCGGACGAGCAGGTGCGGCAGCTCAATTGGCTGCTGGCCCATCCGCCCCTCGCGGACGCGTCGGTAGCCCGGCAGATGGGCCTGTTCGCGGTCGCGCACCTGGCGGCGCGGCACGGCATCAAAGTGACGATAGGGGCGTCGCCGGCCGGCGGTACCGCAGCCGAGGTGCAGATTCCGGCCGCGCTGATCTCGCATGACGCCAGGCCAGGCGGATGGCCGACGCGAGCTGGCGAGGTCCTCAGGATCGGGGGCGGCGGGGGAGCCGGCACTGTCGCTGGCCATGCCGCCGCTGCGGCCGGGGATCGGTGGTTCTCGGCTCCTCGGTTCGCTGCCGGGCCCGACGCTGCCGAGGGGCCGGACGTTGCCAGGCCCGATCCCGTCCCGCTGCCCCTGGGCGCGCCGTTGCCATCACAAGCGCCAGCCGCCTCCATCGCGGCGACGGGGCCGGAGCCAGCGGGTGCCGAGCCGGGCGGGCTGCCCATCTTCGAGTCTGTCGAATCCGAGTATCTCCGTACCGACCGCGGGGGGGTGCTCGGGCCCGGCGGGCCGCAGGCCGGCGGCCTGACCTCCGCCGGGCTGCCACAACGGACCCCGCAGGCGAACCTCGTTCCCGGCACCGGGGTTGACCGGGAGACCCAGGAACCCACGGCGGCCGAATCGGCGCAGATCGCGCGAAGCAGGCTGGCCAGCTTCCAGCAGGGTTCCCGCCGGGCCCGGACCGTGGCACGCACGGATCGCGACGCGAAGTCGGCCCAGGGCGACTGAGAGGGAGAGCACGTGGATCCGGCCCGCCATCCACAGGACCTCGACCGGCTCATCGCCGACTTCACCGAGCGTGTTCCCGAGGTGCTACACACCCTGATGGTGTCCTCGGACGGCATTCCGCTGGCGGTTTCTGAGCGGACGCAGCCCGATCATCTGGACCAGCTCTCCGCGATCACCTCCGGCCTGATCGGCTTGGCCCGCGGCGCAGCGCGGATATTCGATTGCGGCGCTGTCACTCAGGCCCTGGTCGTCATGGAACGAGGCACCCTCGTGATCATGGCGATCGATGATGAAGCGAGCCTGGCCGTGCTCACCACCGCGGCCGACCTTGATCTGGTCGGATACGAGATGACGATGCTGGCCGAGCAGGTCGGCCGCAGCGTGTCCGCCGGCCAGTAGGCCAGGCTGTGCGCCCTCTGCTCGAACGACGAGGACTGAGCAGGCATCAGGCCTTGAGGAAGGATTCGACGACAGCTGCGAACTGCGTTCTGTCCTGGAACAGGAATCCGTGCGCAGCGTCCGAGTAGAGGACCAGACGCGCGGCGGGAATGAGCCTGGCGAGGGTGCGGGCGTTGACGGTCGGGTCTACCCAGTCGGCGGCACCGTCGGCAATCAGCGTCGGCACGGAGATTGCGCCGACCTTTTGGCCCGCCGGGTCCTTCCCGGTCCACCATTGGATCACCGCGCGCCTGTCAGCCGCCAGCACTGTTGGCGATGGCGCTGAGGCGGGCGGGTAGGCGGAGATCGCCGCAGCGAACGCGTTGTACGCCCTGGCCTGGTTCGGCGGGAACAGAACAGTCTCCAGTTGCTGCGGATCGAGCCTGGTGAGGGCTGCGATTGTGGCCGACGGCACCGCTTCGCGACTTCCCGGGAATGTGGCACACAGCACAAGGCGGCGCACCTGGGATGGGTCAAGGACCGCTAGCGCCTGGGCGATCATGCCTCCCATCGACCAGCCGAGCACGTCTGGCCTGGACAGGCGCAAGGTGTCGATGAGCGCGCCAGTCTGCCTGGCCATGGCGTCGATGGTGAGGGGCCCGGGCAGCTGTTGGGTATCCCCGATCCCGGCGTTGTCGAAGATGACGACCCGGTAGTGCCTGGCCAGCGCATCCACAAGCCTCGGGTCCCAATCCTCCATGGTGGCGTCGTAGCCCATGATCATGACCAGCGGCGGACCGCTGCCGACGATGCGGTAACCGACGGTTCCGAGGCTCGTGTGAGCGACGCGCACCGGCGATGACACGACCGACGGCGTTCTGGCTTGGCTGGTCGGCAAGGCTGCCGTTGCAGGTGCCGAGGCGCACGCGCTGAGCGCAGTGGACAACGCCACTGCGGCCAGGCAGGTTAGGAGGGGTAACGATCTGCGGGTGCTGACGTGCTCGGCGCGATACCTCATTGGACTGCCTCCTGCTGGTTAGGAATGGCTCAGCCCGTCATGAGGAGAATAAGTAATATCTCGATTCAAAGTCAAGCTATATCGTGTCTGCGGATGCCCGCGCCAGCCGGCTAAACCCAGGTGAAGTACTGCCCGGCAGGTGCGCGCTGGATCCGGTGGGTGAAGTCTTTTCGGTCCAGAGCGAAGGGCGGCACGTACGTGGCCGGTAGCCGCCGACGACCCGATGTGCGGGGTGGCCGGCCACCGCGGGAGGGGCGCTCGGGCTGACGCCGTCCCCGCCCGGGCTGCGGGGCTGGCCGCTGCGGTGGCACCGGCTACACCGGTAAATGCGTTGCCGCAGGTCGGCGTGCAGTCCTACAGTGAGCGCGCCGCGGCAAGATATGTCCTCTGTATCAGGAAGGAGGTGCTCGCGATGTTCGCTTATCGTCAGACGCCTCCAGGGGTTGCTCGCTAGCAATCCTGGAGACGCACTGCGGGCGCCCTCAGGATTGGCGTCAGCCAATCCTGAGGGCGCCTTCTATCCGGCAGCCCGGGCATCGGCTACGGGCCGACGGTGTCGGGTAGCTTGCCGCCCGTGGCTCCGAGTTTGTAGGCGATGATCAGTTGCTGCGGCTTCTTCGATAGCGACTGCACGCCGGCTCCGGCGATGACGTAGTCGCCGTCCACGGCGACGGGAGCGTTGGACCCGGAGGACATCGGCGTCTTCAGCAGGATCGCGCCCGTGGCGGCGTTGAACGCGTACAGGTAGCCGCTGTAGGTGGTGGTGAACACGACGCCGTTGGTTACCGTGGCGGCGCCGTAGGGCGAAGAGGGGAGCTTGACGGCCCAATCGATCTTGCCGGTGTCCTGGTTGACCGCGATCATCTCGCCGGTGGCCGTGGAGATCTCGGCTGTGAACGCCTTGCCGCTTTCCGCCACGCCGTTGACGGTCATGGGCACCGCGAGGTTGTTAACGGCGGCGAATACCGTGGACCCGTTGGACGCCAGCGGCGTCTCGACCCCGCCGAACACGCTGGGCTCAAGGACGAACCTGGCGGGCAGCGGGACGTGGCTGGTCGGGGTCGCGTTCTCGGTGAGCAGCCCGTCGTTGTCGTGACCGGAGTGGACCCCGACCGGGAGCTTCCAGATCAGCCTGCCGGTCTGCGCGTTCAGCTCGACCAAGATGCCGGCCTTGCCGCCGTCAATCACGACCGGCTGCCCGTTCGCCGTCGTCAGGACGGGCGAGTTCTGCAGGTCCCAGTCGTACAGGTCGTGCGGGGTTAGCTGGTAGTACCACAGCAGCTTGCCCGCCGGGCTGAGCTTGACGACCGAGTCGGTGTACAGGTCCGGGCCGGGTCGGCTGGTCCCCCACGGGTAACCCGCGGGCCACCCGGCCTCGCCGATCGGGCCGGGGTTGGCGATGCCCATGTAGATGTTGCCCTGGGCGTCGAACGACGGCGGTTCCCACAGGCCGCCGCCGGAGTTGATGGCCGGGTTCCCCCACAGGTTCTGCACCTCGTCCCAGGACCACTCGGGCGTGCCGGTGCGGGCGTTCAGCGCCCACAAGATCCCCTTGCCGCCGCCGAGATACTGGCCGACGGTCGGGTTGACCGGCACGGTCGATACGTATACGGTGCCGTCGTTGTAGCCGGGGGCCATGTCGATGCCCTCGTGGTCATTGCCAATCAGCGTCCGGGTCCACAGCTGCCTGCCGGTAGCCGCCGACAGCGCCACCGCGGCGTGATTCGTTGCCGCGTACACCACCCCGCCGGCCACGTTGACACCGTCCGGCCCGCCGTTCGGCGAGCTGTAGTTGTGCGTCCACAACACCTTGCCGGTGGAAAGCTTGATCGCCATCACGTTCGACTCGATGTCCTGTGTGTACACGACGCCATTCACCACGACCGGGGTGGTCGAGTAGCCGTCGGTCAATCCGGCTGAACGAGCTTCACCCGTCGACTCGACCGGCACGCACCACGCCACGCCCAGCCGCCCGACGTTGGCGGTCGTGATCGCGCTGGCGACATCCCGTGTGTTCTGCATGGTGGCGCCGGGCTGCGTCCAGCCCGCGGCGACTCCCTGACCGGCCGGCACAGTGCTTGCCGCACCTGTCTGCTTACCGGAACAGCCCGCCACACTCGAACTGCTCGTGCTCGTTGCGCAGCCGGCCACCGCCAGGCCCGCGGCCGCCAGTACGGCAACTCCGGCAACTCCGGCCCGCGTAACTAAACGCCTCATCTGACTGCTCTCCTTTCCGGTCGTTGCCGACCCCGTGCGCTAGACCAGGACGGACAAGGCAGGCCAGGTCCAAGACCTAGGCCGGGGAAAGGCGCTGATCGCCCGCCACGCCGGAGGCCGCCGCCCATTGAATTTGATATCATAATGCTATAGGTCAAGCGGGGTGGGTCAGATGGCAGCCCGGCCGGTCTGGTTGAGGGCCAGGACGCGCGGGCGCTCACGGCTACCTAGTGAGCAGCGTCGGTTACCTTCCCTGTGCGGCGGTAGTACGCGAGGGTCTTACGGACCCGCCGGCGAATCCACGGGTCCGGGTCGTTGTGGCGGGACTCCAGGGCCCGGATCACAGCCGGGACCCGGGGCGCGGGGGTGCTGTCGGTGATGGCGTGGATCACGTCGCCGCGGACCCGCGGGTCGGGATCCCCGGCCAGCTCAAGCAGCCTCGTCCACACCCGGTCGTCGTCGGCCCGGACGTGGCAGGTGCACAGGTTCCTGCACGCGAGCTGGCGAGCCCGGCTCTGCTCGCTTCGCGACAGCACCAGCAGTCCGTCGATAGCATCCTTGGCTGTGCGGCTCTCGCCGGCCGGGAGGCTGACCCCTGCCTGCTCGGCGATCTTGCTCCACCGTCCCACCACATAGACGGTAGCGCCCCGCCGGGTGCCCGGACCACGGGTTATCCAGCCGATTGGCGGGGTCGCCGGCGCTACGCCGGAACCGGCGGGTCGGCGAAACAGCACTGTGCGTGGCCAGGCCAACCCGTGATGAAGATGCGCGGAGGATACCTAGCGATGATCCGCTGCCCGGCACGTACACGCCGGATGCGGGAGCCACGTCCGCCGGCGCCATTGCCAGCCGGGCTGGACGAGTTCGAGCGTCGCGTTCTCGGCCGGGGCCGGCGCGGCCGGCTGGTCGATGAACATGAGCGCCTGGGTGGCCGCCTGGGCTGCCACCGCGGCCGCCAGTGCCGCGCCGCAGGCGGACGGGTCCGGCTGCCGCCTGGTCACCTGGGCCAGGATGAGAGGCCAGGCCGGATCGCGGTCGGCCCTGGCGAGGTCGAGGC
>JASHOV010000042.1 GCA_030038495.1 Streptosporangiaceae bacterium
TGCCCGCGGCCGTTGGCCCACGCCAGCCACAGCCAGAGGCCCACGGGAACCGGAACGCCGAGCTCGATGAAGAGCAGCAGGTCGTGCCAGTGCGCGGCCAGGAAACCCGCGTGATGCTGGACCATCGCCGACTGGACGCTGGATGCGGTCGCCAGCGCGACGGCCAGCCCGGCGATCTCAGTGACGGCGCCCGCGCGCATCAGCCGCATCGCGCTCGTGACCGCGCGCGGCGGACTGGACCGGCCGGGACTCATCCGCATGCGGATCGCGCTCCCGATCAGGTCCGCGCACTCGGCCGGGGCCGGCCACCGCTGGCCGGTCCGGGCGCAGGACATGAGCACGGCCAGGATCTCGTCCTCGCTGTCGCACCGGAAAAAGCGAGGGAAGCACGCGAGCAGCCGCCGGTACCGGCGCTCCAGGACCGCGGGCCGTGTTGCCCGGACCGCGGCTGGCGCGCTCCCGCCGGGCGCCGCGGGCGCACCGATCCGCGCGCTCATGTCGCAGTTCCCGTCGCCGGGCTCAGTCGCATCAGCGCGGTCGTCGCGTTGGAGTGCAGCCTCGCCGCCTCGGCGGCAAGCCGCTGCGTCCCCGCGGGCGTGAGCCGGTAGTAGCGGCGCAGCCGGTTATCGACGATCGCCTCACGGTCGATGACGATCAGCCCGTCGGCCCGCAGCCGCTCGAGCGCGGTGTACAACGTGCCCGGCCGCAGGCGCACGCCACCGCCGGAGATCTCGCGTACGTCCGCGATGATCCCGTAACCGTGCTGGCTGCCCGAGGCGAGCGCGGTCAGGATGAGGAACGTCGCCTCCTGCATCGCGCGTTCTGTCATAGCTCCGTTATATATCGTTGAACGATCGGTAGCAAGTCCCGGCCTCGTGCTCCGGCAACCTTTCTTCCCGCGCCCGGGTCTTGTTGGTATGGACTCCGAGCCGCGTCGCGACGCGCTGGCCGGGCTCTACGCCCGCTACTACGCCGAGCTCCGGCGGGCGGCGTTCGCTCTTACCGGTGACTGGGCGCTGGCCGAGGACCTGGCGCAGGAGTCATTCGTCCGGGCGTGGCGGAGCTGGGACCGCCTGATGCAGGCCCGGTCCGTCCGGGCCTACCTGCATGCGATCGTCGTGAACCTGGCGCGCAATAGCCTGCGACGCCAGCTGCGCGAGCTGCGGGCCAGAACCAGCGCCGACTGGGCCGCGCCGGCTTGGAGCGCGGACGGGCACGCGGGCGACAGCGTCGACTTACTGCGGGCACTGGCCCGGCTGCCCGTTCGCAAGCGAGCCTGCGTCGTCCTCCGCTTCTACGCAGGCTTCACCGAGACGGAGACGGCGGCGGCCCTGGGGGTCTCGGTCGGCACCGTCAAGAGCCAGACGGCCAAGGCGCTGCGGGGCCTGCGGGAGTGGCTGCAGGACTCCGACCTGGTCGCTGATGTGCCGCAGGTAACAAGGGAGAAGTCTCATGGGGCATGAGCAGCTCGCCGAGCTCCTGAAGGCAGCTGTCGAGCAGGCAGAAGCCGACAATCCGCCGTCCCCGGCCGCATGGACCCGGATCGAGCGCCGACTGCGCCGGGAACCGCGACGGCGCGTGCTGATCGCGGGCGCGGCCGCCGCCGTAGTGGTCGCGATCGTCGCGGTCAGCGTCGCGGTGCAGGCGACCCGGCCGAGCCGGCCGCCGTCGCATCCGACTTACGGCCGGCCCATGGCACTGACCGTACTCAGCACGACCCGCCTGCCCGGCGAGGGGATTTGGCTGGCCGCCGGCTTCGGCGCCGCCTGGGTCGCGGGTACCGGCCTGACCTACGAGGTCGACCAGGCGACCGGGCGGCTGGTCCGGAGCATCGTCACGCCGGACACCAATCATGCGGGCTGCGGCAGCGGCATCACCGCGGGCTTCGGCGCGGTCTGGGTCACCTACGACTGTCGCGGTGTGTACCGGATCGACCCGCGCACCGGCCGGATCACCAGTTCGATCGCTGTGACGCACGCCGCTGACAGCATCGCCGCCGCCTACGGATTCGTCTGGGTGGCGACGCGCAACGGCGACATCGTCCGCATCGACCCAGGAACGAACGCGATCACGGGCGCGGCGATCCCGGTCGGTTACGACGCGCTCGGCGGCCAGTCGGGCCCGCCGCCTTCGATAGTGAGAATCGTCCCCGGCGCTGGCACCCTGTGGGCCGATACCTCCGACGGCTTCCCAGCTGCGATCGACCCAGTGACGTCCGCAGTTAGGCCGCTCATGCTCGGGAATGTCTCGGCGGTGGGCGCCGGATCGGTCTGGGTGCCTGGCGCCGAACTCGAACGGGAGGAACTGCCAGTGGTGCAGCCGGTGCTCAGCTACGCCGGAACACCGAGCACCAACCCGCAGAGCGCGAGCGTCGCCTTCTGGCGCGGCCAGGCCTGGGCCCTGACCTGGCCAGGCGTATACCCGGCCGAGCTTCTGTACGTCCAGAGCATCGATCCCGCGGACAACAGCGTGAGCGGCGGCACGACGATCCCCCGTTCCGCCGCGGCGTCGGCCGCAGCGCTTGGGGAGGTCTCCATCACCGGCGACCCAGCCGGCCTTTGGGTACTGGACCCGGCTAAAGGCCTGCTGTTCCATCTCGGGAGGGCAGCTTAGGAGCGGGCCGACAGGGCTCCGGGCCGGCCAGAGCATGGATGGCCGGGCCGGCCCGGAGCGTGACGATGAGCTGACCGCGACTAGCCGACGGTGATGACGCCCGCCGCTAGGAAGCTCGCCACTGCTCCTCCGGGCAGCGGCGTGACGTTGCTGCTGGTGTTGCACTGGCCCTTGTGCTTGCCCGAGGTGTACCGGGGCGCGTAGGCGGCGAAATGGACCTGGTACGCGCCTGGGCCGGTCGCACCGGCGAACTTGCCTGTGCTCAGGCTCGGCACGAACGTGAACTGCTGACGTGCAATGTAGCTGAAGCGGCAGGTCTTCGCGTTCATGGACTGAGTGACGTACTGCTTACTGGTGCCACGCACGGTCAGATTGCCGGCCGCGGTAGCCAGCGTGTGCGTGTTGCTGCTGCCGTTGCCGAGCACAAAGCCGCGGTCGGTGGTCGCCACGACGCCGGCGAGCGTCAGCGGGATGTGCGTCGTGCTGGCGATGGCCGCCTTGCCGTGCACCTCCCCCGACACGACCTCGGGTCCGGTCACCGAGGTGTGCGCGCCAGCGCTGGCAACGGCGGATCCGCCGCCGACCAATAACACGATCGCGCCTGCCGCCCCAATGAGGCTGCCCGCACGGACTGTACAGTGCCGCATGTTCCCTCCCATTGTTCTGTCCTGCTTGCTGCGTGGCTTGACGGTGACAGGCCCGCGTCACATCGGCGGCACACAAGCGCGTAAGCCGCCACGGAGTTCCAGGAACTGGCGAACGCATCCGTCCGCACCGCGCACAGCCGAGATCGCGCAGGATCAAATTGCCCGATGGATCCGCAGGTCAGGCTCATCAAACCAGAACCTCGACATGGTTCGGCTCGATTTGGCCGGGCTGGGGGTCTGACGGGGCGGGCTCTGGCCGGTTGATGAGCCGGATGTTCGACTTTATCTTCTCTACTCCGACCCTCGCCTCGGTCGCCGCCGGGGCGGCGTGCTTTTCTTCGGTCCGCACCAGCCCTACCTGGCCAACGTCTCCGACGGTCTCCCCAGCCTCGGAGAGGAGGGTGTGCAGCTCTGCACTGCGAGATCTGGTCCCCGAGGGGGCAACGGCGGCGATCGAGACCGACCCGAACGTGGCCCGCCTGAAGTCGTCGGCGGACCTGGTGAAGGCGATCGAGCCGGCCGTCAGGTTCTACGAGCGGCCGCCCGCGGAGGGGATGACGGTCGAGACCCCCTGGTCCGCCATCTGGCTGAGTCCCGACGACTGGGCCGAGGCGCTCCAGGCACCAGACCCCGGTACTCCCCACAACGAGGCGCGCGACCAGATTCTGAAGGTCATGGCCGAGGCCGAGCCGGTCATCCGGGCCGTGCTCCCCGACGCCAACGTTCCCATCTCGATCCGCGCCAGCGGCCTGCCGGTCGGGCACGGACGAGCCGCAGACCTGGACGCGATCCTCGATTCCTGGCTTGCCGCCCATGCCGAGGGGATCGGCTGCGTCATTGGCGATCCTGCAATCCGGGGAACGTCGCGCGTCCGTTCGCTGACCCCGGTACTCGCGAAGGGCTCGAGTTCGACCTGGTCGTCCTCGTCGACCCGGAGGCATTCGGCGAGGGCATCGAGGGAGCGGTCGACCGCTACGTCGCGATGACGCGGGCGACCCAGCAACTCGTCCTCCTCACGAGCTCCAACTGGGCAGGCGCTCAAGCCAGGCCTGGCCACAGATCACGCTCGGTGCAGAAACGCGCCACCTCATCCAGCTCGACCTCGGCGTCCTCCGCCTCCGCCACGGCCGGGCCGGCGACCCACCAGTCGGCGCCCGGCAGGCCGGCGGACAAATAGGCCCGGGTTCCGGGCTGCCGATGCTGCCGGGCGCGGCGGGGATGGGCCACGACTTCGCCATGTGCAGGCTCCCACAGCCGGACCAGGCCACTCTCTTCGCCGAGGACCACGGCGTCGTACCACCGGAAGACCACCGCCTCGGCGCCATCCGCCGCGGGCGCTACGGCAACTAGGTGGCCGGGTGAGACCCTCTTCGTCCGCGGCGAGGGAAAGGGCTCTGCGAATCGAGCAGCGGAAAGCTGCCCCGCCCGGAGAATCTGACATGCATCCTCCTGAACGTGCAGAACAATCCCGCAACGCAGCGGCGCGGGAGCAAGACCCTGATCGGTCGAAGCAGGCATCCGCCGAGTGTCTCCCGACGGGTCAGCGGCCGGCAAACGATTAAGGCGCGTAGCGGATCAGCTAACGCGGTGGCGCGTGATTACGTGATGCGGCGGCGGACTGCCAGGAAGGAGACGGCGATGAGGATCAGGCTGGCAGCGAGGTAGATCGCCGTCTCGTACCACTGGAAGATCCAGTACCGGCTGGCTGGCTGGTAGGTCACCGCTTGGCGGAGGTGAAGCGTGGCTATGTAGGCGGAGCATGCCTGGCCGCTTCCTGCTGTCTCGGCGCACGCTCTGGTGGCCGGCAAGCCGGCCGCGGACCGGCCGCCGGCGGTGATGACGTTGCAGGAGGCGGTGCCGGAGCAGCGCTGCGAAGGGGACAGGATCCAGGCGCCGGGGATGCTGACGGGTGCCGGCTGCACGAACAGCCGGCCGGGCCCGGTTACTCCGGTGCCCATCAGGGAGGTGGCGTTGAGCGGCGGCGTGGCACGCAAGGGCGTCACGAGGTGGGGACCGCCGACTGCCATGAGGATCTGAATGAGTGTGAACACGACGAGCGTGACGGCCATTGCTGGCAGGGTGCGGCGGATCAGTACCCCGGCGGTGACGCCAAGCGCGAAGGCGAACGCGGCCGAGCCGACCGGGATGATGTCCCGCTGGCTGAGCACCGACCACTGACTCATGGTGGCCCGGTCGATCGGGCTGGTCCACCAGGTCACCATGAGGCTGAACAGCCCGGCGACGGCCATACTCGCCAGGCCGACGACGGCGAGCTTGACGGCAAGCCACCGGGTGCGGGTGACGCCCTGGGTCCAGATCAGCCGGTAAGTATGAGTCTCGATCTCGCGGGTGACCAGCGGCGCCCCCCAGAACAGCCCGATGATCGCGGGCACGGCGAGGACCACCAGGCTGAGGAACCGGCCGATGCTCGCCGCCGGGCAGACGCCGCCGGCCTGGCAGGCCGTGATGGTACTGCCGGTATACAGGTGCGACAGATGCGGGCCGGTGACTGCCAGGGCGAGGGCCGCGATCGCCAGCGCCCCCGCCGCGACTGCTGCCTGCGGGCGGAACTGCAGCCAGGTGAGCCGGATCATCGGACGACCTCCAGTCCGGGAACGGCAGCACCGGCCGGGCGGCCGCGTTTCATGTAGGCCAGCACGAGGTCCTCGACGCTGACGGGCTTTACCGTCCACGACGGGTCCTGGATGGGACCAGCGGTCTTGACCAGGAGCATGCTCTGCCTGTCGGTGTGGCTTTCCTCGATTACTTCCTGGTCCGGCAGCAGTGTCCTCGGATCGCGGCGTGGCCCGGAGAGGCGGTGGTGCGAAGCCAGCAGCTCGCTGACCTCCCCGGCCAGCTGTACCCTGGACGCGGCCACAATCACGAGATAATCGCAGGTCCGCTCAAGATCGGCGACCAGGTGCGACGACAGCACGACGCTCAGGCCGTGCTCGGCGACGGCCTCCATAAGCCCCTGCAGGAACTCCCGCCGGGCCAGCGGGTCCAGGCTTGTCACCGGCTCGTCGAGGATCAGCAGCTCCGGCCGCTTGGCGATCGCCAGGGTTAGCGCGAGCTGAGCGCGCTGGCCGCCCGACAGCGCCCCGGCCCGCTGGTTCGGGTCGATGCCGAGCTGATCAATCCTCCGGCCGGCCAGGGTGCGGTCCCAGTTCGCGTTGAGCCAGGCCCCGGCCCGCAGGTGGTCGGCAACTGACAGCCTCGCGTAAGCGGGCGTGTCCTGGGCGACGAAGCCCACCCGGCTCAGCTGCGCCGGGCCATCGCCGGGCCTATGGCCCAAGACGAGGATCGTGCCCGAGGTCGGCGCCAGCAGCCCGACCGCCAGGTGCAGCAGCGTGGTTTTACCCGCGCCGTTGGGGCCGACCAGGCCGACCACCCGGCCGGAGGGGATGGCCAGGGTGCACTCGCGCAAAGCCCAGCGACGGCCGTACTTCCTGCTGAGGCCGCGGGTCTCCAGGACGGCGTTCATGCCACTCCCTCGGCGAAGCAGTCCCGGAATGCGGTGTGGTAGATCGCCTCGATGTCGTCCGGGCCCAGGCCCGCCAGGCGCGCGGACCGCAACCATCGAGTCATTTCAGCCAGGAACTGCGCCTGCACGGCGCGGTCCGTGCCCGGCATCGTCCCGACGACGAACGTCCCCTGGCCCGGCCGGGCGCGCACGAGGCCCTCGCGTTCCAGCTCCCTGTATGCCTTCAGCACGGTGTTCGGGTTGATCGCCAGCTTGGCGACGGCCTGCTGGGCGGTGGGCAGCTGGTCACCCGGCTCCAGCAGGCCCAGCCGCAGAGCGTCATGGACCTGCTGGACCAGCTGGAGGTAGGTGGCGACACCCGAACCCTGGTCCAGCTCGAACTCAATCATGAATCCTGCTTCCACTAATCACTTAGTGGAATAACTCTATTCGGTTTCCGTCATCGGGCGCAAGGCGGCCGACGTCGCGACGCCGGCCAACGGACCGGTGTCCCACCGGTACAACTTCAAGCCGCTACTGGCCTTCCATAGCCAAGTTGTCAGTCCTCGATGGTTTTCCTTTGCACCTGACCGCCGGTCGACTGCATGCCGCGCCGTGAGTCGATGACTCCACCCGGCACGAGGATGCGGTTGAACTGCGGGCGCTTCCGGCCGGCCGGAGCGGTCTCGGCTTCCTCGTCGTTTGGCACGACCAGGCTGCGGCGCAGCCAGCCGTATCCCCGCCGGGGAATGATCGCGCCTATGCCGCCTGTCGCGATCAGCACCCAGCCAACGACCTGCAGGTTCAGGAAGGAGGGGCTGCGTGAGATGGCGAACGCGAGGATCGCGCCGGCAGCCACCAAGGTAAGCGATGTGGTGGATTTCATGGACGGTCCTGTCCCTTCTTGGCGGCCTTATGGTGCCAGGCGGTCCGAATCAGTCATGATCGTCTCGCCTGGGCGCTCGGCCGGGCGGGTCCGGCGAGCCCGCTCGCGGAGGTAGCTGAGCCCATCTGGCCAGCAGTCTGGATACGCGCATCATCTGGTATAGGTGAGGCTGGTCGCCTATCTCGGGTTGCGTCATGGTTCCGTCGAAGCGCATGGGAAGGATTTCCCGCAGACGCTCGGGCAGATCCCGCAGCAGTGGGTCCACGCACCCGTCATGTCGGGTGAGTGCTCCACCTGCGGGTCGCCAGCGCCCGGACCGATAACCCGCCTCGCCCGCGAGACGCAGCGGATGCTCGGCGTCTCAGCCAGGCTCACCCGCCTTGTGCCGCGTCTAACCGGCAGTTGGCGGACCTGACGCCGACAGTGAGACCGGCTCGATTTGCCTCGCCTTCGATGCACCCTCGGGAGGATGAGGCGGTACCGGGCTGCGGCCCTTGGTGTGATCGGTCAACGGCGGCGGTACCGGGCTGCGGCCCTTCGTGTGATCGGTCAACGGCGGCGCCGCCGAGCTGCGGCCCTTCGTGTGATCGGTCAACGGCGGCGGTACCGAGCTGCGGCCCTTGGTGTGATCGGTCAGCGGCGGCGCCGCGGGGCTGCGGCCCTTCGTGTGATCGGTCAACGGCGGCGCCGCGGGGCTGCGGCCCTTCGTGTGATCGGTCAACGGCGGCGGTACCGAGCTGCAGCCTTTGGTGTGGTCGGTCAACGGCGGCGGTACCGGGCTGGTGCCCTTGGCCAAGGGATAGTCGTTTGCTCGGCCCGTCGTCTCGCGATCGTGCCCGGTGCTGCTTCCACCAGATTCGCGCATCTGACCCGCCGGCTCTCTCGGCAGACGCTCTCGACCCGCCATGATCGCTATACGTCTTACCTACCACGGTACCCCCGAACTGCGTCTTTCCGATTCCCCGGGTTTTCTGCACTGGCGCCACAGCCTCGGCGGCGTGAAATCATCTCGCGCGGGCCGGGCGCGGCCCTTGACCGCTTGCATGCCATATCCGACCGGCTTACCGGACACCGCGGCCGTGCTGGGCTGGCTGTCCGTCGGAAGTCTGTCGGCGTAGGTAGTTCAGTACCGACTTCTGGGGCCAGGGGTCTGACGGCGGCCGACATCCCTAGTGAGGTCGGTGATACTGGCATCCCACGGGATACCGGCGAGGTAGCCGGATCTGTCGCTGGCGTGCTGCCTCCCGCCCAGCTCGCACGCGCTCAAGCAGAGCAGACCGGGACAAGACGACCTCGGCAAACTCGACCTCGGTGAGCCGGTTGATCGGCTCGCTGCCGCCGAAGGGTCAGGGACTGCGTGCGATTCGGCAGGGGCTATATCTCCGATAGCCGCCATTACCGGCTTCGCAGCCACCACGGCGCACCTCGCTACGGAGGCATGTTTGAATGGTGCGGTCATGCCTACGGAATGGCGCCTGCATGGGTAGGTTCTCGTATCCACCCTCGAGTGGGAGGACAAACCGATGTCCGTACTTGTCGGTATCATTATTATCGTGGTCATCCTCGGGGCTATTAGAGCTGTGATCAGGTTCTACTGAGTTGAGGACTGGATTCGAGACAGAGCCCATGATGACCTGAAACCACAGCCGCTCGACGTCGATGGCCAGGTGTCGGACCAGACCCAGACATGTCCAGCCCTATGGCATTACCGGCTGCCGCAACGCCGTCTTCGGTGGACCTTCGAACGCTCCAAGTATGTGCTCGCGTGCGCTGTCGAGGTATGACATGAGCACTATGCGCTCTCTGTCAGTTGATGTGATATTGCATGGTATTTCATGCGCAGTCATGGCTGAACCTGTCGACGGGCAAGGTCCGGCCAGACTACGAGCGTTCACGCGCTCGCACTTTCCGCGGAGTACCAGTCCGATCGGCCAGCCGGTCTGCCCAGGAGCTCCGCGGGACTACAGGGGATGTCCCCGAAGATCATGATTTCGGGTATATCCGCAGGTCAGGACCGACTAACCAGGACTTTCAGGCAGTGGGGCGGCTCGGGCTCGAACCCAGGACCGGCGGATTATGAGTCCAGACCGCCAGCAGGCTGGCTTGTCTTCGCTGACCTGCGCAGAGCCGCGCCGCAGTGATTGAACACGACGTCCGCCACTTGGGCACGCAATAGGCAGCATGATCATGAAACTCGCTGGCAGGCGGCCTATCAGATGACGAACGTGCCACGTCCCTGGACGCGCACAACTAGGCCCTCTTCTGCCAGGGTTTCGATCGCCTTGCGAACCGTCCCGCCCGCAAGCCCGTGCGTCTGCATCAATGTCGTCTCGGACGGTACTACCCGACCCTACGGCAGCTTGCCGCTCCGGATCTCGGTACGCAGCTCGTCCGCGAGCTGGCGCCACAGAGGCGTCGCCGCATCATGGTCGACCGGCACGAAGATCACGCTAGGCATATGCCCGGCCTAGATCGGCCCGAGTCCGTCGCCGCCCTCAGGGTTCAGCCCTGCCAGATCGCTGAACGCAGCTCCGTGTGAGCGCTTGGCTGGGAATCGCAGCAGAAGCCTTAGACGCGTCTGCAGTGATGAGAGACTGTCCTTACCCTGGTCTACCGTTGAGTCATGCCGGGTTCACCAGCCGGGAAGCGAAGGAGGGTCCGGTGACTGCTCACCCCGCCTACGACCCTGATCCCGATGACCCGGTCGACATCTTGCTAGCGCTTCCCCACGAATACCACGCCCAGTTCCGCGCCGAGTACACGGCCGCAGTAGACAATGCGCGACGACCCGAACACTTCCACCAACTCCAAGAAATGCTGCGCACATGGCGGCTGCGCGCGATCGCCTACTCTAGTCCCGGCTACGACGGGCGACTGGCAGAAGCCCGCGACGACCAGTCTGAAGGCGTCGTCCCAGCCGCCCAGCTGATCCCGGGCTGGCCGAATGGCCGTCCGCGCAAGTGACCTATCGGGTTGAGTTCGGCGGCGGCGCGCAAGTCCAGTTCCATTTCTTGCCACAGGATGCACGCGAGGCCCTCATCGAGAAGGCCGTGGAACTGGCCGACCAGCCATGGGACGCCGCAATAAAGCCGCCCGGTGCCGACACGAGGTTCCGCGAGGCCGTGTTGGCTCTGGCAACGGCCTGCTCGGGTTTTTCCTGGACGAGAACGCCCAAGTGATCCGTATCTTCGACATCGTGTGGATCGGCTAGGGCAATCCGAGCGGCGTCGGCGCGGAGCCTGCTAGCAGCGCACGCGACGACAGTCGAGCGCACTATCAGCTTGGGAATGAGCGCCGGACGGTCCGTCATCAGGGCTGACGCAGGTCAACAGCTCAAGAGACTGTCCGTGAGTACCCATCAGACACCGTGCTGAGCCGACCGATCGGGCGGGCAACGGACACGTGCGATGCCGTCATCGCTGGGGATTCATTCACGAAAGAGCCACGAATCTGCAGGTCAGACGGGCAGGACCAGGACTTTCAGACAGTGGGGCGGCTGGGGCTCGAACCCAGGACCGGCGGATTATGAGTCCGCTGCTCTGACCAGCTGAGCTACCGCCCCGTATGCTGCGTGAACCATTACAGCAGAGTTCCGGCCGTGCTGGCCGGACCGGACCAGGCCCGCGCCGGCGCTAACCACGGCACGCAGGCACGTCAGCGGGCGCTGAGCTGCATCTCCATCGCGTGCTCGACCAGCTTGATCAGCGTGGTCTTGGTCGAGCTCCGGCCGCGGGCGTCGCACTGCATGATCGGCACCCGCGGGCTGATCGAGAGCGCCTCCTGGACATCGGAGATCGCGTGCGGGAAATCGCCGTGGAAACCGTTGATCGCCACTATGAACGGCAGGCCAGCGGATTCGAAGTAGTCGACTGCCGGGAAGGAGTCCGCCAGCCTGCGGGTGTCGACCAGGACGACCGCGCCGATCGCGCCCTGGATCAGGTCGTCCCACATGAACCAGAACCGGTTCTGCCCCGGCGTGCCGAACAGGTAGAGGATGAGCCCTGCATCGAGTGTCACGCGGCCGAAGTCCATGGCCACGGTCGTGGTGGTCTTGTCCGGGGTGTGGCTCAGGTCGTCCAGACCGTCGCTCGCCGTGGTCATGACTGCCTCCGTCGTCAGCGGCGTGATCTCGGACACCGAGCCGACGAATGTGGTCTTGCCGACGCCAAAGCCTCCGGCGACGACGATCTTCACCGACGTCATCGCGGCGTCCGCGGCAGTCATGCCAGGGACGGCCCTAGAGCTTGCGTAGTCCACTGAGCACCCTTTCAAGCAGGTTGACGTCCGGGCGACCCTGCGCATGGTCGATCTGGTGAACCCGGACCAGTCCTTCCATTGCCATGTCCGCGATCAGCACTCGCGCGACGCCAAGGGGCATCCTGAGAACGGCGGAGATCTCCGCTACCGATCGCCAGTCACGGCAGAACCCGAGAATCGCCTGACACTCGGGGCTGAGCACGGACAGGTCACGCGCCTCATAGTGCGAGGCGGCCACCATGGCCTCGATCTGCAGCTGATACCTGGGCTTGGTCCTGCCGCCGGTTACGGCATAGGGCCGGACCAGTGCGCTGCTTTCCTCCGCCGGACCAGGGCTGAGGTACTGCTGCCTCGGATCGTCGTCGACGCCGAACCCGGTGCCGAAGTCGTAGCCGACGCCTGACAGGTCACTGCGATCACCCGAATACAGGCGCTCGCTGGAGTCCCAGTCATCGCGTCCGGCGCCGAACACGGCCATCTCCTGTCACTATCGGCCGCCCTCGCCCCAGCCCGGGACGCTCCCCCGCACATCGGGCGTCAGCGCGCTGCCGACCCGCTCTACCAGCAGCGCCATCTCGTATGCGACGAGGCCCATGTCGCAGTCGGCCGCGGCCAGCACGGCCAGGCTCGAGCCGTCGCTGATCGCCATGATGATCAGCAGGCCACGCTGCATCTCCACCACGGTCTGGCTGACGGAGCCGCCTTCGAAGACCCTGGCCGCGCCCTGGGTCAGGCTGGTGAGGCCGGAAGTGACCGCCGCAAGCTGATCCACCCTGTCCGCAGGGAACCCGCGCGAGAACGCCATCGGCAGGCCGTCTGAGGAGACCACGATCGCATGCGCCACGGAGGG
>JASHOV010000447.1 GCA_030038495.1 Streptosporangiaceae bacterium
CCCGACGACGGCACCCACCGTCGCCACGCTGCTGGGGCTCGGCGTCGCCATTGACTACGGGCTGTTCCTGATTTCCCGGCACCGCGAGCAGCTCGACAGCGGCATGGACCCGATCGCCTCGGCCCGCCGCGCGGAGTCGACCTCCGGTGCGGCAATCATCGTGGCCGGGTGCACGGTGGTGGTGTCGATCCTCGGCCTGTACATCTCCGATGTCGCGTTCGTCGGCGCGCTTGGCCTGTCGGCCGCGATTGTCGTCGTGCTCACGATGGCCGCGGCGCTGACGCTCGTCCCGGCGTTCATGGGCGTGGTCAGGGAAAACGTGCGGGCGCTGTCGGTGCGGATCAAGGCCCGCAAGGCGGGCGAGACCGCGCAGGAGCAGGCGAAGCGGACCGCTGCCACCACGTACCAGCATCATGAGAACAGTTCGTTCGCCCGCTGGGGGCGGATGGTCAGCCGCAAGCCGTGGCCGTGGCTGGCACTCAGCGTGATCGTGCTGCTGGTGCTGGCGATCCCGCTGCTGTCCATCTACCTCGGCCAGCCCGACAACGGCACCAACCCGACCTCGCAGACCAACCGGCGTGCCTACGACCTGATGACGACGGGGTTCGGGGTCGGATCCAACGGCCCGCTCGCGGTCGTGGTGGTGCTGCCCAAGCAGTCGGCCTCGGCCACAAGCTCGCTGCTGAGCACCATGCAGAAGAACGTGGCCGCGACCAAGGACGTCGCGTCGGTGGGCCCGGCCGCGATCAACTCCGCGAGCACCACGGCGGTCTTCAGCGTGATCCCGGCGACCCGGCCGCAGGCCGGCCAGACCAACCAGCTGGTCAACACGCTCCGCGACAGCGTGCTGCCGAAGTCGCACGTGACCACCTACGTGACCGGGACCACCGCGGGCGGGCTCGACTTCACCAACAAGATCAAGAGCCGTCTGTTCTTGCTGATCCTGGCCGTGATCGCGATCTCGTTCGTGCTGCTGACGTGCGCGTTCCGGTCGGTCGTGATCGCGGTGAAGGCGGCCATACTCAACCTGCTTTCGATCGGAGCCGCCTACGGCGTGATCGTCGCGATCTTCGAGTGGGGCTGGGGGGACAGCCTGATCGGGCTGCACACCACGCTGCCGATCCCGGCGTACGTGCCGATGCTCGTGTTCGCGATCGTGTTCGGCCTGTCCATGGACTACGAGGTGTTCCTGATCTCGCGGGTGCACGAGGCCTGGATCCAGACCCGCGACCCGCACCGGTCGGTCGCGATCGGCATCGGCAGCACCGCGCGGGTAATCACCACCGCTGCCGCGATCATGGTCGTGGTGTTCAGCAGCTTCGTGGGCAACTCCGATCCGGTAGTCAAGATGCTCGCGATCGGCATGGCCGTCGCCGTGCTGATCGACGCCTCGATCGTGCGGATGATCCTGGTGCCCTCGGTGATGACGCTGCTCGGCGCGAAGGCGTGGTGGATGCCGAAGTTCCTGGAGCCAGTGGTGCCGCACCTGCAGCTGGAAGGCGGCGATGCCGGAGCGCCCGAGCTCGCGGGGGCCGCGGGCAGCGGGCAGAGGCGCTAGCTCGATAGCCCGGTATGGGGCGGTTCTGCGATGGCGCGACGGGAGCGCCCGCCGGTAAGTAGTGTCGTCCGCATGCAGGGAACGACGTGCCGGGCGCGGCTCGCTCTGGTCGCGACCCTGTTGTCGGCCGGTGCGCTGCTCGGCGCACCGGTGCTGGCCGCGTGCAGCAGCAGCTCGACGCCGCAGGCCACGGCCCGCAGCTTCCTGGCCGCCTGGGCCGGCCGGGACTGGCACGCCATGCGGTCACTGGTGGCGGACCCGCCGGCCAACTTCGCCGCGGTGAACGAGGCCGCGCTCACGGACCTGTCGGTCAGGCGGGCCACCTATCAGGCCGGCCAGCTGCACGGCAGCGGGGACAGCGCGACCGAGCCGGTCGCCGAGCACCTGGCCCTCACCGGCATCGGCACGATCACGATCAAGACCGTGCTGCGGCTCACGGACGCGAACTCGGGCTGGCTGGTGAAGTGGTCGCCCGCGACGATCGCGCCCCAGCTCGAGCCGGGCGGCTCGCTGTCGCTCCAGGTGAACTGGCCGGCCCGCGCCCAGATCCTCGGCGCGGACGGCGCGCCGCTGACGACGCAGGCGCCGATGGTCATCGTCGGCGTCGAGGGCTCGCTGATCAAGGACGCCAGGGCCGTGCAGCAGGTGCTGCTGGCCGCCGGTGCCCCGGCGGCCGCGCTCGCCACCGCGCTCAATGGCGCGAAGGCCGAGCCGACCTGGTTCGAGCCGGTGTACACGATCACGCAGGCCAGGTATCAGCAGCTCGAGCCGACGATCTACCCGATCCCCGGCACCGTGTTCCAGACCACAAGCGCGCGGACCCCGATCACGCCGGGTCTTGCCGACGTGGTCGGCAGCGTCGGCCCCGTCACCGCGCAGCAGCTTCAGGAGCTCGGCCCGCCCTACAGCGCCGCGGACTCGGTCGGCCAGACCGGCCTGGAGGGCGCCTACCAGAGGCAGCTGGCCGGAGAGCCCGGCGCCACGGTGACCGCGGTCAACCCGGCCGATGGCGGGCCCGGACCACAGGTTCAGACGGTGGCCTCGCTCGCGCCGAAGCCGGGCACGCCGCTGCAGACCAGCATCGACCCGCGGATCCAGGCGGCCGCCGAGGCGGCGCTGGCCGGGCAGAAGAAACAGGCCGCGCTGGTCGCGGTCAACGCGGCCACCGGGCAGGTCCTCGCCTCCGCCAGCGTCCCGGCCAGCAGCGGGTTCAACATCGCGTTCGACGGCGCGTACCCGCCCGGCTCGTCGTTCAAGATCATCACATCGACGGCCCTGATCGAGCACGGCCTCGGCCCGTCCTCGCCCGCCACCTGCCCGCAGCAGGTCACCGTGGACGGCGAGGTGTTCCACAACTCCGAGGGCACGGCGCCGGTCAGCGACCTGCTGCACGCGTTCGCGGAATCCTGCAACACCGCTTTCATCGGGCTGGCCACCAGGAACCTGACCCTGGCCGACCTGCCGTCCACCGCAGCGCAGTACCGCCTCGGGACCGAGCCGCAGATCGGGCTGGCCGCCTTCGGCGGCTCGGTGCCCACGCCGACCGACGAGGCCGACCTGGCCGCGACCGCGATCGGGCAGGCGCAGGTGCTCGTGTCGCCGCTGGACATGGCGATGGTCGCGGCCGCCGTCGACAGCGGTCAGGTGCGCGCCGCCCGGCTGGTGGCGGGCGCGGCTGACGACCAGATCCCGCCGGCGCGGCTGCCCGCTGCCGTCGTCTCGGACTTGCACGCGATGATGGCCCAGGTCGTCGCCACCGGCACCGCGTCCGGTACCGGCCTGCCGCCTGGCACCTACGCCAAGACCGGTACCGCGCAGTACGGCACTGGTCAGCCGCTGCGGCAGGACGCATGGCTGGTGGGCTTTAACGCCAACATCGCGTTCGCGATGGTCACCGTCGACGGCGGCGAGGGCGGCCCGACGGACGGGCCCGTGGTCGCCAAGTTCCTCGACATGGTCAACTCCGGGCATTGAGCGGTAGCCGGGTGCACGCTATCTGGGCGCCGACGTCTTAACATGCGGTGGTGACGCATCACCACCGGGGGGAAGATCGGATGATGCAGCGCCGGTCCTGGCCGACTGCGCGCGGACGGCTGCTGCGCCGGTACGGGAACGTGGCCGCCGCGTCGCTGGTCTCGATCCTCGTCCTCGGCCTGCTCGGCGCGGGCCTGAAGACGATCCCTGCCCTCGGATCCGCGCTGGTGCCCGGTCATGGCGCGTGGGCGTCGGCGGCGGGCGGCACGGCGGCGGCCGACGAGACGCTGACCCTGGCCGGGCTGAGCGCGCCCGCGCAGGTCACGTTCACCTCGCAGGGTCTTGCGTCGATCACGGCCAGGACCGACGACGACCTGTTCGAGGCGCTCGGGTACGTGCACGCACGATTCCGGCTGACCGAGATGGACCTGGTACGGCGGATCGCCGAGGGCCGGCTGGCCCAGCTGACCGGGCCGTCCGGAGTGGCCAGTGACAAGTTCGAGCTCAGCCTTGGCCTGATCGGCATCGCGGAGCGCGAATGGGCGGCGATGCCGAAGGGCAGCCAGGCCGCGCTGGCGCTCGTCGCCTACTCGCGTGGCGTCAACGCCTACCTGGCGCAGGTGCGCGCCGATGGCGACTGGCCGGCCGTATTCTCGCTTGCCGGGGTGTACCCGGCAAACTGGACGCCGGTCGACAGCCTCGCCGTGCAGGCCCTGCTGACCCAGCAGCTCGATTTCAGCACGCAGCCGCTCGACGATGAGCTGCTGGCGGGTTCGCTGGGCGCGCAGCGCACCGCGGACTGGTTCCCCGTGCTGCCGTCAGGACAGCAGACCCCTTACGATCCGGGGCCGTATCGTAACCTCGGGCTAGCGCCGGTATCCGGCCAGCCGACGAGCGCGGGCACGGCCGGAGCCCGCCGTTCCGCCCCGAATGGTGCGAGTACCAGCGGTGGCAGCTCCAGCCGCGCCGGCGCTGAGACTGCCGCGGCGGCGATCCTGGCCCAGACCGGCGCGCTGCCCGCCGGCCTCCTGCACACCGTGCCCGACAGCAACGCCTGGGCCGCCAACGGGCCGAAGGTCGCGGGCGGCGGCGCGATGCTGGCTGGCGATCCGCACCTGCTGCAGACGCTGCCGTCGATCTGGTACGAGGTCGCGCTGAACGCACCGGGGCTGGAGGTGTCCGGGGTCAGCGTTCCTGGCCTGCCCGGCGTGCTGATCGGCCACAACGCGCATATCGCCTGGTCCATCACCAACGCGCAGAACCAGTCGGTGCTGTTCTACGACGAGCAGACGAGCGCCGGCCGGCCGGGGGAGTACTTCTGGGACGGTCAGTGGCGGCGGATGACAGTGCTGCACTATCAGATCCCGGTTCGCGGCGAGGCGACCCAGCAGCTTGCGGTCGACGTCACCGTGCACGGGCCGGTGCTCACGCAGGACGGGCAGACCGTCTCCGCGGACTGGATGGGCGCGGTCGGCTCCCCCGACGTCGCGGACATGCTGTCGTTCGACCAGGCAAGCAACTTCGCGCAGTTCAAGGCCGCGCTGGCCAGCTGGCGGTCGCCGACGCTGAACTTCGTGTACGCCGACGACAGGGGCAATATCGGCGCGATCGCGCCCGGCTATTACCCGCAGGTGCGGGCCGGGGACCCGTCGCTGCCGATGCCGGGCACGGGGGCGGACGACGTGGCCGGGACGATCCCGTACGCCGCGGTGCCGCAGGTCTATGACCCGCCCTCGCACATGATCGTGTCCGCGAACCAGCGGCCGGTGACCGGCGCCTACCCGTACTACATCGGCACGTCGGCCGACTTCTTCGACCCCGGCTACCGGGCGGACGCGGAGTATGCGTTCCTGGGTGCGCATGGCGGGATGCACCAGGGCGCGTTCGCCACCCTGCAGAGCGACCTCGACGATCAGCTCGCCTCTGTCGTGGTGCCGCGGCTGCTGGCGGCGCTGAACTCGGTGCCGCGCAGCTCCCCGCTGAGCCCGCTGGAGCGCTACGCCATGAACACCCTGTCCAGCTGGAACGACCAGATGACCGCGACGTCGGCCGGCGCATCGATCTGGTGGACCTTCTGGACCGACTACCTGTCGGCGGTGTTCCAGCCGTGGTGGACCGCGGACAAGGTGCCGGTGCACCTGGACAAGGTCGGCCTGTCGGTCGCAGCCGCGCAGTTCAGCCTGGACGAGGACCTCGAGGCGTGGACGGTCAGCGATCCGGGCAACCCGGCGTTCAGCCCGCCAGGCGGTCCGGCCGGTGACGCGGACTCGCAGATGCGGGCGGCATTCGCGACGGCCGTCGCGCACCTGGGTGCCACGCTCGGCGCCGGCCCGGCGAACTGGGAGTGGGGCAAGCTGCACTCCCGGCGGTTCCCGTCGATCACCCGCGCGGCCGCGCTCGGCTACGGGCCAAAGGCGGCGGGCGGGGACCCGTGGACACCGGACGCGGCCGCCGGCGGTGGCACCGGCGGCGCGGAAATAGGTCCCAGCTGGCGGATGATCGTGAGCTGGACCGGGGTCGGCAAGCCGGAGGCCGAGGGCATCTATTCCGGCGGGCAGAGTGAGAATCCGGCCTCGCCGTGGTACGAGAACCTGGTGAGCGACTGGTGGAACGGCAGCTATCTGCCGATGCCCTGGCCCGGTTCTGACGGCACTGCGGGCACCTCGGTAGCCTCGGGCACCTCGGTAGCCTCGGGCGCCGCGGCAGCCTCGGGCGCCGCGGACACCGGAACCGTCAGCTGGGAGTTGCGGCCATGACGACCGAGTTCAAGCGGCTGGGCAAGCGCGGGTCCTACCGGCTCGGCCGGCTGCGGGCCCAGGGCATCAAGTCGCTACCGCCGCCGGAGCCGTTCCGTGTATCGTTCGCGCGCAGCTACCGGCGCGGTCCGGCCTCGGCGTGGCTGCTGGCACTGCTGGCCGGAGTCGCGCTGGTGGCGGGCGGCGCCGCGATCGGCTGGTGGTTTGTGCCGTTCGCAGCCGGGCTCGCGGCGGGGCTGGCCAACCGGGTGGCCGGCTGGCGGATCAGGGTCGCGGTGCCCGCGGTGGCGGCGATGGCCGCGGCCGGCTGGGCGATCCCGCTGCTCTGGCAGACGCTGCATGCGCATCAGCCGTACGGTGCGGTCGCGCGCGAGATAGCCGCACTCTGCGGCCTGCCCGCATATGCGGCTACCGGCGTCGCGGTGACGTTGCTGATCGCGGTCATCCAGGCCGTTGTCGGCTACTGGCTCGGCCGGGCTCTCACGCCGCGCCCCTCACCCGATGAGACGGGCCTGCGGCCGCTGTAGAACTGGAATCGGCCTGCGCCGGACATCAGGTGACGCACGAGCATTAGGTCTGACTGGCCCTGGGGTCAGGCGCCCGGGGGCCAGGCGCCCTGAGGTCAGTCGGCGTCGCCGAGCAGGGTGGCCGTTGCGGCCCGGAGCAACCGCCTGGCGCCGATCGCGTCCGTGCTGTCGACGAACTGGTCGACGGCTCCGGCCGGTGGCAGCGCTCGGAGTCTCTCCTCGGCGATCGCCTCCCGCAGGGCGCGGACAAAGCGGTTCGCGCCCAGCACCCGGTACGGCCGGTCATAGAACGTCGACCTGATCGCGGGGTCGACCGGCGGCGTCAGGTGCAGATCGTTGTGCATGCGGGCAGCCGCCTCGTACGCGGCGCACAGGTTCGCCTCCCGGTCACCCCACGAACTGGCCGACAGCACGCGCTCCAGCAGCGGCGGCATCCCGGCCGCGGCCGGGGTCCGGGTCAGGGCGGTGCCGAGCCACTTGCCGTAGGGCGGATAGCGGCGCTGCATCAGCAGCACAAGCCGGACAACGTCGCGTACCAGGCGGCTCGCCACCAACGCCGAGCCCAGGTCATCGCCAACCTCGGCGCACCGGCCGGGAAACGGCTCCTCCTGATCGATCCGCCGCCACTGGCAGGCCAGCACGTATCGCCAGACGTCGGGCGGATACCACCGGAGTGCGGAGCGGACGGCACCGAGTCCGCCGCCGGGAAGCCCGGCGAGACCGTCATGGAAGACCGCGCCACCGGTCACCTCGGCCAGGACCTGCGTCGGAGTGGCCAGCCAGTCGGCCAGGCCGACGCCGGCCCGCGGATCAAAGCCAAGCGCATCCGACAGCCAGTCGTCCAGCGGCGTCACCTTAACCCAGTGCGTCGCGCCGGCCTGACCGGCCCCGGAAGCGGCGAAGACTGTCGGGTAGCCGCGGAACCTCTCCGGCAGCCGCGCCGCGAGCAGCGCCGTTATCTCGGCGGCCGGCTCCGGGTCAGGGATGAACACCTGCAGCCGGGGTCCCCAGTCGTGGTCGGTCGAGCGCGGCGTGTCGAAGCCGAGCACGTCTGAGCCGCGCCCGATCAAGGCGGCGGAATGCGCCAGGCCGGGAAACGACTCGTCGAGCAGGGGCCGGACCTGCTCGGCGTAGAAATGGCTGGACAGCTCCAGGCCGGGTGTGAAGGCGGCGCACATTCGGCCAGCCTGCCCGGAATGCGCCGCCTGGCGCTACCGCCTTAAAGCCCGCCCCCGGCGTGCTAGCATCGCGTCGGTGTCACTCAAAGTGGGCGTGACTGGCGGTGGCAGCGCAGGCCACGTCGTCCCGGCGCTCGCGGTAGCTGCGGAGCTTCGCCGTCGCGGCCAGAAGGACATCGTCTTCTTCGGCCGGTCCGACAGCATCGAGGAGCGGCTGGCCGAGGCGGCCGGGATCCGCTTCGTCGCGCTGCCCGCCGCCGGACTGCGCCGCTACCGGTCGTGGAAGAACCTGACGCTGCCGTTCGTCGTGCTCTGGGGGATTGCCGCGGCGATCGTCGCCGTTCGGCGCGAGCGGCTCGATGTGCTGCTCTGCAAGGGCGGCTACGTGTCGGTACCGGCCGCGATCGGCGCCTGGGTGAACCGCGTCCCTTTTGCCATTCACGAGTCCGACCAATCGCTCGGGCTCGCCAACCGGATCCTGGCCCGGTTCGCCACCAAGGTGCTGACCTCGAGCGAGAGTACGCAAGTGTCGATCCGGGGCCGCCGCATCCAGCCGGTCTGCACCGGCTTGCCGGTCCGCGATGACATGGACAAGGCCGATCCGGAACGATTCCGGGCCAAGGCCGGCATGCTGCCCGGCGGCCGGGTGCTGATGATCTTCTGCGGCAGCAGCGGCTCGGTGCGGGGCAACGACGCAGTGCGAGCCAATCTGGAGAAGCTGCTGCGGGACTTCCAGATCGTGCACTCGGCCGGCC
>JASHOV010000448.1 GCA_030038495.1 Streptosporangiaceae bacterium
GGCGGTACACCTGGAGCAGCTGCGCACCTACGGTTACCCCGACCGCGACCCGACCCGCCGCGCGGTTTCGGTCGCCTACCTGGCCCTGGCCCCGGATCTGCCGGCCCCGGAGCAGCCGCAGATGAGCTGGCAGCCGGTAAGCGCGCTGCCGCGGATGGCCTTCGACCACGAGCGGATCCTGCGCGACGGCGTGGAACGGGCCCGGTCGAAGCTGGAGTACACCGCGCTGGCGGCCGCCTTCTGCCGGGAGGAGTTCACGGTGGCCGAGCTCCGCCGGGTGTACGAGATCGTCTGGGGCACGCCGCTGGACCCGCGCAACTTCCACCGTAAGGTGACCGGAGCCGAGCACTTCCTGGTCGAGACGGGATCAATTACGTCCTCCGGCGGCGGCAGGCCGGCCCACCTGTACCGGCGGGGCAGCGCGGTGCTGCTGCACCCGCCCATGCTCAGGCCGCGGTCGCCGGGCCAGCCACCGGACGGAGCTGGCGTAGCCTGAGAGCGCCCCCGGCTTAGGCAGGCACCAGGAACCGGGGCTGAGCCGCGAACGTGGCCGAGCCCCAAGCGACACGAGCAGTTCAGGAGGACAACGGTGTCCGAGCAGTCACCCCGTTTCCGGCAGGTTCTCGATCAGTTCGCCGGGTACAAACCGGGCAAGGCACCCGTCGCGGCGGCCAGCCGGACCTTCAAGCTGTCGTCCAACGAGTCGCCGTACGGGCCGCTGCCCTCGGTGCAGGCCGTGCTTGCCGACGCGGCCGCGCAGATCCATCTCTACCCGGACAACACCGCGGCCGCGCTGACGACGGCAATTGCCGACCGGTTCGGCGTCCCGGCCGGTCACGTGGCGCTCGGGTGCGGGTCGGTCGGCATCGCGCAGCAGCTGCTTGAGGCCGTCGGGGAGCCGGGCGCCGAGGTCATGTACGCCTGGCGGTCGTTCGAGGCCTATCCGTACCTGACCCAGCTGGCGAACGCCGAGGCGGTCGAGGTGCCGCTGACCGATCACGCCCACGACCTGGCGGCCATGGCCGCGGCCATCACGGACCGGACCAGGCTGATCTTCGTCTGCAACCCGAACAACCCGACCGGGACCGTGGTGCGCCAGGCCGAGCTCGAGGCGTTCCTCGACGCGGTTCCCGGCGACTGCCTGGTGGTGCTGGACGAGGCGTACGTCCAGTACATCCGCGATCCGCAGGTGCCGGACGGGATCGCGCTGTACCGCGACCGCCAGAACGTCGCCGTGCTGCGCACGTTCTCCAAGGCCTACGGGCTGGCCGGGCTGCGTGCCGGGTTCCTGATCGGGCACGAGCCGGTGGCCGAGGCTGTGCGCAAGACCATGCTCCCGTTCACGGTGAACTCACTGGCCCAGGTGGCGGCGGTCGCGTCGCTCGCGGCCGAGGACGAGCTGATGGAGCGGGTCGACCTGGTGGTGAAGGAGCGCGACCGGGTGCGCAGCGAGCTCCTCGCGCAGGGCTGGACCGTGCCGCCGACCGAGGCGAACTTCGTCTGGCTGCCGCTTGGCGACCGCTCGGCCGAGTTCGCCGGCGCCTGCGACCAGGCCGGACTGAGCATCCGCCCGTACCCGCCCGACGGCGTCCGTGTCACCATCGCCGGCCCGGAGGCGAACGACGCGTTCCTTTCCACCGCGCGGTCCTACCCGCACCGGCAGTAGCCACGACTCGTGGCCGGGAACGGGGCCGTAGCGGGGACCCTGATCCTGCCAGCCAGCGTGCTGTCGCGCTCGGTCGATAGGACAAAATGGATGTATGGCATCACTGGCGGAAATTGAGCTACCTCAGGGCGCCGTCGAGCTGCGGGCAGCGCGGCGGGCGGACGTGCCGGCGATCGTTGCGCTGATCGCGGCCGATCAGCTCGGCGCGGCCAGGGACGGCGTGCGCGACGAGGCCGATCTGGCCGCCTACGAGCAGGCCTTCGCGGCGATCGACGCCGACCCCGCGCACATTCTGGTGATCGCGGAGTCGTCCGGAGAAGTCGTCGGCACCATGCAGCTGTCGTTCCTGCCCGGCCTGGCCCGGCGCGGCGCGCTGCGGGCCCAGATTGAGGCGGTCCGGGTCGCGGAGAGCACGCGCGGCAGCGGCCTCGGCGCGGCGATGATGACGTGGGCGATCGAGGAGTCGCGCCGGCGCGGCTGCGCCCTGGTGCAGCTGACCTCCGACAAGTCACGCGCGGATGCGCACCGGTTCTACGAGCGGCTGGGCTTCGTGGCCTCGCACGAGGGCATGAAGCTCAAGCTGCGGCGCGAGGACGGGACATGAAGCTCCACGTCATCCACGAGAACCCGGAGTGGTACGCGCCGCTCGCGGCGGCGTTCGACCGGGCTGGCCTGCCGCATGAGCAGTGGCTGCTGGGTGAGGCTGTCTTCGACCTGAGCGAGCCGCCACCTCCGGGCGTGTACTGGTCGCGGATGAGCGCGTCCTCGCACACTCGGGGACACCCGTTCGCGAAGGACCAGACCCGCGGCGTGCTGGCCTGGCTGGAAGCCAGCGGCCGCCGGGTGGTCAACGGCCGCCGTGTGCTGGATCTGGAGATGAGCAAGGTCGAGCAGCTCGCGGCGCTTCAGGCGGCGGGTTTCGACGTGCCGAGAACGCTGGCGGTCGCCGGGTCCGGCGAGCTGCCGGCGGCGGCCAGGAAGCTGGGTGCCCCGTTTATCGCCAAGCACAATCAGGGCGGCAAGGGCCTCGGGGTGCGCAAGTTCGACAGCCATGCGGACTTCGATGCTTACCTGCGCGGCCGGGAATACGAGCCGCCCGTGGACGGCATCACGCTGCTGCAGGAATACCTGGTGGCCGAACTGCCGCGGATAACCAGGGTGGAGATTGTCGGCGGCGAGTTCATCTACGCGATCAGCGCCGATACCGCGCGCGGCGGATTCCAGCTCTGCCCGGCCGACGCGTGCGCGATCACCGGAGCTGTCCAGCCGGACAATACTCGCCAAAACGGCGCGGAGCCGAGCCTATTCGCGCTGCGGGAGGGCTTCAGCGACCCGGTCATCGACCGGTACATCGAGTTCGCCGCCCGGCACGGCATCGACATTGCCGGCTTCGAGTTCATCGAGACCGCCGACGGGCGGCTGGTCACCTACGACATCAACACGACCACCAACTACAACGCGGAGATCGAGGCGGTAGCGCCCCGGCCCGCGCTGCCGGCGGTGGCGGCGTACCTGGCGGGGCTGCTGCAGCTTCAGAACCTAAGGCACTGACTCAGGCGGCACGCCGTTCCAGTTCGGCTGCACGTCGCCGAGCACGAGCGTCAGGGTCGTCTCGGCTCGGCCCCGGAGCATACGGGTCACCGCCGGTTTCCGTAGGGTGGGACTGTTTGCCGTCACGGTAGGGGCGATGCTGGATGCGGTTCGGGTACTGGATGCCGATCTTCGGCGGATGGCTGCGCAATGTCACGGACGAGGGCATGCCGGTGTCCTGGCCCTACATCCGCGACCTGGCGGCCCAGGGCGAGCAGGACGGATTCGACCTGTCGCTGATCGCCGAGCTGAACCTGAACGACATCAAGGGCCACCGGGCCCCGTCGCTGGACTGCTGGACGCTGGCTCCGGCCGTGGCCGCCGCTACCAGCACGCTTGAGCTGATGCTCGCGGTCCGGCCCAACTATCACTCGCCCGCGCTGACCGCCAAGTCGCTGTCCACCCTCGACGTCATCGCGCCCGGCCGGATCTCCCTGAATGTGGTCTCGTCCTGGTGGAAGGACGAGGCGTCCCAGTACGGCGCGCCGTTCGACGTGCACGACGCCAGGTACGCCCGGACGCAGGAGTGGCTGGAGGTCGTCTCCCGGCTGCTGAGCGAGGACACCGTGACGCACCATGGTCCGCTGTACCAACTCGAGGGCGCCGTGCTCGAGCCCAAGCCCTCCCGGCTGCCCCCGGTCTACATGGGCGGCGAATCGCCCAAGGCCAAGGAGGTAATCGCCGCGCAGGCAGATGCCTACGTGATGCACGGTGACGCGCCCGAGGTGATCGCGGCGAAGGTGGCCGACCTGAATGCGCGCCGGGCGGCCGCCGGAAGGGACCCGATGATTTTCGGGGTGTCTGGCTACGTGGTCTGCCGGGACACCGAGGCCGAGGCCCAGGCCGAGCTAGCCCGGATACTTGACGTCAGGTCCTCGCCCGAGGCCTATGCCTCGTACCAGGATTTCGTGGCGGGCTCCCAGCTCGAATCGCAGGTCTCGCTGGAGGAGTACAGCGTGTCGAACCGCGGGCTGCGCAGCGGCCTGATCGGCACGCCCGACCAGATCGCCGGCCGGCTTCGCGCCTACGAGGAAGCCGGAGTCGGCCTGATGCTGCTGCAGTTCTCGCCGCAGCGCGAGGAGATGGCCCGGTTCGGCCGGGACGT
>JASHOV010000449.1 GCA_030038495.1 Streptosporangiaceae bacterium
ACCTGGTGCTCGCGCAGTCGCGCGGCACCGGGCAGGACAGCGTGGGGGTGACGCTGGCGCGGACCGCGCGGCGTTACACCTTCGCGCACCTCCAGCCCGGAGTGCCGTGGCAGTTCTCTGTCGTCGCGATCTCGCGCCGGGGCTACGGGCTGCACGCGGTCGACCCGCACCGGTTCACGCTCATGCCCGGCGACAACGGCTACATCGTGGCCACGGCCAACGGCGGTACGTTCGGCCTGGGCAGCCTGTCGTCGCGCGGCGGCCCCGGCGGCGGCCACCTCGCCTCCCCGATCGCCGGCATCGCGGCTACGCCGAACGGCCTGGGGTACTTCGAGATCGCCACGGACGGGCACCTCTACCACTTCGGCAACGCGGGTTACTACGGCGACAAGCCGGTAACGGCCGGCCAGCGCGTGGTCGGGATCGCCGCGGCGCCCGACGGGCTCGGCTACTGGGTCCTGCTGAATACCGGACGGGTCGAGGCCTTCGGCCACGTCCAGAACTTCGGCAGCGTGCACGGAATCACCGATGCCGTCGCCATCGCGGCCACGCCCGACGGCGGGGGCTACTACGTGGCCCAGGCCAACGGGAAGGTGTCGCACTTCGGCGATGCTCTCCCTCTGCGCGGCAAGCGCGGCGCGCACCTGGCCACGCCGATCGTCGGGATCACCGTCGACCCGGCCGCCCTCGGCTACTGGCTAGTCGGCGCGAACGGCACCGTCTACGCCTTCGGGCAGGCGCGTACCCACGGCAACGCCGCCGCGGGCGCGGTCGCCATCGTGGCCACGCCGGACGGCGGGGGCTACTGGGTGCTCGCGCGGAATGGTCATGTGTCGCACTTCGGCACGGCCCGCAACGCCGGCAGCGCGTCGGCCGCCCTGAGCCGGGCGGTCGGCATCACCACGGCCTGACCTGCGGGCTCGCGTCCGACGAAGCACCCGCCGTCGTGGCCCCCGTTCCCGTCAGGAACGGGGGCCGCGGCATGGGCCGGGAATATTCCGTTAACATCACCGCCCCGCCCTGGCAATGGCCCGTAACCCGGCGGAACATCCCGTTCATGGGTACCAGGACGACATTTCGCCGGGTCATGCGCCCGGTTACGGCGCTCGCCGTGATCGCGCTTCCGGTCGGTACGCTGACCGCCCTGGCCGGCTCGCCCGCCCCGGCGCGCGCGGCCACGACAACGCTGGAGCAGGCGTTCGACAACGTCGGCATCACCACGACGGCTACCGCGTCGGCCGGGAACTACGACGGCATCGGCGACTCGTTCTCCGCCGCCGGCCTCGCCGCCGACGCGCTGAGCCCGGGCAAGACGCTGCTGCACGACGGGCTCACGATCCGCTGGCCCGATGTCGCGCCGGGCCAGCCCGACAACGTGATCGCCGACGGCCAGACGGTCGCGATTGACGGGAACGGCAGCACGCTCGGCGTGACCGGCTCGTCTGCGTACGGCAGCACGTCCGGTACCTTCACGGTCAACTACGCCGACGGCACTAGCAGCACGGCGACGGTCGCGTTCGCGGACTGGATCGACACGGCCGCGGCGTCGGGCACCGATCTGCTCGCCACGACCGCGGGCTGGAACACCGGTGGCTCAAACTCGGGCGGGAACATTCCCGTCAGCCTGTCCTACGCCGCGATCCCGCTGACCGCGGGCGAGCGCGTCGTGTCCGTCACCCTGCCGACGGTCGGCGCCAGCGTCGGCAAGGGCGTCTCGGCCATGCACATCTTCAGCCTGACGATCGGCTCGCCCGGCCAGGAGGCGGCGGGGGTTCCGGGCGCCGCGTCCTACTACGACGAGGCCCGCAAGGACTGCGTCGGCACGGCCGCGAACCGCTCGTCCAAGGTCTGGTACACCGTCGCGGACGGCGAACTATCCGACGTCTACGCGCCGACGATCGACAACACTGACGTCAAGACGCTCGACCCGATCGTCACAGGCCCCGGCTTCACCGCACTGCAGCCACGGGACATGACCTACACCGTCGCCGCGCTGGACGGCACCGGGATGGCCTGCGAGGTCACCGCGCACGACGCCGCCCACGACTTCAACGTCGTCACCGACTTCATCACCGACCCGTCCGCCGAGGCGGTCGTGATGCGGTTCCGGCTCGTGCCGCTGCCCGGCGCGCCGACCGGGCTGCACCTGTACCTGCGCTTCAACCCGCTGCTGAACGGGCACGGCGGCGGCGGGACCGACAACGCCGGCGGCGAGTCCGCGACGATCGTCTCCACCGCCGGCGGCCCGGTCCCGCTGTCGTACTCGACGAACTCGTTCACCGAGGCGGTCAACCGCAGCTACGCGACGCCGATCTACGCCGCGCTCGCCGCGAGCCAGCCGTTCGCCGCCGTGGAGACCGGCTTTGCCGGAACGGCGAGCGACGGGCTGACCGAGCTCGACAGCTCGGGCACCCTGACCTCGACCGCCCCGGACGCGTCGGACGGGAACGTCGTGCAGACCGTCGAGCTGGCCGGCAACGACGAGACCGTGGCGCTGGGTCTCGGCTCCACCGAGCACGGCGCACTGTCCGCGGCGCAGTCGGGATCGGCCGCCCCGTTCCCCTCCACGTACGCGGCCTACCAGGCGGGCTGGCGCGCCTACGACAGCGGGCTGCGGCCGCCGCAGTCTTTCGGGAGCGTCGACCCGGCGCAGGTGCGGGCCTACTACCTCAGCGCGAACGTGCTCAAGGCCAGCGAGGACAAGACGTTCGCGGGCGCGACCGCGGCGTCGCTGGCCAGCCCGTGGGGCCAGGCGGTGCCGGCCGGGCAGACCGCGAGCGACGGGCTCGCGCCGTACTTCGGGTCCTACCGGGAGGTGTTCCCGCGGGACGCGTATGAGACGTTCACCGGGTTCCTGGTCGACGGCGACCTGGCGACCGCGCGGCAGATGGTGCGGTACTGGTTCGCCGACCTGCAGCTGCCGGACGGCTCGTTCCCGCGCAACGGGCTGCTGAACGGGCAGGCCGCGCCGGATACGGGCGGGCTGCAGCTGGACGAGACCGCCGACCCGATCCTGGCCGCGTGGCAGGCGGGCATGGCCGGTGATCACGCGCTCTACGTGAATCACATCCGGCCCGCCGCCGACTTCCTGGTCGCGAACGGCCCGGCCGACGGCGTCGAGCGCTGGGAGGAGCAGACCGGGTTCTCCCCGTCCACGATGGCCGACGAGGTCGCGGGCCTGGTCGCGGCGGCCGCGATCGCCCGGGTGCAGGGCGATGCCGCCTCGGCGCGCCTGTTTGACGCCACCGCGGACAACTTCCGGCGGCTGATCCTGACCACGACGGTGACCTCGGACGGGCCGCTGTCATCCTCGCCGTACTTCATCCGGGTCTCCAAGAACGGCGACCCCAACTCGGCCTACTCCTACACGCTCGGCAACGGCGATCCCACGTCCTACGACCAGCGATCCGTGGTCGATCAGGGCTTCCTCGAGCTGGTCCGGCTCGGCGAGCTGCCGGCGAGCGACCCGCTGATCACGAACTCGCTCGCGGTCACGTCCGCGAATATCGCGGTCTCCACGCCGTCCGGCACCGGGATCATGCGCTACAACGGCGACGGGTACGGGGACTGCGAGGAGTCGGTGTTCGGCGACTGCACCGCGAACGGCGAGCCGTGGGCGACCAACGACGAGGGAACGGGGCACCCGTGGCCGGTGCTCTCCGGCGAGAACGCGGAGTACCAGGTGCTGGCCGGGAACTCGTCGGCGGCCAATGCCGACCTGTCGTTCATGCTGCGGTCCTCGTCCGGGATCGGGCTGGTGCCCGAGCAGGTGTGGAACTACCCGGACGTACCCGCCTCGCCGTACGGGTCCGACCCCGCTACGGCGTCGATCGGGTTCGTGGACGGCCAGCCGGACGGGTCGGCGGCCCCGCTGACCTGGGCCCAGGCCCAGCTGCTGCGGCTGATCGCGGACATGGCGTCCGGCCGGCTGCAGGAGCAGCCGTCGATCGTCGCGGACCGGTACGCGGACTCGGCGTCGGGCAGCGGGCCCGCGGCCGCGCCGCTGAGCGTGACCGCGCCGCTTTCCGTGAGCGGCGGCGACGTGCCGACGAACCTCACCCGTCCGTCGATCACCGTCGATGCCGCCTCGACCACGGTGATGGGAACGACGGCACCGGGGGCGACCGTGGACGTAGCGGTGACCGGCACGGCGGCCGGGGCCTCAGCGCCGACCACGTCGATCACGACGCTGACCGCGGACTCCACCGGCGCGTTCTCCGCCAGCGTGAGCCTGGAGCCGGGGACGGATTCGGTCGAGGTGGCATCCACGGTCGGCCCCGGCGGCTCGGGCGGCACCAACGAGGCGATCTTCACCATCACCGACCTGTACGTGCCGGGCACGGTCGTGCTGCAGGCCGCGCCCGCGCCTGGCGGCGGCAACGGGCCCGGCACCTACGCCTACCCGACCGCGACGAACACCGACGGATCGCCGGTGTTCGCGCCGGACTCGTTCCGGCTGAACGGGCTGACCGTCATCAACTCCGGCAGCACGGTGACGTTCCAGGTCGGGATCGCGAACCTGCAGTCCACGTTCGGCTCGCTGCTCGGCGCGCAGCTGATCGACCTGTATATCCACGCGCCGTCGGGCAGCGTGCCCGCGGGCGAGATCCAGTCGACCGGCGCGGCCGGCGCGTTCAACTACTCGATCGCGTCCGCCGACGCGTGGAACCAGCTGATCGAGGTGGACGGGTTCGGCACCGACGACTGGGTGACACCGGGGTCCTCGACCGCGGGGATCTCCGGGTCGTCGACCGTCGGGACGCCGCAGGTGTCGGTGGCGCAGCTGTCGCCGTCCGGCTCGGACACCCCGGGCCTGGTGACGATCACGGTGCCGACGGCCGAGCTCGGGACGCCCGGGTCGGGCTGGACGTTCACGGTCACGCTGACCGGCCAGGACGGGTTTGGCATCGACGACGCCCGGACCTTCGACGCGACTCCGCAGGCGTACAACTTCGGGGTCTGCTCGGCGGCGGTCGCGGCGCAGGCGTCGCCGCCGGCGATCTGCGGCTACAACCCGGCGGACGTGCCGTTCGTGATGGACACGATCCCGCCGACCAGCGTCAACGTGCAGACCGAGCTGGACCCGACCCAGAACCCGTCAGGGGTCGAACTGCAGGGCGTGACCGTGCCCTGAGGCAAGACTGCGGCCTACGCCTCGCCTGTCGCCTCGGCCGAGTAGGACGGGGCGGGATCGCTGCTGGACCGGAACTCGGCCACGGTGTGCCAGAGCTCGTCGGTCAGGGCGGCCTGGTCGGCCGCGCCCCACGGGTGATCGTCGGCGTAGTGGTAGCCGTCGGCGGCCGGGACGCTCAGGGCGCCGCCGTCCGGCTCGGCTACGGGTGTCGACATCGGTGCCTCCTTGCTCCTTACAGCGTACGCGAGCCCTCGGTCATTCCGGCTTCCACGGCGCGTGCCTCGGGAACAGCCAGGACAGGAACAGCAGGAACGCGATGGCTCCCCCGGCCCAGGCCAGCCCGGACCACAGCGGGGTCGGCAGCCGATGCGTGGTCCGGTGCAGGAGCAGGTCCCCCGTTCCGATCAGCACCGCGAGGACGTCGATCATGATGAGTACGCGGACGAGACGGAGCAGCCGGGCGGCAAGCGGGTGCTCGCCGGGCCGGATGAGCCAGCTGGCGATAACGCCGAGCAGGGCCAGGAGCAGTGTCGCGGCGGTGCCCGCTTCGCCCGGAGCAGCGCCTACGGCCTGCTGGAACAGTACGGCGAGCTTGACCCGCCCGGTGACCAGCACGCCCGCGATCAGCACGCCGACCAGCAGCGAGGACAGCAGCCATCCGGGACGGCTTACCCGGATGTAGACGCTGACGCGGTAGCGGACGGGAGATTCGCGCGGGATGAGGATATGCACATGCGGGGAGAACCCCCCGATCCGCAGTCGCGGCCCGCGCTCGCGCGGATCGGTCGGCCTAGCCGTGATGCGGGCGATGTCCACGCCCGGCGGCGCGGCGACCTCCAGGTGATGGCTCCCGCCCCGGCCGCCGAGCAGGATGTCGAGCCGCCAGTACCGCCAGCCCAGGGCCTGGAAGAAGCGCTTTGACTTGCTCCGGCGGGTCCAGAAGTTGACGGTCCTCTCGGAGGCCAGCTTGATGATGCGCCGGACGCCCGCCTCGCAGGTCAGGCCGACGTAGACCAGGTAGTTCTGCGCCAGTTCCTCCAGCTGGCTGCGGAACGGCGCGTGGGCCATGAGCAGGCAGGTTGCCTTCATGACCTCGGGATCGACATCGACGATCTTTTGTCCCGCCGCCTGCCGCGCCAGGACCGCCTCGCTGGCTGCGTCCTGGGCCCGGTTCCAGTTCCTGTGTGCCTGCCAGCTCCGGCGGAGCTGCCAGAACCGGACCGCACTGAGCTGCTGCGACGCGTCGTGCAGGTCCTCTAACCGGAACTCGGCGTCGATGTGGGCGGCCGCGGCGGAGAACGGCAGGTACGCCTTCTCGTGCGTGGCCGGGGAGGTCGCGACAATCCGCATCAGGTCGCGCTCGAGCGTGCCGGGCAGGCGCGGGACGCCCAGCACCGTCCTGGCCCGCACGACCATGGCCGGGGCGACCCGGCGGTTGGTCTCGTCCGCGGTCGGCATCGACAGCGCGGCTCCCGCCTCGTCCCGCAGGTCGAACGCGACGAGCTCGCCCTTGGGCATCGTCGTGATCGGCACCAGCCGGTACGTCGTCTGGCCGACCTGGACGGCTGGAGCCTGCGGCGGCACCTCGAAGTCGACGCTCACCCGCCAGCGGACCGCCCTGGTGTCGAGGAACTCAAGCTGCTCGACGCGCCGCTTGATCCAGCCCGGCCTGCGATGGTCGGCCGCCTCCGCCTGGAGCGCGAGCAGCACCAGGCCGGTATCCGCCTCGTCCCGGTCGGTGGGAGCGGCCGACGCCGTCAGGGCCGCGGCGGTTCGCGCGGACTGCGCCCCGGTGTCTGTCACGCGGCTTAGTCAACCAACCAGCCGTAATGCGCGCCAGTGGATCTTTGTAGCTTGAGCTGCAGTGCCGCCTTTGGCCGCATAAGCACCGCTAACGTGCGGGGTATGCCGAGCGTGGTGCTAGCGAACGGGCGTGGAAGCCAGGCCGCCGCGGCTGGCCGCGTCGAAGTCGCCAGTGCCGTCGGCTACGCCCTGCCCGGCTGTTGGGTAGCGGTGCGACCCGCCTGCCGGGACATTCTCGGGGTGTCCGGTGCCGCGCGACATCTGCTTGATCTTTATGTACCTGGTGGCGTCCTGCCGCTGGTTCCTGGCGATCAGGGCCGCGCCCACGAGCCCCGCCAGCAGCCACGTCCTGCGCATGATGACCCTCCTTTTCGAGCCGCCCGTCCCGAGACCGCGATCGGGCATATTGCCTGACTCTTCCCCGCTGACCTGGACCTATGCAACGGAGCATGATCGGCGCCGGGCGGGCAACGCCAGGAGGCTCGCCGCATGACCGGTCGCGATCGCCGCCTCCGGTCACCGGCGCGCCGGCCATTGCGGCAGAAGCTCGGCATCCCGGCAATGATTTGGCAAAGTATCCTAAGTTACGTTCTCCGCCCGCTCACCCGACGCGTCATCTCATTGGCTGAACCGCGGACCACGCGGCGGGACCGCGTCGCGAAGACAGTGAGGGGAGAACTCGGTGAGCCACGATCAGCATGGAATCCTGTCGCACGGGCTTCGGCAGCGGAGGGCCGCGTTACCCCGACTCGGATGGGTCCTCCTGCCCGCGGCTGTCCTCGTCGCAGGTCTAGCGCCGTCAGCGGTATCGCAGGCCAGCACGGGCTCGCGCTCGGCTGCCCGGCTCGCTTGCGAAGCCTCGGTCACCGGCCGGTACCCGCGCGACTACACCACCGTTGGCATCAGGATCACCACCACGGCGTCCGCGCGCATCCGGGTTGCGGCTCACTTCCGGGGCGGCGTCCGCAGGCAGACCGCAGTCGCCGGCACCGCGGGAAAGCGCACGATCTGGTACCGGCTCGGCGGTGCGACACCTGGTTACAGGGTCAGGGTCGACGTGCAGGTCGCGAAGGGATCCCGCCGCGGATCATGCTCGACCTGGTTCACCCCGCGCAAGCGCCGCACGACTGGTCACAGGCCGGGCGCCTGGTGCAGGGCCACGGCATCCGTCTATTACGCGCCGTACGACTGGAACAACGTCTACGTGCACTCGAATCAACCCTACAAAGACGCGACTGCCAGCGCGGATGGCTATTCGTGGAGTTACGAGACCAACGGCTCCGGGTACGCGCTCATCTACCTGAACGGGCCTCCGCCAGGCGTCGAGATTACGGTCACGGTGGGAGCAGCGACTTGCTACACCAGCGACTGAGCTAGAGCGAGTCCCGTAGATCATCAGTCTCGAAGCGCGGCCCGCGGCCGATTGCGCCTGTGCCTGATGGGCTCGAGCCGGCCAGGATGGGTGCTGATGGTCGGTCCATAGGGACGCCCGCCGCTCGTCGTGAGAGTGCATAGGTCCCCCGGACCACCCATGGCCAGTAGCGGCCGCGAGAATCAGGGAGAACAGTGACAACTTTGCAGGTCGTCTCGCCGGACCAGTGGGCGGCTGCCCGCGCTGAGCTACGTGCCCGGGAGGCCGAGGAAGCGAGAGCGCGCGCCGCGCTGAACGACGCGCGCCGCAACCTGCCCGCGGTCAGGGTCGAGAAAGACTATGCCTTCGAAGGGCCAGCGGGCACGGTGAGCCTGCTGGAGATGTTCGACGGGCGGCGCCAGCTCATCACCTACCACTTCATGTTCGATCCTGACTGGAAACAGGGCTGCCCCTACTGCTCCCACGTCATCGACAACGTCGGTCACCTGGCCCACCTGCACGCGCTGGACACGACGTTCGCGATCGTGTCCCAGGCGCCGATCTCGAAGATCGAGCCGTTCAGGGCGCGGATGGGCTGGTCCATCCCGTGGTACTCGCTGGCCGGCAACGACTTCAACTACGACTTTCACTCCAAGGCGGAGAAATCCGAGCGCGGCGGCCTGAATGTATTCCTCCGTGACGGCGAGTCGGTCCTTCACACCTACTCTGCCTACGACAACGAGATCGACCTGCACATGCTCGACAGCAGCTATGTCGACCTGGGCTCGCTCGGCCTCAGCGGCTACCAGGAGCCGAAGTCCTGGCCCCGGCACCACGACAACTACGGCGACTAACGCTTCACGAACCTGAAGTAGAACGCCCCGAAAATCAGGACAATTCCGACGTTCGCCGCCAGCCGCTGCCAGACCTGGTTCCTGAAGAACAGGACGTCCACGCCGACCACGACCACGACCAGCGCGAGCACGTACAGCACGACGGCCGCCTGTTTTCCCATCGTTTGTTTCTACTAGCCGCGACGGAACGGAGCAAGAGCGCACCGGATCAATGAAGCGGCCGGTCACGCCGCGCTTGCTGGCGGGGTGGCGCGGGTGCCGAGTACCGGCTGGCCGCCGCGGCCGCTCCCGCGATAGCCCGACTCCCACGGCCAGTAGCCGCGGTAGTCGGCGTGGACGATCTGCCGGGCCTGGATCCGCGGCCCGTACACGGCCACGGCCATCAGCAGGTGCGCGGTGGGCTCGGTTACCTCAACGATCTCGATCAGCAGCCCGCCGCGCAGCTCAACCTGCTGTCCGGGCTCGGGCGGCCCGGCGTGCATGACGTGGTCGGCGACGCCGTTGAGTAGCGTGGCGGCCTTGGTGAACGGCATGCCCGTCACCACTAACTCCGGGCAGCAGGCACGGGTCAGCCCGACCGTGTAGGCCCACGGCGGATGGATCCCGCTGCGTTCCACGCCCTGTATGGCCCAGCCGCACCGGGATATCGTGCGCCGAAGGTGCGCGAGGTAGTCCTCGTAGGTCGCGTCCGGGTGGTCGCACTGCCAGCACATAGCCGCCTCCTTGTCACGGGTTCGCCTAGCCGCGTACCAGTCTGCAAGGAGGTAACGACAGTATGTTCGATCGTCCGGCCGCACCGGCCGACCGTCCTCATGATCTGGGAGGATTTCCGTCCTGGGAGGACGGTTTGTCTCCCAGATCATGAGGTTCCTACGTCAGTGGTGGGTCCAGTGCGGGCCGACAGAAAGCCACTCGGCCTCCCAGCTCGCGATCCGTCTCCTGTCGAGGTATCGCCGTCCCAGCCATGTCAGCGCCAGCAGCAGTCCGCCGATCGCGATCATCGTGATGAAGGTGCCGGTGTCGATGCGGTCGCGCAGCTGCGCCGCGGTTAGCGGCGGTGCCTGCACCTGGCCGGATTTGTTCAGGTCCACGGTGACCGTGCTGCGGGCGGCCGACCCCGCCGGGACGGGAACGAGGCCGCGCTGCGACCGCCCGCCGAACGTCCAGCGAGCGGGCTCCAGCTCGGTCCAGATGTTCGCGCCGTGATAGGGCTCGAGCGGCCCTGGCGCCGCCTGGAGCAGCACGCCCTTGACCTTGTCCCACGAAAGGGACGCGTGCTGCACGGCGGCGTTATCGGCCCGCATCCATGCGCCGGTCAACCCGGCGACCACCGGGCACAGCCCGAGGAACACAA
>JASHOV010000450.1 GCA_030038495.1 Streptosporangiaceae bacterium
TCCTCGGCCATGCCGTACAGCAGCGGCAGGGCGCCGGCCACCACGCCCCCGGTCTCGTTGATGTGGCCCACGGCGGGCTCGATGACCTCGGCGTTGCGGACGATCGTCTGGACCAGTTCCGAGCATTCCTCCAGGTTCGCGGCAATCCGGGTCAGGAGCGTCCCGGCCCAGTACAGGTAGACCGCCAGCCCGGCAACCAGCAGGACGATTTCGATAACAGTCAGGATGACCAGGGTCATCACGACTTCACCTTCCCGAGCACCCGGCCGAGGAAGAGGTGATGCTGCAGGCCCTCGGCCAGCACCAGCTCTACTCCGTCGGCTACCTGAGGAATGAGGGCGGCGTCCGCGGTGTTGGTCGCGGCCGCCTGCAGCGAGTCCCGCACCTCGACCACGCGGCGGTCGATCCGCTTGATCAGGTAGATGAGCAGGCTCAGCAGCGCCACCACCGCGAGGATCACGACGAAGCCGACGATGATCGCGACGACCCAGCGGGTGTGCTCAGCGGAAGACATGGCCAGGGTATGCATGCGCTAACCTCCGAGCCTCTCGCGGCCGCGCTTGAGGCCGCCGATGATCGTGACCGCGTAGTCGATGGTGGTCCGCAGCGCGCCGAGCGGCGCGGTGTTGCGCACCGCATCGCCAAGCGCGCTATTGATCTTGGGGGCCTCGTCGCCGATGGACCTGGCCAGCAGCAGGATCGGCACGACCAGCGCGACCACCGCGAGCACGACCACGATGCCGATAACCCAGCCCAGGGTCCAGCCGAAGTTACTCGGGCCGGCGACCGCGGCCACATGATGAGCGTGAGCGAATACCATCTGTGCCTCCTCGCTCAGACCGTCTCGCAGAAGTCCTTGACGGGCTTCAGGCTGGCATTGACCGAGGTGAGCCGGTCGGGCACCGTGCTGGTGAGATCCGCGACCGCTCGCACGCCGCCGGTCGTCGCGACCAGCGTCACGCGGATGGCGCGCAGGTGGAAGATCACCCGCAGCAGGGCCACGGCGGTCAGCGCGATGATGACCGCCGAAATGATCAGGGTTACCCAGGCAGCTGCTGGCATGTCCGTTCTCCCTTCTGTCCTGCTCAGCCGAGGAGCTTCGCGACCGAGCCCGCGTACCTGACCGCGCCGACCGAGACCGCGCGTACGGTCTCGTCGGTTGTGGCCAGGGCACCGGGGACCTCGGTCAGCTCACCGACGAGGGCGACGCCGCCGGACAGGATGTCGTCGGTCGCGTGCCGGATGCGTTCCACCGCTGCCAGCACCCGGTTCAGCAGGAAGATGACGACGGGCAGGATGACGAGCAGCAGGACCGCGTTACCGATCCACCACAAGACCATGGCTGGCTCCTTAGCTCGCGTGCTGGTACGGAAGGAAGAAGCGCCGGAACACACGGGCCAGCGCCATGCGCGCGGCGCGGAGGCCGAGCGCGAAGCCGCTGGCCGGTGTCGCGGACGCGGCGGCGAGGTCCCCGGCTGACTCGCCGCGGTCGATCCGGTCGATCCGGTCCTGCATGTTCGCGGAAAAGTCGCGCATGAGCACCGAGGAGACATCGCTGATCATCCCGCGGCCGTACTGAGCAGCGGCCCCGGCTAGCTGCAGGTCCTGCGTCACGGCCACCTTGGTGCCACGGCCGACGGCGGACAGTTGCGCGGTGATGACCATGCTCGCCTGGCCCCGCCCGCGCTCCTCAGCGCCAGCCGCGTGGACGACGAGCCGCCTGGCCTGCTCGTCCCGCTCGGTGATATCCGCGGTACCGGCGAACTGCAGCCGGACCGGGCCCATGCGGATCGCGACCTTGCCGCGGTACTTGTCGTCGCCCAGGTCCTCGGTCAGCTCGGCACCCGGCAGGCAGCTCGCTACCTGCGGGATGTCCTGGAAGAACTGCCAGACCCGGTCGGTCGGCTGCGCGACCTCGAAGTCGTTGGTGATCAGCATCGGGCCCCTCTATTCATGGGTAAGCAGCCTCTTCTCGAAGATGTCCTGGCACCCGGCTGAGCAGAAGTAATAGATCTGTCCGTCGCGCCGCGACGATCTGGTGCCTGGAGCCGGGTCGACAGCCATCCCGCAGACCGGATCGGTCGCCGGCGCCGCCCGCCGGTCCGGCCGCAGGGCCCGCGGCCCCGGCTCTCGGGCGGCTGTCACCTGGACAAGCTCGGCCAGGATCGCGACCGCTATCTCGCGATGGCCGGTGTGCCCGAGGTCGAGCCCGGCGGGAACCCGGACCCGGGCCAGGGTCTCCCGGTCCGCGCCGCGGTCGGCCAGGTAGCCGAGAACCGCGTCGCCGCGCTTGTGCGAGCCGACCAGGCCCAGGTAGGCGGGCCGGGCGGCCACCGCGTGCTCGAGGACGCTCTCGTCGTCGTGGCCCTGAGTGGCCACGACGACGAGCGATCGCTCACTGGCATCGTCGGCGGTGAAGTCCTGGCCAGCGATCAGGTCCACCTGCCATCCGAGCGCCCGGCCGAGGTCGGCCAGCGTGGTTGCCATCGGCGAGCCGCCCACGACGACCAGGTGCGGAACGGGCAGCACCGGCTCGATGTACACCTCAAGCGCGCCCTCGCTCTGACACGCGATGGGAACGAAGGTCATGCCGTTCGGCAGCTCTCCCGGTTCGCCCGCCCCGTGGGCCGGATAGCCGAACTGCTCCGGGTCGCCAAGCAGCAGCAGCCGTGCCGTCCCGGTCTGCATGACCTCCCGCGCCTCGCGGATCACCGTCGGCTCGGCACACGCGCCGCCGATCCAGCCCTGCAGCTCCCCGTCCGCGGTGATGAGCGCCTTGGCGCCCTGCTGACTCGACGACGGGCCCTGCCGCCAGACCACCGTAGCCAGCGCGAACGGCTCACCGCGCCGCGCCAGCTCGGTGGCCTGCTGCATGATTCCCCAGCCGTCCATGGGCATTGGCTAATCGTCCGATCGCACCGGCGGCGCACCGGAGACGTCACGCTGGTAGGTGATCGCTTCCCAGACCCGGTCGGGCAGCAGCGGCATGTCGATGTTGCGCACGCCGGTGCCCGCAAGGGCGTCCATGACCGCATTGACGAACGCGGCCGGGCCGCCGACAGCCGCGCACTCGCCGATGCCCTTCGCGCCGATCGGGTGATGCGGGCACGGGGTGACGACCTCGGAGTGCAGCTCGAATCCCGGCGTCTCCCAGGCGGTGGGCAGCAGGTAGTCCATATAGTTCGCGCCGACGCAGTTTCCCTCGGCGTCGAAGGTTATGAACTGCATGTTGGACATCGCGTAGGCCTCGGTCAGGCCGCCCATGATCTGGCCTTCCACGATCATGGGATTGATCCGCACCCCGCAGTCATCGACCGCGACCATCTTCAGCACGTCCCAGACGCCGGTCGCCGGGTCCACCTCGACGGTCACGATGTACACGGCGAACGGCCACGTCAGGTTCGGCGGGTCGTAGTACGCGGTCGCGTCCAGTCCCGGCTCCATGCCATCGGGCATGTTCGCGTAGGCCGCGACCGCGCACTCCTGGATGGTCACGCCCCGGTCCGGGGCGCTGCGAACATAAAACCGGCCGAGCTCCCACTCGATGTCCTCCTCCGACACCTCGAGGAGGTGCGCGGCCAGCTTGCGGGCCTTGGCCCTGATTTTGCGTGACACCATCGCGACCGCGGCCCCGGCAACCGGAGTCGACCGCGACGCATACGTTCCCATCCCAAACGGGGCGGTATCGGTGTCGCCCTCCTCTACCACCACGTCCTCGGCGGGAATGCCCAGCTCGTGCGCGACGATCTGCGCCCACGTCGTCTCGTGTCCCTGACCCTGGGTGCGGGCGCCGGTGCGCACGATGGCCTTGCCCGTCATGTGCACCTTGAGCTCGGCGGAGTCGAACATCTTGATGCCGAGAATGTCGTACTCGCGGCTGTTGCCGGCCCCGAGCGGCTCGGTCATCGTCGAGATGCCGAGGCCCAGCAGCCGCCCGCGAGCGCGGGCCTCGGCCTGCTGTCGCCGGAAGTCGTCGTAGTCGATGGCCTTCAGGCCGACGTCCAGGCACTTGCCGTACTGGCCGGAGTCGAGCAGGAAGCCGAACGGCGTCCGGTGCGGGAACTGGTCGTCGCGCACGAAGTTCATCCGGCGGAACTCGGCCTGGTCCAGGTCGAGGTCGTCGGCCGCGGCCTGGACCATGCGCTCCTGGAAGAACATCGCCTCAGTAACGCGGAACGAGCAGCGGTAGGCGACGCCGCCCGGCGCCTTGTTGCTATAGGTGCCCCGGGCGGTCAGGTGCGCGGCCGGGATGTCGTAGGCGGAGAACGCCGAGTGCAGCAGGCCGATCTTGAACTTGCTCGGCTGCGCATCGGAGAAGAACGCGCCGTGGTCGGCATCGCAGTGCATCCTGACGCCGAGGATCTTCCCGTCCTGGCGGAGGGCCATCTCGCCGTCGAGGTAGATGTCGCGGGCGAAGCCGGTGGAGATGAGGTTCCCGGACTTGTCCTCGATCCACTTGACCGGCCGCTCCAGCAGGATCGAGGCGAGGATCGAGCAGACGTAGCCCGGATACACCGGCACCTTGTTGCCGAAGCCGCCGCCGATGTCGGGCGAGATGATCCGGATCATGTGCTCGGGCAGCTCGGCCACCATCGCGACGGCCGCCCGGATGATGTGCGGCGCCTGCGTCGTCATGTAGACGGTCAGCTTGGACGTCGCCCGGTTGAAGTCCGCGATCGAGCCGCAGCACTCAATCGGCGACGGGTGCGACCGCGGATAGTGCAGCTTCAGCCGGGAGATGACGTCGGCTTGCTCGAAGGCACGGTCCGTGCCGGCCTTGTCGCCGACCTCCCAGTTGTAGATGACGTTGTCGGGCTGGTTTTCCTTATCGTCGCGGATGACAGGGGCGCCGTCCGCGACGGCCTGGACCGGGTTCACGATGACCGGCAGCGGCTCGTAGTCGACGACGATCGCCTCGCAGGCGTCCTTGGCGATGTAGGGATCGTCGGCGATGACGCACGCCACCTCCTGGCCCTGGAACCGGACCTTGTCGGTGGCCAGCACGGCCTGGGTGTCGTAGGACAGGGTCGGCATCCAGGCTAGATTGCGGGTCGCCATCATCTCGCCGGTCAGGACCAGGTGGACGCCGGGGATGTCCCATGCCTTGCTGGCGTCGATCGACTTGATCCGCGCGTGTGCGAGCGGGCTGCGCAGGATCTCCATGTGCAGCATGCCCGGCTGCACGATGTCGTCGGTGTAGTTGCCCTTGCCGCGAATGAACCGGCTGTCCTCGACGCGCTTCCGGCTGGCGCCCAGCCCGCCGATCTTGACCTCGTCTACTGCCTGCGACATCTGGGATCCCCTGCTCA
>JASHOV010000451.1 GCA_030038495.1 Streptosporangiaceae bacterium
TGCGGCTTCTCGCCTTTCGCCGACGACACCTCTACTTCCCGCGACACCGCCTTCGCCAAGATCGCGGCGCGGATCGAGGGAACTGCGCTCGCCGCCGCGCAGCTGGGAATCTGACCGGGAATGCACGGGAATCCCCCGAGAAGCGACCCGGGCCGGTCGGCGGTTGCGGCCGTCTCAACCCGGTGATGTCGGCGGGCGCTGAGCCCGGCACCGTCCGGTTGCCCGTCCAAGCGCGGGGAAGGAGCCAGAGAGAAGGGCCGTGGCTCAAGACATGCCGCGGGCGATGACGCGACGGCCCGTCACATGTCCGCATGGGAGGTCAGAATGGCAAGTCACGACAGCGGATCTGAGTGGAAGGGTAGCCTCGGCGGCGCGGACCCCGGTCAGGACGAGGATGTGCTGGGCGGCGCGGACCCCGGCGAGGAGGATGAGCTCGGCGGCCCGGACCCGGGTGAGGATGAGGATGTGCTCGGCGGCCCGGACCCGGGCAGATAGGAAAGCTAACCCTCAGCGGCCGCAGGCCGAGCAGGCCGGACGGCTCCCAGGGGGATGGTCACCGACCGCACCGGGGGCGGCAGCAACCGCGGAGGCGCGGTCTCGGCGGGTGAGCGCCCAGGATGTGTACTGGACCCCGTGATCGGAACGGTCACCAGGCCGGGTCCGCTGCTCGGTTGCGGATTGCCACGTCCTCGCCGTCCGGCCGCTCCCGGCGAATTCCGCGCAGCCCGCGCGCGTCCCCGGACGGGAGAAGACCATGTATCGAACCATGCTCAAATCCAAGGTTCATCGTGCCACGGTCACGCAGAGCGATCTGCACTACGTGGGCTCGCTCACGATAGACGCCGCCATCATGGATGCTGCCGATCTGCTGCCCGGAGAGCAAGTCGATGTCGTGGATATCAACAATGGAGCGCGTTTCACTACCTATGTAATCGAGGGCGAACGCGAATCGGGAATCATCGGGGTCAACGGGGCTGCGGCTCGTATGGTTTCACCCGGCGACCTCGTGATCATCATCTCTTACGCGATACTGGATCCGGCCGAGATTGCGCAGCACCGCCCTCGGATCGTGTTTGTGGATCGAGAGAACCGCGCGCTGCAAACTGGTGACGACCCCGCTGATACCCCCCGCGCCGAGGCGGCAGAAGGGCTCGTGCGCGGCGACACAAGCCGGGTGCCGACGCTCTCTCCCCGATGAATCGTCAGAGGCTGATCTGAGCCCGCTAGCAGTCGACCGCACCGACGCTCCCGCGACAAGAGCGGACAAATATACTGCGCCCATGCCCAGCCGTGCCGAGATTGTTTCCTTCGACGACTCACCAGGACCGCCGGGAGCCAATCCGTGGGTCCTGGGCCCCCCGGCTAGCGGAATAGACATAGCCGATCCGGACCCCGCCTGGCCGCGGCACTACGACGACCTCGCCGCTCGGATTCGGGGGGCACTGGGCTGGCGGGTATTGCACCTTGAGCACGTGGGCTCCACCTCCGTTCCAGGGCTGCCGGCCAAGCCCATCATCGACATCGACTTGACGGTGGCCGACCCCGACTGCGAGCAGGACTACGTACCTGCGCTGGAGACAATCGGGTTTCGGCTGACGATCCGCGAGCCCTGGTGGTACGGCCACCGGGTCCTGCGGGCAGACGAGCCTCGGTGCAACCTGCACGTCTTCGGGTTCGACAGCCCGGAGCTCGTGAAGCACCGGATCTTCCGTGACTGGCTGCGCGGCAATCCCGACGAGCGCGACCGGTACGCCACCGTCAAGCGCCAGGCCGCGTCCGAGGCCAACGCGGCCGGGGAACACGTGATGCAGTACAACGCCCGCAAGCAGCTCGTCATCCGGGAGATCTACCACCGGGCATTCGTGGCCGCAGGTCTGCTCGAGGAGTAGGCCCGGGACATCTGCACCGGACTCTAGCCTGCCGTGAGAGCCGACCGTGCTGGCCCTTAACAGGCTCAGCACGGTCGGCTCGTGCTTCGGCGCAGTGCTACCTGGTAACGGCTCCGATGGTCAGCGACGCTGGCCCGCGGCTGCGCGAGCACGTGCTGAACGGGAACGGCACCAGCTTGGACCGGGTCTGGTTCGGCGGGAAGACACGCAAGCCCGCCGCGGTGACGGGACGGCACACGGACCGCGAGAAGTTTCCGGTCTCCACGATTCCGAGTACGGCGGTGGCGGTCCTGCCGTTCGCCAGTCTCACGAGGCGCGGCGATGGCGGCGTCCGGAACACGGCCCTGGGTCCGACCTGGCGGCCGGCGAGGTTGACGGCGGTCAGGAATGGAAAGCCATTCAGGGTGCAGGTACGCCCGGAAAGGTTGGTGAAGTGCAGCTTGTAGAAGATGGTGCCTGCCGCGCCGCTGCCTTGGGTGTCCAGCCAGATAACAAGGCCGGGAGTCTGGCACAGCGGCGTGAACGCGCTGGCGGCTGGGCGTGCAGGCGACCCGGAACTGGCCAGCGCCACGGCTGGCGCGAGCGTGATGGCACTGGCGACGGCAGCGGCCGAAATGATCAGGAACGGATTGTGCGTGAAGCGTTTCATCGGTCCCCCGAACTTGGTTGATCTGGGATTCTGGCGGTCACTAGTATCACCGCCAAAGCCGCCTGTCGCCGTCGACTGGCCAGATAACGGCTCGGATTATCGTTGCTTACGGACTGGGGGCCGCGACTTAGTCGGCTTGTCGCCATTCATCGGCTCTTTGACAGTATTTTCCCGGCCAAAGCCGGGTGTGCGGCCGACGCCGCCATCCGGTCCTTACTCGACCGGGTTCATCAGCCGGGCAGGATCGGCGGCGAGGCGTGGGCGGACAGTGACCGGCTGGCCGACAGGATGCTGGAGTCGATTGCGGCTCGCTGCGCGTTCAGCGTGCGCAGGGACCGCGCTAGCGCGGCGCGGGCGCTCGCCTTCGCGGCGGCACCGCGCGCGGCCAGCACGTCGGCGACGTCGGACTGCACCTGTACTGCATCCGGTGACGCCCACGCCACCAGCGCATTGACCACCTTGTCCAGGTGGAAGCTCGCCAGAGACTCTGTCACCTCGTACTGGATGAGGTCGTCGATGAGTTCATCGTTGGCTGGCGAGCAATCGCTCGCGCCCGAGAGCGCGATGGTGCCCGCGGTGGCGGCGTCATTCTTGGCGCCGTTCTCGACGGCCCGCAGTGCGGTCATGGAAGCGCCTACGTCGGCCGCACATGACCCGATGTCCGCGTTCATATCGCTGACGAAGCCACGCAGGTCGGCGGCGCGCTCGGCCGTACTCGGATGATGCGCGAGACCCACGAGCACCATGCACGCGATGAGGACGGCTCCGGTCAGGTAGGCCATGAACGGGGCACGGCGACTCGGCCAGCCCGGTCGGCGCTGAATGGTCTTCATGACGGCACAGATCCTACGGCGCATTCGCCGGCTGCTGCCATCGAGAACAGCCAATGCCCGGAATTGCCGACTCGGGAACCTTATGGAAGTGCGCAATGGCGCTACGAGGCACGCATACTAATTGGATCAAAATAGGTGAAGAAGTTCCGCTGCCGGACGTCGGTCAATTGATTACCCGGTCTAGCCGCGAGATTCGGCCGTGGAAAGTAAGGTATCCGGGCTGACGAACAGCTAGGCTTGCTCGGGGTTTTTAACGCGGCTGGGCCAGCGCGGCAAGTCGGGTGCATGGGGGGAACAGCTAACTAAAGCGGATTATCCGCTTACGTTGCCCGGACAGGCAGCGCGCGATGCGGCCCGCATGCCCTTGATGCGCACGACCCGGATACGCATTTTGCCTGAGCCAGCTGTCGCCCTGATCGGGCACTGTCGGTGACAGATAGGTGGCCTTTCGTAGCGAGTGAGAGTTGAGGTGGTAACCGGTGTCCTTGCCGGCCCGGGTGGCTACCCTGATCGTCGCGTTCCTTGCCGTGGCCGCGCTGACCGGCTTCGTTGTCGTTCATTATCTGCTGGCGAGCACTGGGCCACCCGTGGAGGACTTCACCGCGCACGTGACACCCGACACCGGTGCCTCGGTCGATGTGGTCATGCAGGAAGCACCACAGACAACGGTGACGACGGACCCGGACTGGGTGACCTACTTCATCCTGAGCCCGCAGACCCGCCAATGGGTCCACACCACGAACTTCGCGGTGCCGGCGGGCAGCAGGATCAATATGACGATCTTCGGCTACGACGGCTGCACGCCCCTGCGCAACCCTCTGTGGGGCAAGGTCACGGGCACGACGGGGAACGTCATTTTCGTGGACGGGAAGCGGGTTTCGGTGTTGAACTCGTGGGCTGAGTGCTCCGTGGGTCATACATTCGCGGTCCCGACCCTCGGTATCAACGTGCCGGTGGCATCGCCGACCAGCTTCGCGGCGAACAGCAGCTTGTGCAGCACCTCGCCGTGCACGCCAAACAACCCGCACACCGTGGTGAAGTTCAGCTTTGTGACTCCACGCACATCTGGCACCTTCTTCTGGCAATGCAAGATCCCGTGTGGCCTCGGCTACCTGGACGGGAACGGCGGGCCTATGCAGACGATCGGCTACATGACGGGCACCATGGAGGTGGTCGGCTAATGGCTAGCTCGGAAGAGGCCGGGGCACCCGGAGTCGGCCGCCGTGAGCGCAATCACGGCCTGTGGATATTTGTCCCGTGGGTCATCCTGTCTCTGGCCGCGGATCTGGTGATCTGGTTCATCTGGTATCCGCACCTGCCGCCGGGGCGCATGAGCGACGTAGCGGCGGGCCAGCAATTCGACATCGCCGTACTCTCGCTCTGCGCGGCACCCGTGATCCTGTTCATCTGGATCTACGGGCTCTACGCCATCGTCGTGTGGCGACGCCGGCCTGGTGATGACGAAGACGGGCCGCCGCTGCAGGGCAACAGCCGCGTCTCGGTGGCATGGATCGTGGGCACTTCGGCGCTCGTCCTCGGCCTGTTCGGGTTCGGCACCTATCAGCTGATCGTGCCCAACGGCGCGGGTGGCGGTCAGGGCCCGAGCCCGATCTGGAAACCCGGCACGATTAACCTGCAGGTGCAGGCGATCGGCCAGCAGTGGGTGTGGACCTACCGCTATCCGCAGTTCGGCGGATTCGAGACCACCCAGCTGGTCTTGCCAGAGGGTGACCAGATCCAGTTCAACGTGACGTCGCTGGACGTCATACACAGCTTCTGGGCCTATCAGCTCGGCGTGAAGGCTGACGCCAACCCCGGGGTCAACAACGTCGCCTTCGCCAAGCCAACGCAGCTCGGGACGTTCATCGTCCGCTGTAGCGAGCTATGCGGCCTCTGGCACGGCGCGATGTTCAACTCCGGCCGCGTGGTGACCCCGGCGGCGTTTGTTACCTGGGCCAGGCATACCGAGGCAAGGCTGGCCAGCGTCACGAAGCTGTTGCCGCCCTACGCGCTGACGTACGACCCAACTGTCATCAAGACGCTCGGACCGGTGCTGGTCAAGCTCGGCCTGACCGGCGCGGGCGGTGGCTGGTTCGGCCCGCAGGTCCCCGTGCAACCGTGAGCGCCAGCCGACGCCTGGCAGCCAGACCGCGATCCAACGAAGAGGTGACCCGATGTCGATCGAGATAGAGCCGGCGAAGGCACAGCGGCCCGAAGGCCCGCCGCCGGGCCGGCCGGGCCGCGCCCGGCCGTGGTGGATGCGACCGGGCGCGCATACCGGCGCGATTGGCGGAGTCGCAGGCTACTTCTTCGGCCACTGGCTAGGGAACTTCATCGGCTCCGGCTGGCAGCAGGTCGCCACGTCGGACCAGAACAACCTGGCGATCGTGCTCGGCTACACGTTCCTGACCGTAGGCTGGCTGGCCGGGCTGGGGGTCTTCACCGACCTATTCCGCATGATGATCGGCCGGCAGATCCCGCACGAAGAGGAAGAGGCCGAGGCGCGGACGGGCCTGGCCCGCTACTTCCAGTACACGCTTGGCCACAAGGTGGTCGGCATCCAGTACCTGGTCGGCATGATCATCTACTTCTGCACGGCCGGCTTGTTCGCGATGGCTATCCGGTCTGAGCTGCTGTCACCGGTTAATCACCTCTTCAGCTCGGCGACCTACATCGAGCTCGTCGGCGAGCACGGCACGATGATGATGATGCTGATGACCTCGCTCATCACCGGTCCTTTCGGCAATTACCTGGTGCCGATCATGATCGGCTCCAAGCGCGTGGCCTTTCCGCGGATGGAGGCCCTGGCCTTCTGGCTGACCCCGGCGGCATTCCTCGTCCTTTTGTCCAGCCTGCTGCTCGGAGGGTTCCCGTTCGGCTGGACCGGGTATGCACCGCTGTCCATCCAGGCGACCGAGGGGGCGGACGCGTACGCGTTCGCGTTCGGTCTCATGGGCATCTCCATGATCCTGTCCGGGTTCAACCTTATTGTCACGATCATCTGCTACCGGGCGCCGGGGATGCGCTGGAGTCGGCTTCCGATCTTCGTCTGGGGCATCTTCACGACAAGTTTCCTGTTCGTGCTTGCCGCTCCGGTGCTGGTCGGCGGCATGTACATGCTGATCACGGACCGGACGGTCCAGACCGCGTTCTTCTCCGACCAGCTAGGTGGCAGCTCGTACCTTCACCAGAACGTGTTCTGGTTCTTCGGCCATCCGGAGGTGTACATCCTGGCGCTGCCTGGCTTCGGCGTAGTCTCCGAGCTGCTGCCGGTCTTCTGCCGGAAACCACTGTTCGCCTACCGGGTGTCGGCCGCCGGCATGCTGGGTGTCGGGTTGCTCAGCTTCTTCGTATGGCAACACCACCTCTTCGTGAGCGGGATCAACCCTGACATGCGGCCGCTGTTCATGCTGACGACCGAACTGATCTCCATCCCGACCGGATTTATTTTCCTGGTCGCCCTGGGCACGCTGTGGAAGGCCAAGATCCGCTTCACGGTGCCGATGCTCTTCGTGTTCGCGTTCTTCTTCAATTTCCTGATTGGCGGAGTGACCGGCGTCTACCAGTCGGACGTGCCCGCTGACGTGGTCGTGCACGGTTCCTTCTTCGTCATGGCGCACTTCCATTACACGATCATGGGCGCGCTGGTGTTCGCATTCGTGGGCGCGTGCTATTACTGGCTACCCAAGATCATGGGAATCAGGCTGAATCAGACCCTCGGCCTGATCCAGTTCTGGACCATGTTCATTTTTTTCAACTCGACGTTCCTGCCGCTATTCGCAGTGGGCATACTCGGGCAGCCGCGCCGCGTGTTCGAGTATGCGCAGAACCTGCAAACGCTGAACGACTGGGTATCGATCTCCTCATTCTGCCTCGGCGGATCGATTCTGCTTTTCGTGGCCAACTTCGTGTGGTCGACGGTGATTGTGCGTGAGCGCGAGGTCGGGAATCCCTGGGAGGCCAGGAGCCTCGAATGGCAGATCGCTTCGCCGCCGCCGGTCGATAATTTCGAGCATATTCCGGTGATTCTGTCCGGCCCGTACGAATACGGCGTGAAGGGCGCCGGGCCTATCGCAGACCTGAATCCGCCGGCCGGCGTGCTCGCTGCGGCTGCCCTGTCGGCGCCGGTGGCCCGGACGGAGGCATAACGATGGCACAAGCAGCCGCGCAGCCCCCGGCGGTGACCCGTCAGGAGGAAGAGGCCGCCTTCATGCACGAGGCGGCGCTGAACTCAGCGTGGATTGGGGCGCGTCTCGCCTTGGGCGCTCTGACGTTCGTGTTCGGCGCGTTCGTGTTCGCGTTCTTCTACCTGCGCTCCTTGAACTCGCACGGGATGTGGTATCCGGCCGGCTTTCACCCGCCTCAGCAGTGGTCAGGCGCGATGATCATGGCACTCGTGGTGGCAAGCGCGCTCATCCAATGGGTCGCACTGCAGGGCCTGAAGGCGGGGCACAAGGCGCCCTGGATGGCGGCCGCCTCGCTTGCGCTGGCGCTAGGGCTGGCGGCGGTGGGCGTGCAGATCTGGCAGCTGATGAACGAGCCGTTCTTCCCGGCGAGCTCGGGCTTCGCAAGCGTGTTCACCGGCGGCACGCCGGTGCTGGTGGCAATCCTGTTCGGCGCGATGGTCTGGCTCGAGACTCTCATCGTTTCTGTGCGCAAGACACGGGAGACCTCATTTATCGAGCAGCCTCCTACCTATGCCGAGGCGTTCGCGGTGCAGCGCCTCCAGGCCAGACTTAGCGCCTTCACGGTGGTCTGGAACTACCTGGCGATCGTGGCGATTATCTTCTGGATTCTGTTCTACCTGGTGCACTGAGTGAACCCGGTTCTCGAGCACTGGTCGCTCAGCGTGGCCGCGCTGGCGTGCTACACGGTGGCGGCGGCAGCGCATTTGTGCCGGGTCCGGACCGCGCCGCGCCAGCCTGGACTGATCAAGGACGCGTTGCTCGTGCAAGCGGGGCTGTTGGTCGCGCTGATGGCGGTGGTCTCGCCGCTCGGGTACTGGTCCGGGGGTTACCTGTGGGTCAGGGCGATGCAGGATCTCACTCTGTGTTTCATCGCCCCGGCGCTGATAGTCGCGGGCCATCCGTGGCTCATGCTAGGGCGCCTCCGGCACCAGCCGGCGGATGTCCCGGAGCTTGAGACAACCTGGTCCGGGGTAAGGCCAGTGCTAGCCGTCGTGATCTTCAACGCGGCGTGGCTCGGCTGGCACGTGCCGGCGGCGTTTGACCTGGTCCAGGGCAGCGGGCCGGTACGACTGGCGGAGCACGCCTGCTATCTCAGTGCAGGCGTCTGGTTCTGGCTTCAGGTCGCCGGACCGCGCCGGCCCGGCCGGTGGCAGCCGCCGCTGCGGCGGCTGGCGCTGCTGACGGCTACGGCGGTAGCCGGGACGGTGCTTGGGATGGTGCTCGTGTTCGGGGCCAACGTCATCTATCCCACTTACGCGAACTCGCTGCATCACGTGATGACCGTGCTCGATGATCAGCAGCTGTCGGGAGCGGTCCTGTGGATGGGCATGATGCCGCCTGTTGTCATCGCAGGCGTGGCGCTGCTCATCGGATGGCTGAATGACGAGGACTCGGACGCCTCAGCGGACCTGAGCCGGCTCCTGAGGCACCGGACGTCGGGCTGGTATGTCCGGCCCGGGCAACGCTGACCCGGTAGGACACCTGGAGGGTTAAGTGACCGGATGGCTACTCGCGCAGGCGACGTCGGATAACACCGCCGAGGGGGCGTACTTGTCGCTGTGGTTCCCGCTCGGCCTGTTCATCATCGTGATCGCGGCCTTGTGGACGCTCTACGCACGGCCACACCGGCGCATCCCGCCCCAGCGGCCGGCGCACGCCCAGCCGGGTCGCGCGGCGAATCAGACGGGGACGAGCGCGGATACTGGCGGCCGTGCTGTTTGGCAGAGCACCGACTGGCAGAGCACCGACTGGCAGAGCGCCGCCGCGGGCGAGCCGCGCCCGGAGCATCCCGGCTATACCGCGAGCGGCGGAGCGGGCGCCGCTGGCGGCAGGCCGGATGATTATGGCGAATCGGGCGCTCAGAGCCCGCCGGGCGAAGGCAAGGAGGCTGGCCAGTGACGCAGGTTTCTGGCATCCGGCCGTCGGCTGCCGGTCATCAGGCGCGCGCCGAGGCTGACGAGCGGCGGACCGCGGGCTGCGTCGCCAGGTCGCTGCTCCAGCTGACCAAGCCGCGGATCATCGAGCTACTGCTGGTTACGACCGTTCCGACGATGCTGCTCGCGCAGCGCGGGCTGCCCGGCGCCCGGCTGCTGGCACTCACCCTGATCGGCGGGGCGCTGGCGGCGGGCAGCGCCAATACATTGAACTGCTACCTAGACCGCGATATCGACGCGATGATGCGGCGGACATCGCGCCGCCCGCTCGTCGCGACCGGACCCGGGGCCATCAAGCCCGCTGAGGCCCTGGCATTCGGTATCGCCCTTGGCGTACTGGCCACCCTCCTGCTTGCGTTACTGGTCAACGAGCTGGCCGCCGCGCTCGCCGACGGGGCCATCTTGTTCTACGTGTTCGTCTACACCCTCGGGCTGAAGCGCCGGACGGCTTCCAATATCGTGATCGGCGGCACCGCCGGCTGCTTCCCCGTCCTCGTCGGCTGGGCCGCGGTCAGGGGCAGCGTGGGCTGGCCAGCCATCGTGCTGTTCGCCGTGATATTCCTGTGGACCCCGCCGCATTTCTGGGCGCTGGCGATGAAGTTCAAGGATGACTACGCGGCGGCCGGCGTGCCGATGCTTCCTGTGGTCGCGCCCGCGGCGATTGTCGCTCGCAAGATAGTCATCTATTCCTACGTCATGGTCGCCGCCACGCTCGCGCTGGCGCCGTATGCAGGCGGGATATACGGCGTTTGCGCGGGTGCGCTTGGTGCCTGGTTCCTGGCTGCGGCGCACAGGCTGCGTCGCAGCGTGACTGTCGGCGAGTCCGCGGCCCCGATGCGGCTGTTCCACCTGTCGATCGTTTACCTGACCCTGCTGTTTGCCGCCATCGCGATCGCCGCGCTACTGCCCTGGCGGGGGTGACAGGGATGCCTGGTCAGTCGCCCAGCTCGGCGCGGCGCCGGGCGACGTAGTCGTTGAGCTCGGCCCGGATCCTGTCATCCAGGGCCGGCTGCTCGTAGTCGGCGAGCGTCTTGGCGCAGATCTCGCTCGCCCGTGCGGTCGCGTCCCGGCCGCCGAGCTTCAGCCAGCGCTCGTAGTTCGCGGTGGAGGACAGCAGCGGGCGGTAGAAGCACTCCCGGAAACGCTCCATGGTGTGCTGTGCGCCGAGGAAGTGCCCTCCGTGCCCGACCTCCTGGTGCGCGCCGAACGCGAGCGATGCCTCGTCGATCTCGAGCGGGGTGAACTCCACCCGCAGCATCCGCAGCAGCTCGATGTCCACGATGAACTTCTCGAAGCACGAGACCAGCCCGCCTTCCAGCCAGCCGGCCGCGTGCATCACCCAGTTCGTGCCGGCCAGGAACGTCGGCAGCAGCGTCATCAGCGACTCGTAGGCCGCCTGCGCGTCGCAGGTCTGGCTGGAGTTCAGCCCGCCGCCGGTGCGGAACGGCAGCCCGAAATGCCGCGCCAGCTGCCCGGTGCACAGCAGCCCGATGCCCGACTCGGGCGTGCCGAAGCTGGGCGACCCCGACTGCATGTCGATGTTGGACAGGAACGAGCCGAAGATAACCGGGCAGCCCGGCCGGATCAGCTGGGCCAGAGCGATGCCGGACAGGGCCTCCGCCAGTTGCTGCACCAGCGCCGCCGGGATGCTGACCGGGGACATCGCCCCCATGAGCAGGAACGGGGTGATCACCACCGGCTGCCGGGCGGCGCAGTACTCGAACTGGGCGTCGAGCATGCGGTCGTCCCAGCGCAGCGGCGAGTTGCAGTTGATCAGCGAAATGGTCGCCGGAACGGCCTCGATGGCCTCCCGCCCCTTCCCGCCGGCACCGCCGAAGAGAATCTCGGTCATCGCGATGGTGTCGGCGGCGTTGGGGCCGGACACGACGTTGCCCATGTAAACCTTGTCGGTGAGGGTCTGCAGGGCCAGGACCATGTCCAGGTGCCGGGAGTCGAGCGGCGCATCGTTGGGCTCGCAGATGACGCCGCCGGCCGAGTCCAGCTCGGGGAACGACTGCGACAGCATGCACAGCCGGCGGAAGTCGTCCAGCGTTGCGTCGCGGCGCCGGTCGCCCTCGCGCACGAACGGCGATCCGTACACGGCCCCGAACGCCATGTCGTCGCCGCCGATGTGCACGTTGTTCGCCGGGTTCCTGGCCTGCACGGCGAACTCGCGAGGCGCGAGCGCCACCTGGGCGAGCACGAAGTCAGGGTCCAGGTAAACGACCTCGCCGGCCGTCCGCTGGCCCGCCGCGCGGAACAGCTCCACCGCCTCGGGCTTGGCGAACTGCACGCCGATCTCGGACACGATCCGGCGCCAGCCCTTGTCCAGCACGGCCAGTGCGTCCGGCGAGAGTATTTCGTACCTCGGCATTGCATTGCGGAACATTGGCACCTCGAAATGGCGTGCTTGACCGGCGCATCACATCGTAAAACAATGTTTCGTGATATGGAACAAAGTAGTCCCACCGGGACCCAGGCCGTCGACCGGGCCGCGCAGCTGCTGATCGAGGTAGCCCGCCGCCGGGACCCGGTCACCTTCAGCGAGCTCGCCACCGCGAGCGGGCTGGCCAAGAGCACGACGTCGCGGCTGCTGACCGCGCTGGAGCGCAATGGGCTCGTCCGCCGCGACCCCGCGGGCCGGTTCACTCCTGGCGAGGTGTTCGTCTCGTATGCCTGGCGGGGCGGGGCCGAGTCAGACCTCGTCAGTGTCGCCCAGCCGGTACTGGCCGGGCTGGGGGAGGAGACCGGCGAGACCGTGAACCTCGGGGTGCCGCGTGACGGCGGCCTGGTCGAGCAAATCGCCCAGGTCGACAGCAGGTACCTGATCGGCGGCACGAACTGGGTCGGACTGGCCGTGCCGCTGCATTGCGCGGCGCTCGGCAAGGTGCTACTGGCGTTCGGCGCGGCCGATCTGCCGGGAGGGCGGCTCGAGGCGCGCACCGACCACACCATCACCAGCCGGGCTGCGCTGGCCACCGAGCTGGCCGTCGTCCGTGGTAGCGGCTACGCGGTCACCGTGGAAGAGCTGGAGCCCGGCCTCGTCGCGGTGGCCGCCCCGGTGTTTGCCAGCGGCGGGGCGGTGGTGGCCGCGCTGTCGGTGTCCGCGCCCGCCACCCGCCTCAGCGTCGGCCAGCTGCCAGGCGTCGCCGCCCAGTGCATGGCAGCGGCCCGGTCGCTGTCGGACCTGCTCGGCCACGACAAGGAAGGTGCCTCGTGACCAAAGACGAGCTGCTGCGTCAGCTATACGACTACACGCTGGTCGGCAACGGCCCCGAGGTGCTTGACCTGACCAGGGCAGGGCTGGCCATGGGCCTTGGCCCCGAGGTCCTGCTCTACGAGGCGCTGATTCCTTCCCTGGAGGAGGTCGGCGCAAGATTCGAGCGCGGCGACTTCTTCGTGCCGGAGATGCTGATCGCGGGCAAGGCGATGGCCGGAGCGCTTGAGATCCTGAGGCCGCTGCTGGCCGAGACCGGAGTGCAGACGATCGGCAAGATCGTCATGGGCACGGTCAAGGGCGACGTGCACGACATCGGCAAGAACCTCGTCAACATCATGTTCGAGGGCGCCGGATTCGAGGTGATCGACCTCGGCGTCCAGGTCGCACCCGAGAAGTTCCTGGACGCGATCCGCGAGCACCAACCCGACATCGTGGGGTTCTCGGCATTCCTCACCACGACCATGCCGATGTTCAAGGCGAACATCAACGCGCTGGAGAAGGCCGGGATGCGCGACCAGGTCATCGTGATGGTCGGCGGCGCGCCCGTGACCCAGGAGTACGCCGACGTGGTCGGGGCCGACGGGTACGCCGCCGACGCATCGGCCGCGGTCGCGGCGGCCAAGGAACTGCTGCAGCGGCGCCGCGCCGTCGCGCACGCCTGAGCGGGCGGCGGCCATGGAGACCGTCCTGTCATCGGCGACCAGGCAGCTCCGTATGGGCGGGGAGAACCCGTTCTGCATCATCGGGGAGCGGATCAACCCGACCGGCCGCAAGGTCTTCCAGGAGCAGCTGCGCAAGGGCGACCTGTCCCGGCTGGAGATTGACGTGGCGCAGCAGGTGGCGGGCGGTGCCATGATGCTAGACGTCAACATGGGCGCGCCGCTGTGCGACGAGGCCGAGCTCATGACCGGCGCGGTCTCGGTGATCGAGTCGCTGTGCGACCTGCCGCTCTGCCTGGACAGCTCGATCGTCGAGGTGCTGGAAGCCGGGCTTGCCGCCTACCACGGCAAGGCACTGGTCAACTCGGTCACTGCCGAGGACGAGCGGCTGGACGCGATCCTGCCGCTGGTAGCGCGCCACGGCGCCGCTGTCATCGCGCTGCCCAACGACGAAGAAGCGATTCCGGCGGAGCCGGTCAGGCGGCTGGAGCTGGCGCGCAAGATCGCCGACGTCGCCACGGGCAGGTACGGCATCCCGCTCGAGGACATCGTCTTCGACCCGCTGGCCATGCCGGTCGGTGCCGACACGACGCTAGTGCTGCGCACCCTGGAGACCATCGAGCTGCTGCGCGACGAGCTCGGGGTGAACATGACGCTGGGCGCGTCGAACGTGTCCTTCGGCATGCCGGAGCGCGCCACGATCGGCGCCGCGTTCCTGCCGATGGCGATCGCGAGCGGACTGACCAGCGCCATCATGGATGCCCGCTCGGCCCAGCTGGTGCAGGCGGTCAAGGCCGCCGACCTGCTGACCAACCGGGATCCCTGGGGGGCCGGGTGGATAGCGGCGCATCGGGCCCGCCAGGCCGCGAGCACTTCATGACCGCCGTAGTCATGACCGCGGGCGCGGCGCCGGCGAGGGTCGACCTGCGGTTCCTGCCGGCTGGCAAGCAGGTGCGTGTGCCGCCTGGCGTCACGCTCTTCGACGCTGCCAGCTGGAACGGCATCGCCATCGACTCAACCTGCGGCGGGCACGGCACCTGCAAGAAATGCAAGGTGCGCGTCGCGGTCGGCAGCGTGCCCGTCTCCGCGCTGGACACGCGTGCGTTCACGGCCGACGAGCTACGCGGCGGCTGGCGCCTGGCCTGCCGGGCGCAGGCCGACACCGACCTGGAGATCGAGGTACCGCCACTGACGACCAGGCCCAAGGCGGCCACGGTCGGCGTCGGCCGGCAGGTGATACTCCGGCCTGCCGCGCAGAAACGGTATCTGGAACTGAGCGAGCCCACGCTGGCTGACCAGCGGTCGGACCTGGAGCGGGTGCTGGACGGCCTCGATGACCTGGAGCTGCACGTCGGCATCGGGGTGCTGCGCTTGCTCGGCCGCGTGCTGCGGGCCGCAGATTTCCGGGTGACCGCGGTGATCGTCGACGACGAGCTGATCGACGTGCAGCCAGGCGACACCACCGGCGCGCTGCACGGCATCGCTTTCGACCTCGGGACCACCACCGTGGTCGCGACCCTGCTCGACCTCACCACCGGCACGCCGCTTGCCGTGGCGTCCACGCTGAACAAGCAGCAGCCGTTCGGCGCGGACGTAATTACCCGGATCAGCGCGACCATGCTGGACCCGGCCGCGCTGGCCAAGCTCAGCCGGCTCGCGCGCCAGACGCTGGCCGAGCTGACTGCCGAGGTCTGCGCCGAGGCAGGCGCCGACCCGGCCGACATCGCCGAGGTGGCGCTGGCCGGGAACGCCACGATGACGCATCTCGCGCTTGGCGTCGACCCGGAGCCGATCGGCGTCGCGCCGTTCATCATGGCGGCCCGCCAGCTCCCCGTGGTCAGCGCGGCCGAGATCGACCTGCCGGTGCACCCTCGCGCGAGGGTCTTCCCTTTCCCCGCATTCGGTGCCTACGCGGGCGGCGACATCACCGCGGGACTGCTGGCCGCGGGCATGAACTCCGACGCGCGCACCCGGCTGTTCATCGACGTCGGGACCAACTGCGAGATCGTGCTCGGCAACAGGGACTGGCTGCTGGCCACCGCCGCGCCCGCGGGGCCCGCCTTCGAGGGCGCGGCGATTCGGTGCGGAATGCGGGCTGCCGACGGCGCGATCGAGGTGGTGTCGTTCGGCGCGGACGGCCTGTCGCTTCAGGTCATCGGCGGCGCCGAGCCAGCCGGCCTGTGCGGGTCCGGCCTGGTCGATGCCGTGGCCGGGCTCGTGCGGGTCGGCCTGCTCGACCGCTCGGGCCGGTTCGTGCCCGACGAGACGGCGGCCGCCATCGCGCCGGGATTGGCTTCGCGACTGTGCCTGCTCGGCCAGGAACGGGTGTTCGTGCTGCACTGGCAGGGCGAGCCGGGCGACGTCGCGCGGTCTGTGTACCTGTCACAGCGCGACGTGCGCGAGCTGCAGTTCGCCAAGGCCGCGATCGCCACGGGCTGGCGGGTGCTGCTCGCCGAGGCGGGACTTGACCCAGGCGGCGTGCAGCAGGTGCTGCTGGCCGGCTCGTTCGGCAGCTACCTGTCGCCGGCCAGCGCCATAGCGATCGGCCTGGTGCCGCGGCTGCCCGTGGTGCGGATCGTCAGCGCCGGCAACGTGGCAGGCGAGGGCGCAAAGATGGCGCTGCTGTCCGTCCGCGAGCGGGCGGCCGCGCTGGCGCTGCTGGAGGAGGTGAGGTATGTCGAGCTCTCCGACCGGGCCGACTTCAACGACGCGTTCGTCGAGCAGCTGCAGTTCCCTGCCTGAAGCGCGCGCTGAGCTCGCGGTGATCGCCTGCGGCGCACTGGCCGGGCTGGTGCGGCAGATCGCCGACCGCCGCGGCTGGAGGCTCGAGGTGCACGCACTGCCTGCCGGGCTGCACAACCGGCCGGACCGGATCGCTCCGCAGGCCGAGGCGCTGGCCGTGCGGCTGCGGGCAGCCGGCCTCCGGGTGGCGCTTGGCTACGCTGACTGCGGCAGCTATGGCGCGCTCGACGAGGTGTGCGATCGGCTCGGGCTGATGCGGCTGCCCGGGCTGCACTGCTACGACGTCCTCGGCGGCCCGGGCCGGCTCAGGGAACTGCTGGAGCGGGAGCCCGGCACCTACCTGCTGACCGACTACCTCGTGCGCAGCTTCGACCGGACGGTCGTGGCGGGGCTCGGGCTCGACCGGCACCCGGAGCTATGGCCCGACTATTTCGGGCACTACCGCAGGCTGGTGTGGCTGGCCCAGGAGCGCGACCCTGACCTGGAACGGCGGGCCCGCGCTATCGCGGCCCGGTTCGGCCTGCCACTGCGGACCATCGACACCGGTACCACCGGGCTGGAGCGCGAACTGGCGGTGCTGATCCGCCCGGCTGGCTCGGGCACGAGGCCCGGCTAACCACTGATGTTGCGGCTCCTGATCGCGGCGACCAGGGCCGGGACCAGCTCGTGCAGGTCAGCGATGACCGCATAGTCGGCGCGGGAGACGATCGGCGCTTCCTGGTCGGTGTTCACCGCAATGATGTGGCGCGCACCGAGGCAGCCGGCCATGTGCTGGATCGCCCCGCTGATCCCGCAGGCCAGGTAGAGGTCAGGGGCGATCTTCGTGCCGGTCTGGCCGACCTGCTGCCGGTGCGGGCGCCAGCCCGCGCTCGTGACCACGCGGGATACGCCGACCACGCCGCCGAGCAACGTTGCCAGTTCTTCCAGCGCCGCGAAGCCCTCCGGGCCGCCGACGCCGCGGCCTCCGCCGACCACGACCCGGGCCGTGGCCAGCGACACTCGCTGCTCCGCCGCGTCCGATTCCCGCGCCTGGACGCGAACATCGGCGGCGGTCAGCTCGGGCGTGAAGCTGGTCACGACCGCGGGAGGGCCCGGCTCCTCGGCGTCCGCCGCAGTTGTCCCGGCGGCGTCCGCCGCTATGGTCAGCAGCGCGAGCGGCGCGTCGAGCGCGGCGTCCTCCAGCACGCTGCCGGCCCAGCGCTGCCGCACGAGCCGCCAGCTGCCGGGTCCGGCCCGGCTCGCTGACACGCAGTTCGCCGCGACCGGCAGCCCGGTCATCGCCCCCAGG
>JASHOV010000452.1 GCA_030038495.1 Streptosporangiaceae bacterium
GCTACTGGTGGGAGACCCTGTTCCCGGCGCTGGCGATCGCTTCGCTGATCGTCGCCATCAACCTGGTGACCGATTCCATCGAGAGGGTGCTGGCCGGATGACGAGCCCGACCGCCGAGGCCGCGGGGGATACGACCAGCGCGGCGCCGCCCGCGCTCGTCGTCGGCAACCTCGACGTTACCTACCGGGTCCGCGGCCGGGACCGGCTGGCGCTTCGGAACGTCTCGTTCGAGATCGGCCGGACGCAGTCCTACGGACTCGTGGGCGAGTCCGGCTCGGGCAAGACCACGATCGCGATGGCCCTGACCAGGTACCTGCCGCGCAACGGCCGGGTCAGCGCGGGCTCTATCAGCATCAACGGCGCGGACCCGATGCGCCTGCGCGGTACGGCGCTGCGAAACTTCCGGGCGCGCACGGTGTCGATGGTCTACCAGGAGCCAGGCAAGGCGCTGAACCCGTCGATCCGGGCCGGCCGGCAGGTCGCCGAGGTCTACGAGGTCGGGGGCCTCAGCAAATCCGACGCGATGGACCGTGCCGCCGACATGCTGGCCAGGGTGCAGATCCCGGACCCGCGGCGGGTCATGGACAGCTATCCGCACCAGCTGTCGGGCGGGATGGCGCAGCGCGTGGTCATCGCGATGGCCATCGCCGCCGACCCGTCGCTGCTGATCCTGGACGAGCCGACCACCGCGCTCGACGCCACCGTCGAGGCCGAGGTGCTCGACCTGATCGCCGGGCTGCGCGCCGAGCTCAGCACCTCACTGCTGTTCATCAGCCACAACCTCGCGGTTATCGCGAAGATGTGCGACCGGGTCGGCGTGCTGTACGCGGGCGAACTCGTGGAGGAAGGGCCGGCCAGCGAGATCTTCGCCGCGCCGCGCCACCCCTATACAGTCGGGCTGCTGCGCTGCATACCGAACCGTGGCCAGCGCAAGGATCACGGGCGCCTCGATTCCATCCCCGGCTTCCTGCCCCAGCCGGGCCACACGCTGCCCGGCTGCATCTTCGCGCCGCGCTGCCCGATCGCCGAAGACCGCTGTCGCCAGGCACCGCCGCCGCCGTTCGAGGTCGGTTCCGGGCGCACGTCCCGGTGTTACCGGCACGGGGACACCGCAGACCTGCCCCGCAACACGCCGGTCGACGTCGAGCTGCGCACCTCCGCCGACGACGGCGGCGAGCCGGTCATCAACTTCCGCGAGGTGTCCAAGACGTTCGTCTCGCGCGGCGAGTCGGTGCAGGCGCTGCGCGGCATCAGCGTGACGATGCGGCGCGGAGAGACGCTGGGCCTGGTCGGCGAGTCGGGCAGCGGCAAGACCACGCTCGCGCGGGTGCTGCTCGGCCTCACCCCGCCCGATCCCGGCGGGACGATCGAGCTTGATGGCACGCCGCTGGCGGCCGACGTTTCCGGACGCAGCCGTGAGCAGCTGCAGGGCATGCAGATCGTGTTCCAGAACCCGGACTCCGCGCTGAACCGGCGACATACCGTCCGCCAGCTGATTGCCAGGCCGCTGGAGAAGCTGGCCGGGCTCACCGGAGCCGCGCTGCGCGAGCGACTTACCGACCTGGTCAGGTCCGTGCGGCTGGAGGAACGGCATCTCCCGCTGCGGCCGCGCCAGCTCTCGGGCGGGCTGAAGCAGCGGGTGGCCATCGCGCGGGCGTTCGGCGGCGGGCCGGCCATCGTGGTGTGCGACGAGCCGACGTCGGCGCTGGACGTGTCGGTGCAGGCGGCGATACTCAACCTGCTCGCGGACCTGCAGGCCAAGGAACGGGTGACCTACCTGTTCATCTCGCACGATCTCGGGCTCGTGCGGTACCTGTCGGACCGGATCGTGGTGCTGTACCTCGGCCGCGTGATGGAGATCGGGCCGGCCGAGCGCGTGTTCAGCGGCCCGCACCATCCCTACACCGAGGCGCTGCTGTCCGCCGTTCCCAGCCTCGACGGCACGCGCGGCTCGCGGATCAAGCTCACCGGCGAGATCCCCTCGGCGGCGGCGCCGCCGTCCGGCTGCGTGTTCCACACCCGCTGCCCCCGGCGATTGCCGTCGGGCATCTGCGAATCAACCGAGCCGCCGCTCGCCGAGGCGGAGCCAGGGCATCTAATGAGCTGCCATATTCCTATCGATGTGCTAGTAAATCTTCAAGATGTCACACCAGCGTGATGACATTGCGCAAGGCCGGGCCAAGCGCCCGCGCTCAAACGTGCCGTGCCCGCATGCGCGGCTGGAGGTTCCGAGGAGGACCCCGTGACCACATCTAGAGATGTTTGCAGCACCGGCTGGGACGTGAAGCGGCCGTCTCGGCCGGTTCACGGACCAGACCCGCTCAGTTCGCTGCGGGCCGGGCAGAACGAGATAGCCAACCATGTCATCGACGAATTCGCGGCCGGCCGCCTCTCCCGCCGCGACCTGCTGCGCCGCGGCGCGCTCGTTGGCATCTCCGCTCCCGTACTCGGCGGCATCCTCGCTGCCTGCGGGTCCAGCCCCAGCCCGAAGAGCACCAGTAACAAGAGCGGGACCGGTGCGACCATTAATGTCGGCGTCCTCACCCCGGCGGGCGCGATCAACCCGCTCACGGTCGACGACCAGGGCGGGCTGGACATGCTCGGCCAGACCGGCGAGTACCTCACGTTCTCCGACCAGACCCTGACGCTGCGACCGCAGCTCGCGACGAGCTGGACCTCGAACTCGACCGCGGACGTGTGGACGTTCACGATCCGGCAGGGCGTCAAGTTCCACAACGGGCACCCGCTGACCGCCGACGACGTCGTCTACACCTACCAGCTGCAGAGCAACCCGACGAGCGCGTCCAACGCGCTGTCCGCGTTGGCCGGCGTCCTGACCCCGTCCGGAGTAGTCAAGACCGGCGACTACACCGTGGAATTCCACCTGGAAGCTCCGAACGGCAACTTCCCGTACCTGACCTCGTCGGACAACTACAACATGATCATCCTGCCCAGCGGCTACAACCCGGGCGACTGGCAGAAGACGTTCATCGGTACGGGCCCGTTCATCATGAAGAGCTACACCGTGAACTCGGGCGCGACGTTCACGCGCAACCCCGACTACTGGGGCACGGCGGCCAAGCCCGCCGGCACCGTGTTCACCTTCTACGCCGACCAGACGCCCGCCATCAGCGCGCTGGTCAGTGGCTCGATCGACGTGATCGGCCAGTTCTCCGTCAGCGGCGGCGAACAGCTGCTGTCCGGTGGCTACAACATCATCAAGCTGAAGTCGAGCGCGCACCGCGAGCTCTCGATGCGCAACGACATCGCGCCGTTCACCGATGCCAGGGTCCGGCAGGCGGTCGCGCTGACCCTGAACCGGCCGCAGATCGTGCAGGCCCTCTTCAGCGGCTACGCCGACGTGGGCAACGACAGCCCGTTCGCGCCCGTGTTCCCGTCCACCAACACCACCATCGCGCAGCGTGTACAGGACATCGCGAAGGCCAAGTCACTGCTGTCGGCGGCCGGGCACCCGAACGGGTTCTCCACCCAGCTCATCGGGCTCGATGCACTCGAGATCCCGGACTATGCCGCGATAGTGCAGCAGAGCGCGAAGGCGATCGGGGTCGACATCAGCACGAAGATGGAGACCTCGTCGGTCTACTACGGCAAGGCGACGTTCGGCAACTCGGACTGGCTGGACGCAACGATGAGCCTGGTCGACTACGGCCACCGCAGTGTCCCCAACGTGTTCCTCACCGCGCCGCTGCAGACGTACAACGCCAAGACCGGCACCGGCTCGTGGAACGCCGCCCACTTCAGCAACGCGCAGTACGACACGCTCTCGCAGCAGTACATCGCGGCCATTGACCTGACCACGCAGCGCAGCATCGCGGGTCAGATCGAGACGCTGCTACTCAGCGAGACGCCGATCATCTACGGCTACTTCTACAACTATCTGACCGCGCAGGCCAAGAACGTGACCGGCGCCTACCCGACCGCGATCGGGCACATATTCCTGTACGACACGGTCAAGACCTGACCTGCGCTGCGGAGTATCCCTCCGGTTACGTTGGAGCGCTTGGGGGCGGTCAGCCTGGCCGCCAGACGGCGGCCAGCCCCCAAGCGCTCCATCGGATCTCGCACCCAAGCGAGTCGGCCACGTCCGCCCGGCGATTTAGGGCAAAGCAGTCCGGGTGAAAGGCGGGCCCGGCGGGAGAGAGCACTTTCCGCGCCGGCGAATCCGGGGCGCCGCCTTATAAGCGGCAAATCATCTCATATAGTCACCCTGCCGCGGATGACTCAGCCATGATCCGCTTAGCGGGAAGATCTAGGGGCCTGTCAGGCCCCTAGATCTTCCCCGTAACCGGATAGCTACCCCGTACCGGCTGCCCGGCGCGGACTTGCAGCGCGGACCGCCGGTTAGCTAGTTAGATATCCGCTTTGCGCCGGGCTCCGCGTCCGCGAGCGTTCCGGCACGGCCCCGCCGACGGTACAAAAGTCGCCACGCCCTCAATGCCGACAGAATCGAAATAAGCCAACAGGACCGCACAGCCCTGCAACTCGGGATCTAAACGGATCTTGGTACGCTTTGCCCCTGCGGCGGGTCGTACCCGCAGCCCGGCAGCGTGGTCCGAGGGCAAACCCCGCCGACGGGCGGCACCGCCCGGCCCATCAGGCGGCGTCGGCGATAATGGGAAGGCAAGGCCAGCTGACACGGCCCATCCCGCGAGCCGATCACACCGGCTGACATCGCGGCGCAAGGAATCGCCGGGTGTCGTTGCGCGTTATCTCTGGCTTATGTCCTGACCCCAACGTAAGGCGCTTCCAGCTCATGTCATCGCCAGGCAAGTACGAGGCCGAGGAACCCGTGGCGGCGGCCGCGCCCGCCGCCCTGCCCGAGCCCGTCAGGTCCAGCGCACGCAAGGCCGGGCACGAGCCGATCAGCCACCAGCACCGGGATGTCTCCGGCGGCTGGCTTCGACCGGCCGTGTTCGGGGCCATGGACGGGCTTGTTACCAACGTCTCGCTGATCTCCGGCGTGGGCGGCGGCGGCCTGGACCGCCACACGATCATCCTGACCGGCCTGGCCGGACTGGCCGCCGGGGCCTTCTCGATGGCGGCCGGCGAGTACGTGTCGGTGTCCTCGCAGAACGAGCTCGTCGCGAGCGAGGTGGACAAGGAGCGCACCGAGCTCGAGCACAACCCCGAGGCCGAGCGGCGCGAGCTCGTCGCGATGTACCGGATGCGCGGCGTCGACGCCGACGTCGCGGATAAGTTCGTCCGCCAGCTGTCCCGGCGCCCGGAAGAGACGCTGCGCGTGCACGTGCGTGAGGAACTCGGCGTCGACCACCACGATCTGCCGTAACCGTTCATCGCGGCCGGGGCGTCGCTGCTCACGTTCGCGACCGGCGCGCTGATCCCGCTGCTGCCGTTCCTGTTCGGATTCTCCTCGCTGGCCGCGGCGCTCATACTCGCCGCGGT
>JASHOV010000453.1 GCA_030038495.1 Streptosporangiaceae bacterium
GGTGATCGCCGGAGCCGTCTGGTGGACAATCGGCCTTATCGGCGTCACCACCGTCCTCGCCTTCGTCCTCGGAACCCTGATCGGCATCGTCGGGGCCTGGCGCCGGGGCGGCTGGCTCGACGGCATCCTGCCGCCGGTATTCGTGATCGCCACCTCGATCCCGTTCTTCTGGATCGGCATGCTGCTGATCCTGCTGGTCGGCAAGCTCGACCCGAGCTTCCCGACCATCGGCGCCTACTCCTACGATGCCACGCCGGGATTCAATGGCCCGTTCATCGCCGATGTGCTGCAGCATGCGCTGCTGCCGGCGATCGCGATCCTGGTCACCTCGATCGGCGGCTGGATCCTGACCATGCGGAACACGATGGTGACCGTGCTGGCCGAGGACTATGTCCGGATGGCCAGGGCCAAGGGGCTGCCCGGCTGGCGGATCATGTTCGACTACGCGGCCCGCAACGCGATGCTGCCGAACCTGTCCGGGTTCGCCATGTCGCTTGGTTTCGTGCTGTCCGGCGCCATCGTCGTCGAGTACCTGTTCTCCTACCAGGGCGTCGGCTACTACCTGCTGGAAGGGGTGGTGAATCAGGACTACGCGCTGGTGCAGGCACTCTTCCTGCTGATTACCGTGGCCGTGCTTGTCGCCGTCCTGGCCGCGGACATCCTGACCGCGATCCTTGACCCGCGCACCAGGACGGGAGGCTAGCCGTGGCCACCATGCAGATCCCGGCCGGAGCGGGCCCGGCGGCCGACGCGCCGGACGCCAGCGCGGCGGTGACCGCCAGCGAGCGGTCCGCCGGGCGGATCTGGCGGGCGATCCGGTCGAACAAGAAGGCCGCCACCGGCGCGGTCATCCTGCTCATCTTCACCGTGATGGCCATCTTCCCCGGCCAGATAACGCACGACAGCCTGCTGGTCGGCGCCTACGGCCGGAGCCTCCCCATATCGGCGCAGCACCTGCTGGGTACCACGTCGAACGGCGAGGACATCTTCGCCCAGCTGATCTGGGGCGCACGGCAGACGCTCATCATCGCGGTGGTCTCGGGCGTGCTCTCTACATTCCTGTCGATGATCATGGGCATCGGCGCGGCCTACCTCGGCGGCTGGTGGGATCACGGGCTGAACCTGATCACCGACATCCTGCTGGTGATCCCGACCTTCCCGCTGCTGATTGTGATCATCGCCTATTTCCCGCACAGCAGCCTGCTGCCGCTGATCGGGGTGCTGGTGGTCACCGGCTACTCCTACGGCGCCCGGCAGCTGCGGGCCGAGGCACTGTCCCTGCGCGGCCGCGACTTCCTCGAGGCCGCCAGGGTGCGCGGCGAACGCCGGGTGTACATCATCTTCGTTGAGATCATCCCGTCGATGACCTCGCTGATCATGGCAGTATTCCTGGGCACGGCCGTCTACAACGTCATCGCGGCCGCCACGCTGCAGTTCATCGGCTTCGGCAACGGCTCGCTGAGCTGGGGCACGATGCTCTACTACGCGCAGAACGGCGAGGCTCTGCAGACCGGCCAGTACTGGTGGGCGATCGCACCCGGCCTGTGCATCGCGCTGCTGGGCGCCGCGTTCGCACTGCTTAACTACGCCTTCGACGAGATCGGCAACCCGGCGCTGCAGCGGGTCAAGCTGCGCCGCCGCCGGTACACAGCACCCTGGAGGATCCGTGCCAACCGCGCCGGCTGACCAGGCCTTCCCTGCCGCCGCCCCAGCGGCGGCGGCGGGCGCACGTGACGGCCGTCCCATCCTGGAGGTCAGGGACCTCTCGGTTGCCTACCGCACCCGGCGCGGCGATGTCGGCGCGGTCGAGGGCGTCAGCTTTGACCTCGCGCAGGGCGAGTTCCTCGGCATCGTCGGCGAGTCGGGCTGCGGCAAGTCCACACTGCTGTTCGCGATCGCTCAGCTGCTCGCACCGCCCGCGGGAATCACCGGCGGCAGCGTCAGTTTCAAGGGCACGGACCTGACCGGGCTGACCGAGCGGGAGCTGGCGCCGATCCGATGGAAGCAGATGTCGGTCGTCATGCAGAGCGCGATGAACGCGCTCAACCCGGTCAAGTCGATCGGCTCGCAGTTCGCCGACGCGATGCGGGCGCACGGCATCGACTCGAAATCCGATATCGCGCAGCGGTCGGCCGAGGTGCTGGCGATGGTCGGCATCGACGCCGAGCACCTGCGCAGCTACCCGCATCAGCTGTCGGGCGGCATGCGGCAGCGGTCCATGATCGCGATGGCCCTCCTGTTCACGCCCGACCTGGTGATCATGGATGAGCCGACCTCCGCCCTCGACGTCGTCGCCCAGCGGTCGCTCATGATCCAGATCAAGGAACTGCAGCAGCAGCTCGGCTTCGCGGTCATCTTCGTCACCCACGACATGTCGCTGGTCAGTCACTTCTCCGACCGGCTCATGGTGATGTACGCGGGTCAGGTCGCCGAGCTCGGCGCGACCCGCGAGGTATTCGACGCCCCCAGGCACCCCTATAGCGCTGGCCTGATGGACGCGTTCCCGTCCATCCGCGGCCCGAAGGTAGCGCTTACCGGCATCCCCGGCAGGCCCCCCGACCTGGCCCGGCCGCCCGCGGGCTGCCGGTTCGCCCCCCGCTGCCCGCGGGTGCAAGACCGTTGCCTCGATGCGCCGGTTGAGCTTTTCAGCATCGGCGACGTTCTTGTCCGCTGCCTTCGAGCCGGGAACGGGGTGTCGTCGGATGACTGAGGCGGAGGCGCTGCTGCGCACCGAGGGGCTGTCCAGGCACTTTCATATAGGCGGCGGCCTGGCCCGCAAGACCCTGCACGCCGTCGACGACGTGAACCTGGAGATCGGCCAGCAGGAGATCGTCGCGCTGGCCGGCGAGAGTGGCAGCGGCAAGAGCACCATCGCCCGGCTGCTGGCCAGGATCTACCAGCCCACCAGCGGGGAGATCTACTTCGGCGGGCGGCCCATCTCGCAGCTGAAGTCGCGGGCCGACACGCTCGCCTACCGCAGCGACGTGCCCATGGTGTTCCAGGATCCGTTCAGCTCTATCAACCCCGTGTTCCGCATCTCGCACGGAGTGCTGCGCAGCCTGAGGCTGCACCGGCCCGAGCTGTCGAGGGCCGAGCGGACCGCGGAGGCCATCCGGATCTTCGAGATCGTCGGGCTCGCCCCGGCCGCGGAGATCTTGAACCGCTTTCCGCACGAGCTGAGCGGCGGCCAGCGGCAGCGGGTCGGCTTCGCCCAGGCCCTGGCCATGCGGCCGAAGCTGATCCTGGCGGACGAGCCTGTTTCCATGCTCGACGTGTCGATCCGGATCGGGCTGCTCAACCTGATGGCGCAGCTGCGGGATGAGCAGGGCGTGTCGATCCTGTACATCACCCACGACATCGCCAGCGCGCGCTACGTGGCCGACCGCCTGATCGTCATGTACGCCGGGCAGATAGCCGAGCAGGGCCCGGTCGAGGACGTGCTAGCCAGCCCGCGGCACCCCTACACGCAACTGCTGGTATCGGCCGTGCCCGACCCGAAGGCCGAGCTGACCATCGGTGCGAGCACCGACAGGGGCGAGCCACCGAAGGTGATCAACCCGACGCCAGGCTGCCGGTTCCGCTTCCGCTGCCCGCTCGCGATTACCGACTGCCATAACGTCACACCGAAGCTGCTGCAACTGTCCCCCGGTCACGACGCCGCCTGCCTTGTCGCGCAGACCGGCGCTGAGGTAAAGGCGTTCTAGATGAAACTCGCTGTCGTTGGCGGCGGCTCCACGTACACCCCGGAACTCGTCGATGGCATTGCCCGGCTGACCGGCGAAATCAAGATCAGCGAGCTGGTGCTCATCGACCCGGACTCCGAGCGCCTCTCGGTCGTCGGGCCGTTCTCCGCCCGGATCATGGCCCGCTACGGGCACCCGGCAGAGGTCTCGTGGACCTCCGACCTGGACGCGGGCGTCGACGGGGCGGGCGCGGTACTGCTGCAGCTGCGGGTCGGCGGGCAGGCGACCCGACAGCGGGACGAGACCTGGCCGCTGGAATTCTGCTGCGTCGGCCAGGAGACGACCGGCGCGGGCGGTTTCGCCAAGGCGCTGCGCACCGTGCCGATCGTGCTGGACGTCGCCGCGCGGGTGCGGGAGCTGGCGGCCCCCGACGCGTGGATCATCGACTTCACCAACCCGGTCGGGATCGTTACCCGCGCGCTGCTGGACGCCGGCCATCGGGCGATCGGCCTGTGCAACGTGGCGATCGGCTACCAGCGGCTGTTCGCCCAGCTGCTGTCGGTCCCGCCCGAGGCGGTCGCACTCGACCACGTCGGGCTGAACCACCTGACCTGGGAACGGGCCGCACTCGTCGACGGCACCGACCGGCTCCCGGAGCTGCTCGCGGGCCACGGCGAACAGATCGCCGGGCACACCGGGATGCCGCTGGCGGTCACGTCAGCCGTGTCGGCGGTGCCCTCGTACTACCTGCGCTACTTCTGGGCTCACGATGCCGTCGTGGAGGAGGAGCGCGGCCGCGAGACCCGGGCCGAGGCCGTCGCGAAGATCGAGTGGGAACTGCTGGCAATGTACGCCGACCCGGCCCTGGACACCAAGCCCGACCTGCTGCAGCACCGGGGCGGCGCGTTCTACTCCGAGGCCGCGGTCGCGCTGCTCGCCTCGCTGGTCACCGACGCACGTGACCGCCAGGTCGTGAACGTGCGGAACAACGGCACGCTGCCGTTCCTGTCCGACGAGGCGGTCATCGAGGTATCCGCTCTTGTCGGCGCCGCGGGTGCCGCGCCGGTTGACGTGGCCCCGGTCAGCCCGCTGATGAGCGGACTGATCGCGCACGTGTCTTCGTATGAGGAGCTGGCGCTGGCGGCGGCGCTGCGCGGCGGCAGGGACCGGGTCGCCGCCGCGCTGCTGGCCCATCCGCTAGTGGGCCAGTACGACCTCGCTCAGAAGCTCACCGACCGGTTGCTGGCGGAGAATGCCGCGTTCCTGCCCTGGGCGAATCGGTGACGCGAGCGGGCGCAGCCGTCCTCGCCATCGACGGCGGGAACAGCAAGACCGACGTCGCCCTGGTCGGGGCCGACGGCAGCGTGCTCGGATCGGTCCGCGGCGGCGGCTCCAACCATCAGGGCGTCGGCCGGGAC
>JASHOV010000454.1 GCA_030038495.1 Streptosporangiaceae bacterium
CGACCAGGCGGCGGCCGAGCGGCTGGACGGCGTGCTCGGCGCGCTCGTCGCTGCCTGCCAGGTGCTGGCCGCGGAACTCTGGCCGTTTCTGCCCGACCTGGCGGCCCGGCTTGCCGCTGCCTGCAACGACAGCGGGGGCGCCCTGCCGGCGCCGCGGCCGCTATTCCCGCGGATCCAGGGGCCGCAGTATCCTGCCACGGCGCCTGTGAGCGTCGCCCCCGCGCTGGCTGAGCCCGGCCAGGTCCTCTCCGCGGCGGGAACGGCGGCCCCGCGGGCTGCAGCTAGCTGAGCCGGGAAACGAGGAGCCGGATGCTGGTCTGGGTACCGACGCAGATCGTGGCCGATGCGCTGGCGGACGTGGCCGGCCTGGCCGTCGAGGTGGTAACGCCAGACGGCACTCGGCTGCCCCCGAGCGCGGCGGACGTGGAGTTCTACGTCCCGCCGTTCTTCCCCGCCCCGGAAGCGGCCACCGCCATGGCGCAGATGCCAAGGCTGAAGGTGGTGCAGACGCTCACGGCCGGGTTTGACCGGGTCCGGCCGCACCTCCCGCCGGGCGCGGTGCTCTGCAATGCGCGCGGCGTACACGACGCGAGCACGGCCGAATGGGTCGTCGGCGCGATCCTCGCCTGCGTGCGCCAGTTTCCCTACTTCGCGGCCGAGCAGTCGGCGGGCAGGTGGAGCTACCGGTTCACCGACTGCCTGGCGGGCAAGACGGTGCTGATCGTCGGATACGGCTCGATCGGCGGGGCCGTCGAGCGCAGGCTGGCCGGGTTCGACGTCACCGTGCGCCGCGTGGCCAGGTCGGCGCGGGACGGGGTCAGCCCGGTGGCTGACCTGCCCGGTCTGCTGCCCGAGGCCGACGTGGTGATCCTCCTCGCCCCGGTCACCCCCGAGACCGTGGGGATGGCGGACGCGGCGTTCCTGGGCCAGATGAAGGACGGGGCGCTGCTGGTCAACGCCGCCCGGGGCGTCCTCGTGGTCACATCCGACCTGACCGCCGAGCTGAGCACCGGGCGGCTGTCCGCGGCCCTGGACGTGACCGACCCCGAGCCGCTGCCGCCCGACCATCCGCTCTGGGGTCTGCCGAACGTATTCATCACGCCGCACGTCGGCGCGTCGACCCCGATTTCCTGGGCCGCGGCGCAGCGATTCGTGCGGGCTCAGGTCGAGCGCTATCTCGCCGGCCGGCCGCTGGTCAACGTAATTACCGGTGAATACTGAGGCCAAAGTTGTCGCCTGCTTTAGGCCCTACCTCAATCGAAGCGTGACCTGCAGCCCTTAGTCTTCTTGGAGACATAGCTCGTCAGCGCGACAGCGTTTGTCGCGCGTCTGCTGGCCAGACGGCAGCTCTGGCGGGTCGTGTGCTGCGCACGCTCAATGATGAGGCGCAGGCGCGGGAAATGCAGAACATTACGCCGCTGAAGCGCTGGCCCTGCTCGCCTATTTCGCGGGGTTCAGTCCATGGGCAATGCGGCAGAACGCCGTCAAAAGGAGGCCGGGGTGAACGGACCGACGGTGCCAGCGGGCACAGGGTCCGCTAGCAGCGCGCCCCCGGCCGCGGCCGGCAGCACTGTGCCCGCGTACGCGGCTGGCGCCCTGTGACCCCGCAGTCACCGGCCTGGACTGTCGTGGGTGCCGTGCTGGCGGCCGCGGCGGTCTGCGCGCTGGTCTGGCGGTCCCGCCAGGGCGAGCGTGCCTACCGGTGGCTCGCCGCCGCCGCCGGCGTGTGGGGAGCCGCGTTCGTCGCGCAGCTTGCCGCCGTCGGCGCCACGGCGATCCAGCTCTCCCTCACCGACCTGCTGGCCATCGCGGGGCTGGCACCTTTCGCCGTGGGGATGTTCCTGCTCGCCCCGCCCGGTCGGCCGCCCGGCGGCATCGGGCGGCTGGCCGACGGATGCCTGATGAGCATGGGCATCTTCGGGATCGCCTGGATCGCCTGGCTGCGGCCCGCCTATGGCGCGACCGGGGTCGGCGCGGGGTCGTTCGCCGTTGATCTCATTCACCCCCTCGCTGACCTGCTCGTGCTCGGTATCACGCTGGCCGCGGCGCTGGGCGCGGGCCGGATCGCGGTCCTGCCGTACCTGGCGCTGGCCGCGTTCACCCTCGGCGACCTGGCCGCCGTGCAGGATCGCGCGGCCGGCGCGCACGCGGGCGGATGGCCGCAGATCGCCTGGCTCGCGGCGATCGGCCTGCTCGGCGCGGCCGGGCTGGCGCCGTGGGCCGACCGCTCAAGGCGAGATGGCGGGCCGGCCGCAGCGCGGGCGGATCCTGGTTTCCGCGCGGACCCTGTTTTCCTGGCTGACTCTGGCGCCGCCCCCCTCAGCACGTCGATTGGGCTGCTGGCCGCCGCGATAGCGGCCGTGGTCACGCTGATCTTCGCGGTGGCGACCTGGGAGCAGAGCGGCCCGGCACCGCTGATCATCTGCTGCGGCCTGACGCTGGCGCTCGTCGTGCGAGGCGTCGGGCTGCTGCACAGCGCGACCTCGCTCAGCGGCCAGGCGGCGGCGTCTGGCAGCAAGTTCCGGCAGCTCGCCGATCGCACCAGCGACGTGGTCCTGCTGTGCGATGCCGCCGGGCTGGTCACCTACGCCAGTCAGGCGGTATCCAGGTACGGGTACGCCGCCGAGGAACTCGCCGGGCGACGGCTGGCTGACCTCGTGCATCCCGACGATCAGCGTGAGGTCAAGCGTGCGGCCGCGATTGCGGCCGGCACTGCTGCGGCCGGCACTGCTGCGGCCGGCACCGAGGTGGCCGGTGAGCCCAGTCAGGTGACCAGCCTGGCGTGCCGGGTGCGGTCGGCCGACGGCACCTGGCGTTACGTGCACGCGACCCTGTCGCGGTATGCGGATCCCGGCGGGCCTGAGGCGATGCTGGTGACGGCCAGCGACGTCAGCGACGAGGTGGCACTGCGGCGTCAGGTGACACACCTCACCTTCCACGACGGCCTTACCGGCCTGCCCAACCGCGCGTACCTGGAGGAACGCACCAAGGATCTGCTGACCCGGCTGACCGGCCCGAAGGGCGGTCTCGAGCAGGCCGGCGCGATCTTTGTCGACCTCGACGGCTTTACCGCGATCAACGACTCGGTCGGCCACGGCGCCGGCGATCTGCTGCTGGCGCAGGCCGGGCGCCGCCTGCGCGAGCTCGTGCAGGCCCATGACACCGTCGCGCGCTGGGGCGGTGACGAGTTCGCGATCCTGGTCGAGCAGGCAGCCAGCGTGCAGGAGATAGTCGACATCGCCGAACGGCTGGCGGACGCCATCGCCGCGGCGCCGTTCCAGGTGGCGGACAGGGACGTGACGATTACCGCGAGCCTGGGCGTGGCCTTCGCCGGCTCGGACGCGGCCGAGCACCTGCTGCGCAACGCCGACCTGGCCATGGCCAGGGCCAAGGAAGCGGGCGGCGGACGGGTCGAGGTGTTCGCCGCGCACATGCACGCGGACGTGATCCGCCGGCTGGAACTTGCCACCGACCTGCGCCAGGCAATCGCGGACGGCGCGCTCGGCCTGGAATACCAGCCGCTGGTGGAACTGAGTACCTCGCGGGTGGTCGGCGTCGAGGCGCTGGTGCGGTGGACGCGCGGCGGTGAGGTGATCGCCCCGGCCGAATTCCTGAGCGTGGCCGAGGACTCCGGGCTGATCGTGGCGCTCGGGGAATGGGTGCTGCGCGAAGCGAGCGCGCGGGTCGCTCAGTGGCGCGACTCGGGCTGGCACGTCGGGCTGTCGGTCAACTTCTCGCTGCGCCAGGTCAGCGCGCCGCGTTTCGCCGAGTCCGTGCTCGCGGCGCTGGAGGAGGCGGGACTGCCGGTCGCGGCGCTAACCCTGGAAGTCACCGAGCGCGTCCTCATCGAGACGGCCGCGCCGATGATCGAGGAGCTGGCCCGGCTCCGCCAGCTCGGCGTCCGGCTTGCGATCGATGACTTCGGCACCGGCTATGCCTCGCTGGCATACCTGCGCGAGCTGCCGGTGGACATCATCAAGATCGACCCTTCGTTCGTGGCGGGCCTGGGCACCGACGGCACCCTGTCCATGCTCACCCGGACCATCGTGCAGGTCGGTCATGACCTCGGCATCGAGATCGTGGCCGAGGGCATCGAGCGGCCGGAGCAGCTCGAGCTGCTGCGGGCGATGGGCTGCGGGCTCGGCCAGGGTTTCCTCGTCGCCCGGCCCATGACGGCGCAGGGCATCGATACGCTGGCGCCGTCCGACGGACGACGGGCAGTCACCGCTGCCGCCGGACAGCCGGGGCTCACTCCGCTGCAGCCGCCGTTCGCTGATCGCGACGATCAGCTGAACGGGTCCGATTCCGACGCCGCCGCGACCGCGCCGGCCAGCTAGGGGCACGTGCAGTCCGTTCCCGCCCTTAGAGGTTTTTTAGACTGTGAAGCCCGACGCCCGTGCTACGGAGGACCCGTGCCCGCCCCAGTCGTTCTCGTCGCTGAAGAGCTTTCCCCGGCCGGTATAGCGCTGCTGGAGTCGTCGTTCGAGGTCCGCTACACCGACGGCGCCGACCGGTCCAGGCTGCTGCCGGCGCTGGCCGACGTGGACGCGGTGATCATCCGGAGTGCCACCATGATCGACGCCGAGGCGATAGCCGCGGCGCCCAGGCTCCGGGTCGTGGCCCGCGCCGGGGTCGGCCTGGACAACGTCGAGGTCGAGGCCGCCACCAAGGCGGGAGTGATGGTCGTGAACGCGCCCTCCTCCAACATCGTGAGCGCCGCCGAGCATGCGGTAGCGCTGCTCCTCGCGCTGGCGCGCAACGTGCCGCAGGCGATGGCCGCGCTCAGGGACGGCCAGTGGAAGCGGTCCAGGTACACGGGCGTCGAGCTGCAGGACAAGGTGGTCGGCATCCTCGGTCTGGGCCGGATCGGCGTGCTTGTCGCCGAGCGGCTCGCGGCGTTCGACATGACCGTGATCGCCTACGACCCGTACGTGCCCGCGGCGCGCTCGGCGCAGCTGGGCGTTCGCATGGTCGGCCTGGATGAGCTGCTGGCCGAGTCCGATTTCATCAGCGTGCACCTGCCGAGGAACGCCGAGACGGCCGGGCTGATCGGCGACCGCGAGCTGCACCTGGTCAAGCCGGGCGTGCGGATCGTCAACGCCGCGCGGGGCGGGATCGTGGACGAGGCCGCGCTGGCGACGGCGCTGCGGGAGGGCCGGGTGGCGGGCGCGGGGATCGACGTGTACGCGAAGGAGCCGTGCACCGACAGCCCGCTTTTCGCCCTCGACAACGTCGTGATGACCCCGCATCTGGGCGCGAGCACGCACGAGGCGCAGGAGAAGGCGGGCACGCAGGTAGTCAGGTCGGTGCGGCTGGCCCTGGCCGGTGAGTTCGTGCCCGATGCGGTGAACGTACAGGGCGGCCCGGTCGACGAAGACCTGCGGCCGTGGCTGCCGCTGGCCGAGAAGCTCGGCCGGATGCTGGCCGCGCTGGCGGGCGGCGCGACCCCGGCGCTGACGGTCGAGCTGCGCGGGGAGCTCGGCACCCTCGACGGCAGCGTGCTCGAGCTTGCCGCGCTGAAGGGCCTGTTCACCGACATCACCGAGGAACCGGTCACCTACGTGAACGCTCCGCTGGTTGCCAAGGAACGCGGTGTCGAGGTCATCGTCAGCTCCGACGAGGTGAGCCCGGACTGGCGGAACGTGCTGACGCTGCGGGGCTCCACCGCTGACGGCCAGCTCGTCTCGATCAGCGGGACGCTGAGCGGGCTGCGGCACGCGGAGCGCATCGTCGAGGTGAACGGCCTCGACGCGGAAATCGCGCCCGCCGAGCACATGATGTTCTTCAGCTACTCCGACCGGCCCGGCATCGTGGGCATCGTCGGCCAGCTCCTGGGCGGCAAGAAGATCAACATTGCCGGGATGCAGGTATGCAGGCACGCTCAGGGTGGCGAGGCAATGATGGTCCTGTCGGTGGACTCGGCCGTGCCGTCGGACGTGCTGACCGATATCGCCGCGGCAATCGGCGCGAGCCTGGCCCGGGTCGTGAATCTGGCCGAGGACTGAGCTGCCCGCACCGGGGCAGGCCAGTAAGGTACTGCCGTGATTGGTGGTGACATGGCTGGGACTTCTGGGATTGCTGGGACTGGTGGGATGGGCGCCGCGGGGACGGGGCGTGGCGTCCGGGTGGGTGTCATCGGCGGTGACGGTATCGGTCCCGAGGTCGTGGCGGAGGCGATCAAGGTTCTCCGCGCGCTCGGCACGCTGGACATCGAGGCGACGTCCTATGACCTCGGCTCCGCGCGCTGGGCCCGCACCGGCGAGGTGCTGCCGGACTCCGTGCTGGCCGAGCTGGCGCAGCAGGACGCGATCCTGATCGGCGCGGTCGGCTCCCCTGATGTCCCGAGCGGCGTGCTGGAGCGCGGGCTGCTGCTGCGCCTGCGCTTCGAGTTCGACCAGTACGTCAACCTCAGGCCGATCCGCCAGTACCCGGGTGTCGTATCGCCGCTCGCCGGAGTCAGGAACGAGTCCGTCGACATGCTGGTCGTCCGCGAGGGCACCGAGGGGCCCTACACAGAGGCGGGCGGCGTCATGCGCCGCGGGACGCCGCAAGAGGTGGCGACGCAGGAGAGCATCAACACCGCATTCGGTGTCGGACGGGTGGCCAGATATGCGCTGCAGCGCGCGGCGGAGCGGCCGCGCCGCAAACTCACGCTCGTGCACAAGAGCAACGTGCTGGCCTACGCCGGCGACCTGTGGCGGCGGACGGTGACCGCGGCGGCCGCTGAGTTCCCCGGCGTGAACAGCGAGTACTGCCACATGGACGCGGCCGCGGTCTACCTGCTGACCCAGCCGGAACGGTTTGACGTGATCCTGACCGACAACATGTTCGGTGACATCCTGACCGTGCTGGGCGCGGCGGTGGCCGGCGGCATCGGGCTGGCGGCCAGCGCGAGCATCAACCCGGCCCGCAGCGCGCCGAGCGCGTTCGAGCCCGTGCACGGCAGCGCGCCCGACATCGCCGGAAGGCAGAAGGCCGACCCCAGCGCGGCGATCCTGTCCGCCGCGATGCTGTGCGAGCATCTCGGCCTGGCTGCCGAGGCGGCAAGGATCGAGCAGGCGGTGTCCGATGACCTACTCGAGCGTCAGGGAGCGTGGTCGCCGCGGGCCACGCCGGAGATAGGGGATGACATCGCCGAGCGAACGGCGAGCTAGCTTTGCAGTGATGGCCACGGCAACGGCGCCGAGGCCGGAAGCCAAGGAAGGTTTGCCGATGACCGAACGCGCGAGTCAGGCCATCTCGTTCGCTATCCATCCCTCGCGGGATCCCGTGCCGGCCGCCCGGCGGGCAGAGCTGCTCGTGGAGCCGGGGTTTGGTCAGGTATTTACCGATCACATGGTGACGGCTGCCTGGACGGCGGAACACGGCTGGCACGACGCCCAGCTGCGGCCGTACGGCCCGTTCAGCCTGGACCCGGCCTGCCAGGTGTTCCACTACGGTCAGGAGATCTTCGAGGGCATCAAGGCATACCGGCAGGCGGGCGGACCGATCGTGACGTTCCGGCCCGCCGCCAACGCGGCCCGGTTCGTCGGCTCGGCCCGCCGGATGGCCATGCCCGAGCTGCCCGAGGACGCGTTCGTCCGTGCGATCGAGCTGCTTGTCGCCCAGGATCGCGATTGGGTCCCGGCCGAGCCCGGGCACAGCCTGTACATCCGGCCCTTCATGATCGCGACGTACGTCGGGCTGGGCGTGCGGCGGCCGTCCCCGTCCTATCTGTTCGCCGTTATCGCCTCGCCGGCCGGGTCGTACTTCCACGGCGGCCCGCACCCGGTTTCGGTCTGGCTGGCCGACGGTTACATCCGGGCCGCGCCCGGCGGCACCGGCGCGGCCAAGACGGGCGGCAACTACGCCGGCGGCTTTGTCGGCCAGATGCAGGCCATCGAGCACGGCTGCGACCAGGTCGTCTGGCTCGACTCCGCCAGGCGTCAGTGGGTCGAGGAGCTGGGCGGCATGAACCTGTTCTTCGTGTACGGCTCGGGCAGCTCGGCGCGGGTCATGACGCCGGCGCTGACGGGATCGCTGCTGGAGGGCGTGACCAGGGACTCGCTGCTGACCCTCGCGGCCGACCTCGGCATCCCGGCCGACGAGGGCGCCATCTCGGTGACCGACTGGCGCGAGGGCTGCGCGGCGGGCGAGATCACCGAGGTGTTCGCCTGCGGCACCGCCGCGGTCATCACCCCGGTCGGCGCGGTCAAGAGCACCGGCGGCGACTGGACGATCGGGGACGGCGCGCCCGGCCCGGTCACCAGACGGCTGCGCGAGCACCTGCTGGGCATCCAGTTCGGCCAGTTCCCCGACCCGCACGGCTGGGTGCACAAGATCTGCTGAGCCCGCGGCGGCCGGACGCCCCATGATCACGGAGAGCCCTGGGTACCTGACGGGTCCTGTTGGCTTATTCGATTCCGTCGGCATTGAGGGCGTGGCGACTTTTGTACCGTCGGCGGGCCATGCCGGAATGCTCGCGGACGCGGAGCCCGGCCCGGCGCAAAGCGGATATCTAACGATCTAACCGGCGGTCCGCGCGGCAAGCCCGCGCCGGACAGCCGATACGGAGCAGTTATCCGGTTAGCGGGAAGAGTTAGGGGCCTGACACTTGTCGTTTAACCCTGCTGTGCTTGTTGGGGTGGATCTTCGCTGTTGTGCGGCGTGTCGCCGTGATGGCGAGCGGCCACCGCGTGATCATCTTTGGGTTCCTTCCACAGAACGTGAAGATGATGGCGGTGGCCGTGGCGTTAAGTATGGCGTGGCGTGGCCTGGTAGTCGAGGACGGGTGGACGGCGGACCGGGCGCGGGGTCTGCTGGCGGGGTTCCGTTCTGAGCTGTACCGGTGCCTGACGGCGCGGCGGGATGCGCTGTTCGGGCTGGCGGACGCGGTGTTGTGCGGGGGCGGGCGGGTGACGGATCTGGCGCGGCTGTCGCTGGTGCCGGAGTTCGGGCGGGGTCACGGGGCGTTGTATGACGGGCTGAACGCCGGGCGGATCGATGCCGGGCGGCTGCGGGCTGCGCTGGCGGGGCTGCCGCTGCCGGCCTGGCCGGACGGCCGGATCCGGCTCGGGGTCGATGTGAGCAGCTGGCTGCGGCCGGAGGCGGAGACCAGCGCGGAGCGGCTGTTTTGTCATGTGCACGGGCGGGGCAGGAACGCCGGGCAGGTGACGCCGGGGTGGCCGTACTCGGTGGTGATGGCGCTGGGCCCGGGTGCGTCGTCGTGGACGCTGGTGCTGGACGCGGTCCGGCTCGGGCCCGATGATGATGACCTGGAGGTGACCGCGGGGCAGCTGCGGGCGGTCGCCGGGCGGCTGCGGGACGCGGGGCGGTGGAAGCCCGGCGACCCGGCCATCGTGGTCGCGATGGACGCCGGCTACAACGTGACCCGGCTGGCTTTCCTGCTCGCGGACCTGCCGGTGGTGCTGGTGGCGCGGGTGCGGTCGGACCGGGTGTTCTACCGCGAGCCGGCGCCGCGGGACCGGCCGGCGGCGGGGCAGCCGCCCCGGCACGGCGAGGCTGTCCGGTGCGCCGATCCCGGGACCCGGGCCAGTCCCGGCATCCGGCAGGGCGGCAGCACCCGGCACGGCCAGGTCGCGGTGGCGGCGTGGAACGGGGTGCACCAGGCGCTGCACCGCGCCTGCGGCGGCTGGGAGGACTGGCCGCAGAAGACGCACTTCCCCGTCGTCCCCGGCACCCTCATCCGGCTGGCATCGGCCGGGTTCGCAGAGCCGATGTGGCTGTGGGCCTCGGCCGCCGACGCCGGGCAAGACGAGGTCGCGAGCCTGTGGCAGTGCTACCTGCGCCGGTTCGACCTGGAGCACGCCTTCCGGTTCCTCAAGCAGCAGCTTGGCTGGACGCGGCCGCTGCTGCGCGACCCGCAGTCCGCGGACCGGTGGACCTGGCTGCTGGTGGCCTGCCATGCCCAGCTGTACCTGGCCCGGTCGCTGGCCGCTGATGCCCGGATGCCCTGGCAGCGGCACCGGGCGGCCCCGGGCAAGCCTCTGGTGGCGACCCCCGGCCGGGTGCGCGCCGGGTTCCGGCACGCCCGCGCAACCGTCGGAACTCCCGCCAGCGTCGCGAAACCCGGCCGGGCCGGTCCCGGCCGCCCCGAAGGCTCGAAGAACAAGGCGAAAGCGCCCCGCCAGCCCGTCGGCAAGACCAGGCCCAAGAAACGAAAACCAGCCAAGAACCCAAGGAAGAAGCCAAACCCGGCAGGTTAAACGACAAGTGACGGCCCCCGAACGCTACCTGTTCGGCCATTCAGTACTGGACATCCGCGGGCCGCGTCGTTATGGACGATCGCGGGCCCTGGCTTCAGCCCGGCAGGCCGAACTCGCCCTTCCTTGCGCCGTCCAGGAAGCACTCCCACTCATGGTCGTCGTAGACGAGAACGCGCCCGGCCGGATCCCCGGCCACCCGCAGGAGCACCCAGTTGCCGCCGCCCGTGCGGGGTGCGACGGCCACTTCGATATCGCCGTCGGGCCGGTCCCGGCCTGCCCGGCCGGCGGGCGTGTCGACGCCTAGCTCACTCGGAGGCCGCCAGGCGAGGGCCCTCGGATCAATGCCCGCAGGCAGATAGTCGGGCACAGGATCCTCCATTACGGTGCGGCCGGAGCTGACAGTCACGCTCTGAAAGGTTCAGTCTGACATAAACCGTCGCTTCACGCGCGGTCACTGCGATGCGGAAGCGGATCGCGACTCGATGGTGAACTGCCGGGCTAATGGCGCCGGCAGGCTAAAACAGGCCGCAGGCGCGCCGTGAAGCGGTAAGCACAGGAAAACTGATTTATTCGTGGTGTAGGCCCTGGTCAGAGCGGACAGGACCAATCAGTAGAGTACCTGTCTTTGATGGTTGTTAAATCTTCTTCCCTGCCACCCGAGGCAATTAATTGTCCTTGACTTGTAAACCGCTGCATAGGGGCGGGCGTCTGACCTTGTGAAGAAGAGAGACGAGCTTTTCCGTAATAGTTAATCGAGGGGAGACGGAGAAGTCCTGCTCCACTGTCATGCGCTTTACAAATGGATGCTCATTCATGCGTGACTGCGCCCTTTCAGCAGCCGCGCGCGAACTCCCCGCGGACAGCAGGAAGCCAGGGAGCAGTCCCTGGCCCGAACCAAGGAGTGAAATGCGCAAGGTCTTCATCGCGCTGAGTGCAGCGGGCGCGCTGCTCGTGCTCGGCGCCTCGACTGCCGCCCAGGCAAGCATTCGCACCGAACCCGATGCGACGCCGGCCTGCGGCGACAACTGCTTCAACCTGTACAGCCTGGCCTTCGGCCCCAACCAGATCCAGAGCGCGAACGTGCCCGGTGACAACGGCGGCTCCGGCTGGAAGGTTGGCCAGACCATCAACCTCAAGTACGCGACCGACAGCAGCCCGAACGAGGACTTCACCGGCGGCTACGTGGCCACCGTCGCCCAGCTGTGCACCGAGGGTCAGCTCTCGCCGTACATCTGCAACACTTACGGGACGTCGAGCACCTACGACGGCAACTTCCCTGTCTACGAGAGCGACTTCTCGCCGTACGGCAACGAGACCGGCCTGTGCGTCGGCGTCCAGCGGCCGGACGTCAACAACGAGAACGTCAGCCTGCAATGGTGCGGCGACGGCCCCGGTACCTTCTGGGTCGCTGACCTCGCGCACGCGCACATCGGGTACACCCCGTTCCTGAACGGCGGCGACACCAGCTACACCCACCCGATGGTGCTGGCCGTCTACACCGCCAAGGGGATCGGCCGCCGGCTCCGCATCGAGCGGCTCAACCTGCTGACGGGCGGCTACATCGCCAACGAGGAGATGTTCGCGCTGGACTTCGGCGTCCGCCTCTAGCAGCTAGGCGTAAGAAAGGCCCGTGCCGGGTCCAGCAATACGGACCCGGCACGGGCGCTTTTCATGGCCGGGCGTGCTGATCAGCCCTCCCGGCACCAGCAATCCGCTAGATGGTCGTTAACCAGTCCGCACGCCTGCATGGCCGCATAGACGGTCACCGGCCCGGTGAAGGTGAAGCCGCCAGCGCGGAGCTCCTTCGCCAGGGCCTTCGAGGCCGCTGTGGACGACGGAATGTCGGAAAGCCGCACCGGGGCCGGCTTGGAACCTTCCGCATGCTTCCACATCAGCTCGGCCAATCCGCCGGGCAGCACGGCGGCCGCCCTGGCGTTGCCGATCGCGGCCTCGATCTTGGCGCGGTTGCGCACGATGCCCGCGTCGGCCAGCAGCCGACCCACGTCCGCGGACCCGAAGGCCGCCACGGCCTCGATGTCGAACCCGGAGAACGCGGCCCTGAAGTTATCTCGCTTGCGCAGGATCGTCAGCCACGACAGCCCAGACTGGAAAGCTTCCAGGCACAGCCGCTCGAACAGGCCGTTGTCGTCGCGGACCGGCCTGCCCCACTCTCGGTCGTGATAGTCGACGTAATCCGCGCTGCTCAGGCCCCACGGACAGCGGAGCAGCCCGTCGGGACCGGGTATCGGCAGCCCGTCGGTCATGCGTCGTCGACCGACCGGGGTGCGGTCCCCTGGCCCACCTGGGCCGGCCGCGGCAGCGGCTCCTCGGCTGTGCGCGGGGCGCTGGCCGGACCGGTGCGCGGGGCGCTGCCCGGACCGGTGCGCGGGGCGCTGGCCGGACTGGTGCGCGGGGCGCTGGCCGGACCGGTGCTGCTGGCTGGGCCGACGGGATTGAGCAGCTGCCCGTGATCCCGCGCCCCCTCCGGCTGGAGGTCGCGCAGGCGGCCACGCAGCCAGGCGATCTCGGCGTCCCGCTCGGCAATGGACCGGCTGATGAGCTGCAGGGCGCGCTCGGTAGCGCCGGCGTGGTAGCCGAGCAGCGCGGCCGGCGGCCGGTAGCTTGCCACGTCCGCCCAGGACGCGAAGTCAGCGGCTGCCGGCTCGTCGCTGGTTTCCCGGCTCAGCTCGCCGCCCCTGCCCATGGCCACGACGACGATCGCGCCGAGCAGCACGACGGCGACGAGCAAGATGGCAACGGACACACATGCATGGTGCCACGTCCGGCGGTATGCGAGAAAACCGGAGCCGTTCCGCTCAGGTCATGTCGGTAGAGCTGCGCTTGACCGGATTCTGGCTGTGGGCGTCGCAGATCACCTGCACGACCTCGTCGGGATCGTCGATTACCTTGATCAGGTCGGGGTCACCGGCGGAAACCTTCCCCTCCGCCAGGATCGTGTCGCTGATCCAGGTCCGCAGGCCGTTCCAGTAGGCACTGCCGACCAGGACGATAGGGAACTTCGTGATCTTGCCGGTCTGCACGAGCGTGACGGCCTCGAACAGCTCGTCCAGGGTGCCAAAGCCGCCCGGCAGCACCACGAAGGCCTGCGCATACTTGACGAACATCGTCTTGCGGACGAAGAAATACCGGAACTCCAGGCCTATCTCGACGTACTCGTTGAGGCCCTGCTCCATCGGCAGCTCAATGCCCAGTCCGACGGACACCCCGCCCGCGCTGGCGGCGCCCTTGTTGGCGGCTTCCATGACGCCGGGGCCACCGCCGGTGATCACCGCGTAGCCGGCTTTGGCCAGGCCAGCCCCGATCTGCTCGGCGCGCTCATACTCCCGGCTGCCCGCCAGCGACCTGGCCGAGCCAAACACCGCGACGGCCTGGCCGAGCTCGGCGAGCAGCCCGAAACCCTCCACGAACTCGGCCTGGATGCGCAGCACCCGCCACGGATCGGTGTGCACCCAATCGCTGGGCCCGCGCCAGTCCAGCAGCCGCTGGTCGGTAGTGGTCTTCGGAATGTACTTGCCCCGCAGCGTGGCGGGACCCTGACGGCGCAGTCGCCTTCGGGGCTCGGAGTGCAGGCTCATGGTCGCTAAGGTAGCTGGCTCTTGGCCCGGTCAGGCCGCGGGATTCCCCGCCGCGCGCCTCGTTCCCGGCCCATTACGTGCTCACGCCGTGGTCGCGGAGAATCTCGTTGAGCGCGGCCTTGTCGTGGGCGGAACGCCAGCAGGATCGCGCGCTTCGCCCGCTCGTCCACGACGACCTCGCCGGAATCCGGCGCCACCCAGGCCACTCTGGCCCGGCCGGGTAGCCGGGGCAGCCGGCCGAGGCGCGGGCGACAGGGGCGCGGTTGGCGCGGGCGTAGCCGGGGCAGCCGACGGAGCCGGTGGTGATTGGGAGGCGGCTTCTGGCGTGGCTTTCATGTCGCCGCAGCCTAGTGCCGAGCCGAGCAGGTAGCTTCTAATGCGTGCCGAACAGCCCGCAGCCGGTCCGCTCTTCCCGGCGAGCGCGCGCGGCGGCGGCCGTTGTCGTCGTGCTTGCCGTTGTCGGCGTCGCCCTGCTGCTGACGACCAAGCACGTGCCGCTGGTATCGGAGCCGACCGCCTGCGTGGTCGCCGACGGCCGCCAGGACCTGCAGCTGAGCGTGAGCCAGGCGGGCATCGCCGCGACGATCGCCGGCGTCGCTGCCCGCCGGGACATGCCGGTCCGGGCGGTGACGATCGCCTACGCCGCCGCGCTGCAGGAATCCAAGCTGGCCAACCTGAACTACGGCGACCGCGACTCGGTCGGAGTGTTCCAGCAGCGGCCGTCGGAGGGCTGGGGGACGCCCAGGCAGATAGAGGACCCGGTCTATGCCTCCACGCGGTTCTTCGCCGCGCTGGCGGCGGTGCCCGGCTACCAGCACATGCAGGTATACGAGGCTGCTCAGGCGGTTCAGCGCAGCGCCGACGGATACGCCTATGACCAGTACGCCGGCGTCGGCGCCATTATGGCCAGCGCGTTCGCGGGCACCTCGCCGCATGCCCTGTGGTGCTACTACTCCAGCCCGGCCGGCAAGGCCCAGCTCTCCTCCGCGACCAGGGAGCTGACGATTACGTTCGGCCGGCTGCCCACCAGCCGGGCCGGCGATCCCGCAGTCGCCGTCCAGGTCCGCCGGCCGCGCGAGGGCTGGGCCGTGGCCTCCTGGCTCATCTCGCATGCCAGCGTCTACGGCATCGGAAATGTCCGGTATAGCGGGTATGAATGGCTTCGCGGGCATGGCACCGGAAGGTGGCAGCGCGAGCCCGCGAAGACGCGGACGCCGGCTGCCCCCGATGTGGTCGTCTTCGGCTGATAACCTGCGAACCCCGGGGACAGTTGCTTGCGCCGCGGTCCGGCGGGGACCCGATACTGGTGCTATACCGCGACGCATGGGTCAGCGAGCGGCTGGGTGCAGCCGGGGCGCTGAGTGCAGCAGGGGCGCGGACGCGAAGAGGAGAGCTCGGACGTGACGTACATCATCACGCAGCCTTGCGTCGATGTGCTCGACAAGGCATGCATCGAGGAGTGCCCGGTCGACTGCATTTACGAGGGCGAGCGGATGCTCTACATCCACCCTGACGAGTGCGTGGACTGTGGCGCCTGCGAGCCCGTTTGCCCGGTCGAGGCCATCTTCTATGAGGACGACGTGCCCGATCAGTACAAGGACTACTACAAGGCCAACGTCGAGTTCTTTGCCGACCTTGGCTCACCCGGCGGTGCCTCTAAGACCGGCAAGATCAACTCTGATCACCCGATCGTGGCCGCGCTGCCGCCGCAGGCGGCCGAGCACTAGTCGGTGGCGCCGGGTCAGCCCGTAGTGGTCCGGCCGGGCGGCACGCTTGCTGCCCGGCTTCCGGCGTACCCGTGGGACACGCTGGCCCCCGCGGCCCAGGCCGCCCGCGCGCATCCCGGTGGCATCGTCGACCTGTCGGTCGGCACCCCGGTCGACCCTGTCCCCGCGGCCGTGCAGGCCGCCCTCGCCGCGGCCGCCAACTCCCCTGGCTACCCCACTACGGCGGGAACGGCGGCACTCCGGGCCGCCGCCGCCGGCTGGCTGAGCCGTCGCCACGGGGTCACGATCGAGCCCTACGCGATCCTGCCCGTGATCGGGACGAAGGAATTCATCGCCTGGCTGCCGACCCTGCTCGGCTGCGGGCCAGGCGACATCGTCAGCTATCCCGAGCTTGCCTACCCCACCTACGACGCAGGCGCGCGCCTGGCCGGGGCCCGGCCGGTGGCCAGCGACGGCCTGACCGCGTTCGGGCCTGAGCGGGTCCGGCTAGCCTGGCTGAACTCGCCGTCCAACCCCACGGGCAGGGTCCTGCCCGCCGAGCACCTGCGCAAGGTGGTCGGATGGGCCAGGGAACGCGGCACCGTGGTCGCCTCGGACGAGTGCTACATCGAACTGGGCTGGGAGGCGACGCCACTCTCTGTGCTGCACCCGGACATCTGCGGCGGCTCGCACGCCGGCCTGCTGGCGGTGCACTCGCTGTCCAAGCGCTCCAATCTGGCCGGCTACCGGGCGGGCTTCGTGGCCGGGGATCCGTCGCTGGTGGCCGAACTGCTCGAAGTGCGTAAGCATGCGGGAATGATGGTCCCGGCGCCCGTCCAGGCGGCGATGGCGGCCGCGCTGTCCGACGACGCGCACGCGCAGGAGCAGCGAGCGCGTTACGCCGCCCGCCGCGCCCGGCTGCGGCCTGCCCTCGAGACGGCGGGCTGGGTCGTCCATGACTCGGAGGCGGGCCTGTACCTGTGGGCAGCGCACCCGGACCTGGACTGCTGGGGCTCTGTAGGCCGGCTGGCCGAGCTGGGCATCCTGGCCGCCCCCGGCGACTTCTACGGACCGACCGGCGTCCGCCACGTCCGCGTCGCGCTGACCGCGACCGACGAGCGGATCGACGCGGCGGTCAGCCGCCTGGCCGCGGTGGCCGGCCGGGCGGCCGACCCCGCGTAACCACCGCCGGGAGCCTAGATCTCACTGCCGCCGATCCGCCAGTACATCCCGTCCGCGCGCTCCAGAAACTCGGCGTCGACCAGGTATCTGCGCAGCGCCGCGTGATCGGGGTGGATGCGGCGGAGGAAGTCATCGACCTGCGGCTCGGGGTACCGGATCCCCGGCTCGAACGCGAGCGCGACCTCATTAAGCAGGACGTGCCGCTTGCCCATCCTGGCGGGCAGCGCCGGTACGCGGCCGTCATGGACGAACACCCGCAGGGTCGGGTGACAGGCAAGGGCATCGAGCACCGGGGCCGGATCGAGGCCCTGGGCCGGATCGAGGCCCTGGGCCGGATCCAGGCCCTGGGCCGGGTCGCGATGGAGCATGCCCGTATTGTCCCCTGCCTGGTCTCCTCGCGTCATCCGAGTTTCCGCCCGGGCCCGGCACATCCCGCCGGCGAGGGCCTGGCTTGGCATTCTCGCTCGGAGGCGCCCGCGCGGCTCGTTCCCGATCTATCGCTTATATCGGTTAAGGCACGCAATCGGATAAGGATCTTGGCGTCTCCTTGCCACCGTCCGGGGCGGCGGGCCGAAGGTGGGCCGCTCGGTTACTATTACTAGAACGCGTTCTAGTTGGACGGCAAGGATGGCACTGTGGCTGACCTCGAATCAATCGCAGCCGGGCTCGCGGGCGCTTACCGCGCCGGGCAGCCCACGCTGCCGCCGCTGACCAGTACCTACGACGGGATCACCGTCGATGATGCGTACGCGATCCAGCAGATCCAGATCCGCCGCAGGATCGAGGCCGGCGCGGCCGTCATCGGATTCAAGGTCGGCCTGACGTCCGCGGCGATGCAGCAGCAGATGGGGGTCTACGAGCCGGACTTCGGTCACCTGCTATCTGACATGCTGCACCCGGCCGACGCTCCGATCGCCGTGGCGGGGTTCCGGCAGCCGCGGGCCGAGCCGGAGATCGCCCTGGTCCTGGACCGGGATCTGCACGGCCCTGGCCTGTCGGTCGCCGATGTGATGAGCGCGACGGCCTACGCGCTGCCCGCCATCGAGATCATCGACAGCCGCATCACCGACTGGAAGATCGGGCTGGTCGACACCGTCGCCGACAACGCCTCAAGCGGCGGGCTCGTCCTCGGTCAGTCGCCGGTGCGGCCCGGGGGGCGGGACCTGTCGCTGGCCGGCTGCGTGTTCCGGCGGAACGGCAGGATCGTCGGGACCGGCGCCGGCGCCGCAGTGCTCGGCTCGCCGTGGCATGCCGCTACCTGGCTGGCCAACACGCTGACCGCGCGCGGCGCCGAGCTGGCGGCGGGCAGCATCGTGCTGACCGGCTCGATCACCGCCGCGGTACCGGTCGCCGCCGGTGACGCGGTGACGGTCACCATCGACGGGCTCGGGAGCGTGACGGCGGTGTTCGACTGATGACGGTGTTCGACTGATGACAGAAATCACGGCCGCGATCGTCGGCTCCGGGAACATCGGCACAGACCTGATGGCCAAGCTGCAGCGCGATAGCGGGCCGGTGGCGCTGCGGTACATGGTCGGGGTGGATCCTGACTCCGACGGCCTGGCGCGGGCCCGCCGCAGCGGGGTGGCGGCGAGCGCGGAAGGGGTGGACTGGCTGCTGGCCCGCGATGACCTGCCGGACATCGTGTTCGAGGCGACGAGCGCGGGGGCTCACGCGGCGCATGCGCCGCGGTACGCCGAGGCCGGGATCCGCGCGATCGACCTGACGCCGGCCGCGGTCGGGCCGTACGTGTGCCCGCCGGTGAACCTGGATCTGAACCTGGACGCGCCCAACCTGAACATGATCACTTGCGGCGGGCAGGCGACGGTGCCGATCGTGGCCGCGGTGAGCGCGGTGGTGGAGGTGCCGTATGCGGAGATCGTCTCCTCGGTCGCGTCCCGGTCGGCGGGGCCGGGCACCAGGGCCAACATCGACGAGTTCACGCAGACCACCGCGACGGCGCTGGCGGCGATCGGCGGGGCCGGGCGCGGCAAGGCGATCATCCTGCTGAACCCGGTGGAGCCGCCGATGATCATGCGGAACACGGTGTTCTGCGCGATCCCGGCCGAGGCGGCCGAGCCAGGACAGGTGCAGGACCGGGTCACAGAAAGCATTCACGCGATGGCCGAGACCGTGCGCCGGTACGTGCCGGGCTACGCGCTGCGCGCCGAGCCGCAGTACGACCCGCCAGACCCGCGCTGGCAGGGGATGGCCAGGGTCGGGGTATTCCTGGAGGTCCGCGGCCGGGGCGACTACCTGCCCGACTACGCCGGAAACCTGGACATCATGACCGCCGCGGCCGCCCGGGTCGGCGAGCTGCTGGCGGGCCACCTGGCCGGGGCAGTATCACAAGGGACCGGGGCATGACCGGGCCGGATCAGGCCAGCGCCCCCATCCCGGGCAGCGACAGCCTGTCCGTCCGGCTGACCGACTCCACCCTGCGGGACGGGTCGCACGCGGTCGCGCACCAGTTCACCGAGGAGCAGGTTCGCGGCGTGGTCCACGCCCTGGACGCCAGCAACGTCGAGGTCATCGAGGTGTCGCACGGCGACGGCCTGGGCGGGTCCTCGTTCAATTACGGATTCTCCCGGCAGGCCGAGTTCGACCTCATCGCGGCCGCGGTGGACGAGGCCACCCGGGCGAAGATCGCGGTGCTGTTGCTGCCCGGCGTGGGCACCATCGACGACCTGGCGCACGCCCGCGACGTCGGCGCGTCGGTGGCCCGCATCGCCACCCACTGCACCGAGGCGGACGTGTCGGTGCAGCACTTCGGCGCCGCCCGCGACCTGGGCATGGAGACTGTGGGTTTTCTCATGCTCGCGCACCGCATCGGCCCGGCCGAACTGGCCCGCCAGGCCCGGATCATGGTCGACGCCGGCGCCCAGTGCGTATACGTCGTGGACTCGGCCGGCGCGCTGATCCTCGCCGACGCCCAGGCCAGGGTCGCCGCGCTGGTGCACGAGATCGGAGCCGACGCCCAGGTCGGGTTCCACGGCCACCAGAACCTGTCGCTCGGCGTGGCCAACAGCGTCCTGGCTGTCCAGGGCGGCGCCCGCCAGGTCGACGGGGCGCTGTGCGCGCTCGGCGCCGGGGCGGGCAACGCCCCAACCGAGGTGCTGGCCGCCACCTTCGACAAGCTCGGAATCAGCACCGGCATCGACGTCTCCGGCGTGCTGGCAGCCGCCGACGAGGTACTCAAGCCCACCCTCGCCCGGCTCCCCTTCGCCGACCGCTCCGCCGTCATCCAGGGACACGCAGGCGTCTACGGCAGCTTCCTGCTGCACGCCGAGCGGGCCTCCCAGCGGTACGGGGTGCCCACCCACCAGATCCTGCAGAAGGTCGGCGAGGCCGGATACGTCGGCGGGCAGGAAGACATGATCATCGACATCGCGATCGGCCTCGCCGAGGCGGCGGCGGCGGTCGGCTGACCGTGCCCCCGTGCCGACGGGACTGGAGCGACTGGACTGGTCCGGCTAACCTGTGCTAGCCGGTACTGGCGTATTCATCGGCTGTGTAACGCTCGGACCTTGTCTCGACGCTGACCCGGTGGCGTGCAGTTTTCTAGCAGGAGAGGCAGATGCGCGAGTCGGAGACGTTCGACGCCTTCTACGCCAGGACAGTGGCGAGCGTCACCAGCCGGATGCACGCGCTTGCCGATGGTGATCCGCAAGCCGACCATGCGATCCGCGAGGCCTACGCCCGCGCCTACCAGCAATGGTTCGAGGTCTCCGGCTTTCGCGACGCCGAAGGCTGGGTGCTGGACGCCGCTAAGGAGGCGTTCGAGCGCAGGCGCGCACAGTCCGGGCTGGCTCCGGCCTCGGCACCCGCTGTCGACAGCGGCACCTGGCCGAACATGTACCGGCAGCCCCGCGTGCCGCGCCAGGCACCCGCCATCGAGGATCCGCCCGCCGATCCCGACGCCACCGTGGCCGGATCCGGCAGCTCCAGGCCTGCCGGCCGGGCGGGCGGAGTCGAGGCCAGCCCACGCGCACCGGCCGGACCGGTTTCCGCCGCCGACGAGGCCGGCCGTTTCGCTACTGCCGAGTTCTTTGAGCCTGGGCGGTCCGCGGCCGGGCAGATCCGGCCCGAGCCCGATATCGCCGACCTGTTCCCGCAGGCAGATCCCGACGGCCCGGCCGCGCCCGGCCGACCACGGCGGACCGGGACTGGCGGCGACAGGAAGGCGCTCATCGCCGGGCTGACCGCTGTCGCGCTTGTCGTCGTCAGCGCGGCGGCCTACCTGCTGTTCGGCCGGGGCCACGAAACTCCGGCCGCTTCCGGCTCGTCGACCGGCGCTCATGCCAAGGGCCCGGCGCCGGTGCAGATGCTCGGCAGCGGGCGAGTCGGCCAGCGGTCCAAGGTGCCGTGGCAGCTGGTCGGCGCGGGCTGGACGCTGGCCGAGTTCTCCGGCGCGGGGGGCTCGGTCACGACGTTCCTCGTCGATCCCGAGGGCGGGCGTTACGACATCGCCGCCTGGCCCGCTGCCGTCGGCACGACCCTCCTGGCCTGGTCGGGCAATGCCGACACCGCGCTGTACGAGACCAGCAGCGGATCGACCGCCAGCTACGCCCTGCTGTCCCTGCCATCGGGAACGATCACGCAGCTGTCGCTGCCGGCGGGCGTCGCCGTGACCGGGTTCACCCGGCCCGACGGCCTCAACCTGGTCGCAGTGCAGCAGGGGCCGGTGCACTACAAACTGGAGCGCTATAACCTCCAGGGGAC
>JASHOV010000455.1 GCA_030038495.1 Streptosporangiaceae bacterium
CACGGCCCGGCGCGAGCCCTCGGCGAGCACGCCTGCCGGTATGTCGTCGTCGCCGATCAGGGCCAGTACCGCGGCCCGGGCCGCGGGCCGCGCGGCCGGATCCGGGCTGAGACAGTCGAGGACCAGGCCCCGCAGGTAACCCGGCAGGACGTCCAGGTCGGCGAGCGCGGTCGCGGGCCGGCCAGCCGCGGCGAACACCACGGTCTGGGCCCAGGCAAGCATGTCCGCGGCCGGGGTTGCCGTGCCGTACGGCGGGGTGATGCCGAACTCGACGACGCGCGGGCCCGAGGCCGTCATGACGACGTACTCGGGTCCGAAGTTGCCGTGCACGAGACCCGCTTGGTGAACGGATGCGAGTCCGGTGGCCATGCCGATGGCGAGCGGCCCGAGCTGCGCCTGGCCCAGCAGCCCTTCGGCCGAGACGACCTCGAGCAGCGACTCGCCGGGCACGTACTCGCTGACCAGGTAGGCATCGCTGCCCTCCAGGCCCGCATCGAGGATCCTGGCGGCGCAGAACGGCGGGACGCGCTTGGCCACGGCGGCTTCGGCGGCGAACCGGTCGCGTCCCGCGCCATCCCCGGCCCAGTCCCCGCGCAGGACCGAGATCGTGACCTCGGAGCCGTCGGGCCCGGAGCCCAGGAAGACTGGCCCGTCCGCCGGGATTCCCGTTATCCGGCCGGCCAGCCGGTACCGGCCGACCCGCCTGGGGTCGCCGGGTTGCAGCGGCGCTTGGTGTGGCATGGCCGGGCTCCGGACGGGGAAGTGCACTGTGGCACCGGATGTGCGGTTCGTACCATACGCACTTTTGTCCGGGCCAGTGAGCACAATCGGCTAAGTTACTTCGTGGTAGGTCGGCGAGCGGGGGACTGAGCGCTTCGGGCATGGCAAGAATGCCCCGGTAAGACGCTAAATCCAGGGAGTGACGCGCCGACACGCCGGACAAGCTGCGGCCTGGTAGGTGTGCGGCGTCCCCGGACGTGGCAGAATTCCCCGCCGGATTCGGGCACAACCGAGCGCTCCCGAGCGTTACAAGCGCGCGGACGAGGTTAGTAAAGATGGAGGGGTTAGAGCCGAGATGGCTACCGATTACGACAGCCCGAGGAAGACAGACGACGACGTTACCGAGGACAGCCTGCAGGAACTGCAGGCTAGGCGGATGGACAAGTCCTCGACGGCGATTGACATCGATCCTGATGACATTGCCGAGTCGCTTGAGCTGCCCGGGGCTGACCTGTCGAACGAGGAGCTCTCGTTCCGGGTGATACCGCGACAGGCGGATGAATTCACCTGCTCGAGCTGCTTCCTCGTGCACCACCGCAGCCAGCTTGCTGACAACCGCGGTGGCCAGCCAGTCTGCCGGGAGTGTGCGGCCTGATCTGGGGGCTCGCATGTTCACGGGAAGCAGCTGCGGCGAGCGCGCCGAGGGCCACCTGCTGACGGTGAGTCCAGAGCAGGCGCGCAAGCTGGCGCCTGGCCGTAGGCGGCAGCCTGCGCAGCATCCGGGCCACGCGCGGCCGGCCGCCGCGAACACGGCTGCGCAGGCGGCGAGCACAGCCAGCACGACAGCCCGGCCCGCGGCTGATAACGCGATCATGGTGAGCGTGACCTCGGCGTTCTGCCCAAGACCCGGATTCCGGGCACCGACCGGACCGCGCTGAGGAAGTAACCGGCCGCGTCGGCCGGATCGCCCGCACGCAGACATACCCGCCCAAGCTCGTTGAGAGCGCCCGGATTGACCGGGTCGATAGCCGTGGCGAGTCGGGCGGTGGCGTGGCCGCCTGGCCGAGGCCGGCGAGCAGGCCAAGAGCGCCGGGATTAGCCGCTTATACCGGATTTAGTAGGTAAATGCCGCAGCTTTGCGATGCACTCGGGGCTGCCGCAGGTCCGGCCCGAGCCCCGGCAGACGCTGCCGCAGGAGCACCGGGCCGCCCGGCTGGCCAGCCAGGTGGTGTGGTCGCCGAGCGCGATGCCGCCGTCCGCCGTCTGCACGCTGTAGACCCGCTTGAGGCTGCCGCCCGGCATGGCGATGTACTCGCGCGGGATCAGTTCCATGCTTCTAGTGTTGCCTAAGCCCGCTTCTCATGTGGCCCGGACCCAGTCTCATATGCGGCGCACCGAGGCGCGGGCCGCGCTTTAGCTCGGCCCGGCCGAGCTCCAGCTTCTGCGCTCATCGCCGCGCGGGTCGGCCACGACCTCGGCACGCTCGCCGTCCCAGGTCATCACCGGGTAGCTGGCATCGAACGGCTGCCAGCCGGGGTCGCCCGTTGCGGCGAACCTGATCCAGGTCGCGTGCATGGCAGCCGCCAGCGCCGCGGGCGCCTGCGATCCGAGTAGCCTGGCCACGTCGGGCGCGGCCAGGTTGTCGAAGACGAAAGGAATCTCGACCGCATGCGCCGCGCCGAGAGCGAGCACCGGGCTCCGCCAGCCGAACTCGTACAGGTAGGTCGGCGCGGGCCCGCCGGCGGCCAGCCTGGCCTCGGCGGCGGCGAACGTCGGCACCCGGAAGAAGCGGTCGGTGATGAGCGCGCACAGCACGTCGCCGGGGCTGGCGCCCGGCCGGTTGGCCCGGTACAGCTCGACGACGGCCGGATCCACGCCGAGCCCGCCCGCAACCGCGGGCAGCACCTCGGGTGTGATCGCGGCGGCCAGCCCCGTCGGCACCAGGAAGAGCCGGAACTCCTCGGTGTTGGTGCCCGCGAGCAGCGGCACATCGGCGCCGGAGCCGCCAGCCAGCGCCGCCAGCGGGTGGACCGGCAGGATGTCGCCGTCGACGACCGGGATGAAAGCCATCCCTGTGACTACCACAGTTGGCCCGAACCTGGCCGGGTCCGGGCCCGCCGCCAGGGCATCGCGGACCGCTGCCTGCCCGGCGACGAGCTTGTCCACATCGGTCCCGGCCAGGCTGGCCGCGGTCGCCTCGAACCCGAGCGCGGCGCTCAGCTCGCCGGTGACCATGCGCGCATCCTGCGGGTCCGCGCCCACCTGGGCCGCCCCGCTCTGCGCGATGACCCGGGCAAACAGCCCCCGCGCCCGCGGCATGCCCAGCAGCGTGGTGGCGCTCATGGCACCGGCGGACTCGCCGAAGATAGTGACGTTCTCCGGGTCACCGCCGAACGCGGCGATGTTGTCGCGCACCCATTCCAGGGCCGCCACCTGGTCGAGCAGCCCGCGGTTGGGCGGCGCGTCGGGCAGCAGGGCGAAGCCGTCGACCCCCAGCCGGTAGTTGATGGTGACCAGCACCACGCCGTCGCGGGCGAACGAGTGGCCGTCGTAGATCGGCACAGCCGAGTTGCCGTTGGCGAACGCGCCGCCGTGGATAAAGACCATCACCGGCGCCGAGCCCGCCAGGTCCCGCGTCCACACGTTCAGGTTCAGCCAGTCAGCGCCGGGAACGTTCGGCTCGGGCAGCAGCTGGTCGAAGGGCACCTCGTAGTCGGGCTTGGGCGGCGTCGGGCCGAACGCGCGGCACTCGCGCACGCCTTCCCACGCCGGCGGCGGTTCCGGCGGCCGGAACCGCAGCGGCCCGGTCGGGCTGGCCGCGTACGGGATCCCGAGGAACCGCGCGACGCCGTCGATGGTCTCGCCGCTGACCGTGCCATACCTGGTGACTGCCGTCGTCATGCGGGCACTGTGTCATAAGATCTGCGCCCGCGGCCAGAGCCAGGTCGCATTCGCACGGGGAGTAAAGTCACGCACGTGACAAGCGAGACGGCGACAGACAGCAACGACTGGCGGCTCACGGCCCACCTGCGGGAGGCCGGGCAGGCGCACCAGGCCCTGCGCGCGCTCAGCGCGCACCAGGTCGAGGACGAGGTGCACGCGCGGCTGGGCGGCCGCGTCGCGGTCGGCACGGACGGTGCCAGCGATCTGTTCCTGTACACCCACACCCAGGATGCGGCCGCCGCCGCGCAGCAGGCCGTCAGCGACCTGCTGGCAGGCCATCGGATGACGGCGGACTTCACCGTCGACCGCTGGCACCCGGTGGCCGAGGAGTGGGAGCCTGCCGACGTCCCGCTGCCCGCCGACGAGGCGGGCATCCGGGCCGAGCGGGAGCGGGTGGACGCCGAGGAGACCAGCGAGTCACTGGCCGCTGGGCACGCACTCTACGAGGTGCGGGTGCAGCTCCCGACGCACCGCGACTCGGTCGAGTTCGCCGCTCGCCTGGCGGGCGAGGGCTATTCGGTGGTTCGGCGCTGGCGATTCCTTGTGGTCGGGGCCAACAACGCCGACCAGGCCGAGGAATTCGAGGGCGCAATCCGCCAGGAGGCGCCGGCCGGCGCCCAGATCACGGTGGGGGAAGTCGGCAGTACGCCGTTCACGGCCTTCGATCTGGCCGCTGACTCGGGGCTGTAGGGGGCGATTCAGGTCCGCATCGGAGCGGCAGACTCGGTCAGCTCGCCCGGGTCGTAGTCGTAAAGCCAGCCGGTAGCTCGCTCGTACACGCGGTTGAAGGCCAGCGGCATGATCATCTCGCGGAGCCGGGCGGCGGCGGGGCCGGCGGTCTTGGCGTCGCGGTTCGCCGCCGCGGACTTCGCCATCTTGCCGACCCGCGCCTTGCGCACATGGTCGAACCGGGCCAGGGCGGCGGGCACGCTGCCGCCGCGCTGCAGTTGCTGTGCGAGCGCGATGGCGTCCTCGATCGCCATCGAGGCGCCCTGTCCGGCGCCAACCGGGTGAGCGGAGTCTCCGATGAGCGCGATGCGGTCGTCGTGCCGGCGGCGCACCGGGGCAAGCACGTGATGCAGCGTCGCGCCGTGCCGGGCCCGGGTTGCGGCGAGAATGCGGACTGCGGTCGGCTCGCTGCGGAACCGGCCGCCCAGGACCTCGGGTCCGATCACGGACGGGTCGGCCGGTGCCGGGCCGGAGACCTGGGCCGACCACCAGGTCGTTTGATCGGCCGCCTGCAGCCAGATGAAGGCGCCGTGGCGGGCGAAGATGAAGTTCCAGGATCCGGTCTCGAGATCCAGGCCCGCCGAGGTGCCTGAGACGCTGTACAGGCCGGCGTAGGCCGGCTGTCGCGCGTCCGGATCGATCGCCGTCCGGGCCGCCGACCAGATGCCGTCGGCACCGACGACGACATCGGCACCGGACGCGGCGATGTCGCGGAGGTCCGCAGCCGACAGGCGGCTTCCGGTCACGAACCGCGCGCCTTCCTGCACAGCCGTGGCGCGCAGCACGGTGACCAGGTCGGCGCGCATCAGCGTCACGCTCAGCAGTGGGTCGTTACCGCGCCGCCCGCGCGGCACGTCGCCGAGGAGCTTTCCGCGGCCCGACCACATCCGCTGGCGCTCGAGGGCGATGCCCGCCTGCTGCACGGCAGGCAGGCAGCCGAGCACAGCGAGACCGCGAAGTCCGTTCGCGGCCAGGCTGAGGAACGAGCCGACCGGGCCGGCCGGGTCCTCATGGGCCTCGTAGACGGTCACATCGTGGCCGCAGCGCGCGAGCGCGACCGCGCTGGCCGATCCGGCAATGCCGCCGCCCGCTATGACAGTGCGCATGATGACTCCCTGAATATAGTTTCGCTGAATCAAAATTCGGCGAATGTAGGTTCAGTATCATGGGCGGCAGGAGTTCCGTCAAGCCGAGAGGACCGGGCGTGGGCGTGCGGAAGGAGCGGTCGGCCAGCACCCTGGCCGCCCTCAAGGAAGCGGCGAGGGAGCAGTTCGTCGAGCGCGGCTATCTGAACACCAAGATCACGGATATCACCCTGGCCGCTGGCCGGGCCACGGGTTCGTTCTACGAGCACTTCGGCAGCAAGGAGGAGCTGCTCCGGGCGCTGGAGGCGGACATGTACCGGCAGGCCGGAGACAGGCTCGCCGGTCAGCACCCGGCCGACCACGACCTCACCGATGCCGAGCAGTTGCGCGCGCACGTGGCCGCGACCTGGGAAACCATGCGGGACAACCTGCCTGTCATGGTCGCGCTGCACGAGTCCGCCGTTGTCGGCGGGAACGGTCCCGGCCACGCCTGGCAGAACCTGGCCGATGGGACGCGGGTGCTGCGCGAGCATCTGGAATACCTGCGCGATAGAGGCCAGGACCTGCCGGGTGACCCGGAGCTGATCGCGGCGGCGATGGGCGCGATGCTGTCCGGGCTCGGCTATGCGCTGCTGCGGGCCGGCGGCGGCGGGTACTCCGACCAGCAAGTCATCGACGCGCTCTGCGGCCTGCTGCTGACCGGGCTCCGGGGCTGACGCCCTCGTCGGTCCGGCCGGCGAGCAGCATCCGGCTCGGCGGGCGGAGCTGGTGCAGGGTCCAGCCGTGACCCGCGGGGTCGAGCGGGCGGGACCACCAAGTGAAGATCTCCGCCGCGCGCCGGTAGGACATCCGGCCGCGGCCGGTCAGCGGGCAGATGTCGGCTGCTGCCGGGCCGGCGGGCGCCCGCCGGTCGGTCAGGAAAATCGGTCCGGCCAGCCGCCCGGCGAGCAGCCAGCCGAGCAGGTCGGCGGTCTCGGCGCCGAACTCCAGGCTGCTGCCGGGGGAGAGCCGCACCCGGCGGCCGGCTACGTCGACGTCGCCGACGTTGAGATCGAGGAGCGCATCGGCCGGCGCGGCAGTGTCCTGCAGCAGGTGCCACAGCGCGTGTTCGCGCAGGCCGGCCGGGGCCTGGAACAGCGCCGCCCGCTGCGTTCCTGTGAGCGGTGCGAGCGCCGCGGGCCGGCCGGCGAGGTGCGGCAGCAGCGCCGTCGGGTCGGCGCCGATCCACCGCTGACGCTGCCACCAGCCGATGGCGCTGCGCAGCGCGGACAGCTCCCGGTTCACCGTGCGGACCTGCGCGTGCGCGGCCCTGTGGGCGAGCGCGGTGGCCAGCTTGCCTCCGGCATCCCGGCGATCGAGCAGTGCCAGCGGCACGACGGGCGGGCTCGCCAGCCGCCGGTCGCGGCCCGCGGGCGGCAGCTTGCCGAGCAGGGGCCAGGCCCAGCTGGTCAGCGAGATCCGGTACACCCGCCGGGACCCGGCCGCAAGGTCGGCCTCGGCCAGGTAGCGGTCGACGGCGACGGCGTACTCAACTGGCGTGGCGGAAATCATTGACGGATCCCAGCTTTATCTTTCCGTCAGCATAACTAACACCGCCGAATCTCGCCAGCCGACTGATTTACTGCGACAGCTTATATTTACCTGGCGAGATATTGCTACGGACTCTGACCGGCTGCCAGGCTCGGATTGTGCAGATAAAAAGCCGGCCGGCGAATAGCCGCAGTAAATCAATAGAAAGGCCCGGCGCCGAAAAGCCCGGCGAAAAGCGGCGGCACGCCTGGATGGCGCTATTGGGCGAGCGCAACTTCCGTGTCTTCTTGGCCGGATACGCGACCTCGCTGCTGGGCTCGGCGATGTCGCCGATCGCGACGACGTTCGCCGTCCTCGGGCAACACGGCAGCCCGGCCGACCTGGGCTACGTCCTGGCGGCCGGGGTGGTGCCGCAGGTGCTGTTCATGATCGGCGGGGGAGTGCTGGCCGACCGGCTGGGCCGGTCCGCCCCCCAGCCTGGCGTGGGGGTCCTGGTAGCCGCCCCGCCCCGGTCACTGGCGCCGTGGTAAACGTGGTGCCGGAGACACGGAGAAAGGCAGGCGCGCAATGGCCCAGCACGCGGAGCTAGTCCTGGCCGGCGGCCCGGTGTACACGGCCGATGCGACCGCGCGGGGAATGACGGCGGCGACGTCCGCGGCCGGCCGGCCTGCCAGCGCGGTCGCGGTGGTCGGCGGGCGCATCGCGCGGCTCGGTGACGCGCGCGACCACGAGATCCGCGACCTGATCGGCCCGGCCACCGCGGTTGTCGACCTGCGCGGGCGGGCGCTGCTGCCCGGCTTCCAGGACGCGCACGTGCACCCGGCGTTCGCCGGCCTCACGATGATCAGCTGCAACCTCATGGGGGCGGCCAGCCTGGATGAGGCGCTGGCGCGGATCGCCGCCTACGCGCAGGCCCATCCCGGCCGGGAGTGGATCGCCGGATCGGGCTGGCGGATGGAGTGGTTCGCAGGCGGCACACCGGACCGGCACACGCTCGATCAGGTCACCGGGGGACGACCCGCCTACCTGTCGAACCGGGACGGGCACGGCGCCTGGGCCAACACGCGCGCGCTCGAACTCGCGGGCGTGGACGAGCGCACCCCCGACCCGGTCGACGGGAGAATCGAGCGCGAGCCCGACGGCCGCCCGCAGGGCACTTTGCACGAGGGTGCGGCGAACCTGATCGGCAACCTGATCCCGGAGCTGACGCTCGCCGAGCGGCTGGACGGGCTGCTCGCGGCGCAACGCCATCTGCATGCCCGGGGCATCACTGCCTGGCAGGACGCGATCGTCGGGGACTACCTGGGCAGCCCCGATCCGCTGCCGGTGTACCTGGCCGCGGCCGCGAGCGGCCAGCTGACCGCGCGGGTGCAGGGCGCACTGTGGTGGGACCGCGGGCGGGGCGGCGAGCAGCTGCCCGACATCCTCGCCCGCAGAGAGCGCGGCCAGGCCCCGCGGTTTCGCGCCAATACGGTAAAGATCATGCAGGACGGCGTCGCCGAGAACTTCACCGCGGGGATGCTCGAGCCCTACCTGGACCCGACCGGCTGCCATGAGCACGGGAACGGGCTGTCCTACGTCGACCCGCTCGCGCTGCGCGAGCACGTCACCCGGCTGGACGAGGGCGGCTTTCAGGTGCACCTGCACGCGATCGGCGACCGCGCGGTGCGCGAGGCGCTAGACGCAATCGAGGCGGCCCGCCGCGCCAACGGGAGCAACGACAACCGCCACCACATCGCGCACCTGCAGGTTGTGCACCCCGACGACGTCCCCCGGTTCGCCGCGCTCGGGGTGACCGCGAATATGCAGGGCCTGTGGGCGGCGCACGAGCCGCAGATGGACGAGCTGACGATCCCGTTCATCGGCCCGCAGCGGACGCAGCGGCAATATGTGTTTGCGGACCTGCTCCGCTCGGGCGCACGGCTGGCCGCGGGCAGCGACTGGGCGGTCAGCAGCGCTAACCCGCTCCGGGCCATCCACGTCGCGGTGAACCGCTCGCTGCACGGCTCGACCGGCGCGCAGGCCGAGCCGTTCCTGCCCGGCCAGGCTCTCACGCTCGGCGAGGCGGTGGCCGCCTACACGCTCGGCTCGGCGTACGTGAACCACCTGGACGACCAGACCGGCACGGTCGAGGTCGGCAAGCTGGCCGACCTCGTCGTGCTCGACCGTGACCCTTTTGCCGGGCCGCCGTCGGAGATAGCCACCACCGGTGTGCTCGCTACCTACGTGGAGGGCGAGCCGGTCTACCTTGCGGATGGGAGCAGCCATGCAGGTGACTGAGCTCGGGCGCGGCGGGCCGCGCGTGTCCAGGGCGGGGCTTGGGCTGATGGGCATGTCGGGCGTCTATGGCCCGGCCGACGAGGCCGAGAGCCTGGCGACGATCCGGGCGGCGCTGGACGCGGGCATCACGCTGCTGGACACCGGCGATTTCTACGGCATGGGCCACAACGAGCTGCTGCTGCGCGACGCGCTGCGCGGCGCGGACCGCTCCAGCGTGTTCATCCAGGTGAAGTTCGGCGGGCAGCGCGATCCCCGCGGCGCGTTCGTCGGCTACGACACCAGGCCGGCTGCGGTAAAGAACTCGCTGGCCTACACGCTCACCCGGCTCGGCACGGACTACGTCGACCTCTATCAGCCCGCGCGGCTCGACCCCCTCGTTCCCATCGAGGAGACGGCCGGCGCGATCGCCGAGATGATCGAGGCCGGCTACGTGCGCTACCTCGGCCTGTCGGAGATGGGCCCGGACACGATCAGGCGGGCGCACGCCGTCCACCCGGTGACGGCCCTGCAGATCGAGTACTCGCTGATGAGCCGCGGCATCGAGGCGCAGATACTGCCCACGGTGCGCGAGCTTGGCATCGGGGTCACCGCCTACGGGATCATGTCGCGCGGGCTGCTCAGCACCGACAGCGCCCGCGCCATCGGCGAGCACGACCCGCGGGCGCGGTACCCGCGATTCCAGGGCGATAACTTGCGGCGCAACCTGGATCTGCTGGCGGCGCTTGAGCGGATCGCGAACGCCAGGGGTGTGACCACGGCCCAGCTGGCGATTGCCTGGGTCGCCGCCAGGGGCGACGACATCATCCCGCTGATCGGGACGAAGCGGCGGAGTCGGCTGGCCGACGCGCTCGCGGCGCTCGAGCTGAGTCTTACCGGCGCCGAGCTGGCCGAGATCGAGGCGGCTATCCCGCCGGGTGCGGTAGCGGGGGAGCGCTACGACGCCGGCGGGATGGCCGCACTCGACAGCGAGAAGGCCTAGCCGCGCGGCTCATAGGTGAGCAGCAGGTTCCCGTTGCCTGGTCGCCGTCGGGGCTGACCATCTCGAACCAGAAGATCTTCCGCATCCGGATCAGTTCCGCTCGGCCCCGGCGCTCAGCACCTGGCCGAGCTTGTCGAGCAGCTCGGTGGTGCCGTGCTCGCGCCACTCGGGCTTGTCGCGGTCGTCCAGGAACGCGCCCTGCTCGGTGTAGACCAGGTGCGTGCCGTTGCCCCCCGTGGTTAGCTCGCCCGTGGTTAGGTCCGCCGTGGTTAGCTCGACGGTGGCCACCGACACCGACAGGCGGTCGCCGTTCGCGTACATCTCGTAGGCGGTGACGATGCGCTCGTCCGGCACGATGTCGTAGTAGACCGCGTCGAAGATGTAGGTCGTATCGCCCTTGGTCGTGATGCGCTCGTGACCGCCGACGCGGAAGTCGAACTCCCGGTCGGACAGCGACTCGTCCGGGCCGCCGAACCAGCGGGCCTTGGCCTCGGGAGTCGCGAAGGCGGCGAAGACGCGGGCCGGCGAGGCCGGGTACGTCCGCTCGATCGTGAAGCTGCCGTGGGTAACGGTGCGCGTGGTCATTTCGGCTCCTGTCCTGTCTGGTGGGATTCGTTTCCGTGCGGATCTTGCGATGGGTCTGGTGCGCCGGCCGTCTCGGCCAGGTAGTCGCCTAGCCGGTCGAGCCGGTGTTCCCAGTCGGTGCGCCGCTCGGAGATCCAGTCCTCGGCCGAGCGCAGCACGCGCGGGTCGATCGTGCACGTGCGGATCCTGCCGACCTTCTGCGAGCGGACCAGCCCGCTGGCCTCCAGTACCTGTACGTGCTGCACGACGGCGGCCAGTGACATTGCCATCGGCCGCGCCAGCTCGCTGACCGACGCCGGCCCGAGGCTCAGCCGCTCAACCATGCGTCGGCGGCCGGGGTCGGCCAGCGCATGGAAGACCCGGTCCAGGTCCCCGATTTGGTTAAGCATGTACTTGAGTATGCCCGGCCAGGCCCAGATAGTCAAGTAAATGCTTAAGTGTTGTGCGCCCTCGCCGCGCTGTGAGGATGCCGTCGCAGGCCGCATAAATCAGGCGATTGCGGGTAGCTGCGGGGCCGTGGCAAGATCCAGATCCGTAGCCGGGTACGCCATTCCCGGAATCGTGATGTTCTTCATATGGCTGGTGATCGTCATCCTGGCCATCATCCTGCTCGCCTTCATCGTTCACTGGGCCGGCGGCGGCGCGCTGAATCTCAGGCTCGGTCACTTCTTCCTGAACGTGGGGTTCACCTGATCAGCTAGCAGCTGCAAACGCACGGCGCCGGCGGACAGGAAATCCGCCGGCGCCGCGCGACCGGGTCCCTGGCCGGCCGTTGCTGCCGGGCGCCACCTCCGTACGATGATGGCCAGGTCCCGCCCGGAACCTGTTCTTCGCGGGAACGGAGACTGAGCATGACGAGCCTGCCTGAGCTGGGCGATCTGCCGTATGCCGCGCACCTGACCCGGCACGAGGGCGAGCTGGATCGGCACGGGGACTACGACACGGTCCTTTTCGAGCAGGCGGAGCTCACCGAGCCCGCGGCGCCGAGCGCACGGTTCCTCGAGTGCGCGTTCAGCCGGGTGGCGATGACCGGCGGGAAGCTGCAGCGCTCCAGCCTGCGCGACGTCTGGATGCGGGACGTGCGGCTGACCGGCACCAGCATGGCCGAGACGAACTGGCTGGACGTGACCGTGCTGTCGTCCTCGCTGGCCGGCGTCCAGGTCTACGGATCCGAGCTGCGCCGGGTGGTGTTCAGCGGTTGCAAGCTGGACTCGGTGAACTTCCGCGGCGCGCGGCTGGCGGACGTCACGTTCGACCGGTGCGTGCTGCGCGACGTGGACTTTGCCGATGCCGAGCTCGCCGGGTGCGTCTTCGGCGGCTCGCAGCTCACCCGGACGGACTTCACCAGGACCCGGATGGATCGCACCGACTTGCGCGGTGCCGAGCTGGGCGTGATCATCGACGCGCAGTCACTGCGCGGCGCCATCATCAGTCCCGGCCAGCTCGTCGTGCTCGCCCCGGCGCTGGCGGAGAGCATGGGCCTGATCGTTAGCGACGAGCCCGTCAGCGACGACCAGGCCTTCTGGGGTTAGCGCCTCCGGCAGGAAGGAATCCGCTGGGCGCGTGCGCCGCAGCCGGCTCAGCGCCCGGCGCGCCCCGGCCTGGACGGCAAGCACGAGCACCAGGATCAGGCCTGCGACGATCCCGTCGAGCCAGAAATGGTTAGCGGTGACGATCACAGCCAGAGTCGTCATCATCGGGTACAGCACCGCGAGCCAGCGCCACCGGGTGCGAGCGGCTCCGATGATCGCTATCGCCACCAGGATCGCCCAGCCGACGTGCACCGACGGCATGGCCGACAGCTGATCCGGGTCGAAGCCGGCCGTCGCGGCGTACACCGACTGGTGGTACTCCACCGCGGTGTCGACCATCCCGGTACCCGGCAGCATCCGCGGCGGTGCCACCGGGATGAGCTGGACGAGGAGGCAGAGGCCGGTAAGGCCGACCAGGGTCGTGCGGATCCGCCGGTAGTTGTCGCGATGCCAGACGAACAGCCAGATGAGGGTGGCGATGAGCACAGGGAAGTGGAGCGAGTCGTAATAGAGATTGAAAAACTGCACGAGCAGCGGATGGGGCAGGAAGAGGCGCTGAATGGCAGCCTCGCTGGGCAGGTGAACGGCGCGTTCGAAATGCCAGATCCAGCGCGACCTGGCCAGTGCCCCGCCCGGGCCCATGACGGTGAACGACCCGGCCAGCTGCCACAGCGCGAACAGGCCGAGGACAAACCCGGCCTCCTGGGCGAACACGGCGGTCGAGGCCAGCCGCTCGCGCCTGCTGGCACGCAGCGCGACCGATGCGGCGATCAGGCCTCCCGCCACTGCTCCCGCCTGCTGCCAGGGCAGCACGAGATCGATCATGGACGCAGCCAGACATGGCTTGGATTCGGCTGTGCCCGCACGAGTCTTAGGTTACGGGCCGATGGCCGGCAGGTGACTTACCGGACCCCGACCCGGTCGGCCTGGTTTGCGGCAGAATCATGGCATGCGATCGCATGACCGGCCCGATGCCGCCGCCCTCCGTGCCGATGCCAGTTCGGCGGGGGAACGGCGGGCACTGGCCGCGCGGCTCTTACGACTCCCTGACGGGCATCCGTCCAGCCTGCGCGGCGACCGGGCCGAGGGTGACTGGGGGCCCGGCCCCGCCGACGAGGAAGCACGGCCGGCGGAGCAGGCCGTCGACAATGAGGACGCGGCCGACCCGGCTGACCTGGAGGATACCGGCGATGTCAACGACGGTGACCCGGACGCACCGGACGCACCGGACGCACCGGACGCACCGGACCGGCGAGCACCCGGCAGGGCCCCAACCGGCGGGAGCCTGGGCACGGGGCGCGAGCCGTACCGGCCCTGGTTCACCGACGGCGACGGGGGCGGAGACCCGTGGTTCGCTGGAGACCTCTGATCGGGTCGGAACTCCATGATCACGTTAGCGCGGAGCATCTGTCAGGCTCAGCCTGACTTTCTCTTCGCCTTAACGGCGCGGCGCGGACTGGGCGTTATTCCGGGCGGCTGAGCGACGCCGGGTCGGGGGTCTGCCGGGGCAGCAGCACGTCGGCCGATACGTCGGCGGCCAGCCGGACGACATCGCCGTCGGCGAGCCGGACGGCGATCCCCGGCAGCACCCGGTCGCCGTTGACGAACGTGCCGTTGGTCGAGTTCTCGTCCCGGATGCTGGCGTGGCCGTCGTCGTCCATCATGACCGTGGCGTGCCGCCTGGACACGTTCTCGTACGCGGCGAATGCCGCGGCTACCAGCGATTCCGCCGGATCACGGCCGAGCAGGAGTGACGTTCCTGCCGGGACCTCCACGTTTCCGGTGGGAAAGGCCAGCCGGAGCACCGCGGGAGAGATCCTCCCCGCCCGGTGCTCGGGCCTGAGGTATTCCTGCATCACGGTCGTGGGGGCGGGGGCGTCGTCGCTGCTGCTGCGGAGCCTGGGCAGGTTGGCGCCGCACTTAAAGCAGATCAAGTCCTCCGGCATTACCCGTGCCGCGCAGTTGGGGCAGGTAAGCGTTGCCATCGTGTCCTCCTGGACCGTGTCGCCGGGCTCGGAGATCTGAGTTAGAGAGACCGTCCGGACGTGACAATAACGTGCCGGGCCGGCCGGATGGTGCCAGGCCCGGCCGGGTAGGCCCTGACCTGGGGAACTGCCGGTACCATCGCGGGTATGGTTGGCTTCAGGCTCAACGAGGAGCAAGAGGCGCTCCGCAGCACCGTCGAGGATTTCGCCAGGGAGGTAGTCGCGCCGGTTATCGGCGGTTACTACCAGCGGGGCGAGTTCCCTTACGAGATCGTCGCCAGGATGGGGAAGCTGGGCCTGTTCGGCCTGCCGTTCCCCGAAGAATACGGGGGGATGGGCGGGGACTACTTCGCCCTGTGCCTGGCCCTGCACGAGCTTGCCAGGGTGGACTCCTCGGTAGCCATCACCCTGGAGGCGGGGGTCGCGCTCGGCGCCATGCCGATCTTCCGGTTCGGGACCGCGGCGCAGCGCGAGCGGTGGCTGCCCGACCTCTGCCAGGGCGAGCGGCTCGCGGCCTTCGGCCTGACCGAGCCGGGCGGCGGCTCGGACATCCCCGGCGGCATGCGCACCACCGCGCGGCTGGACGGGGACCTGTGGGTGATCGACGGCTCGAAGTCGTTCATCACCAACTCGGGGACCTCGATTACCTCAGTGGTTACGGCGCTGGCCATTACCGGGCGCAGCGACGGCAGGCCCGAGATCTCGGCGATCATGATCCCGGCGGGCACGAAGGGCTTCACGGTCGCGCCCGAGTACTCCAAGGTCGGCTGGTGTGCCTCCGATACAAGGGAGCTGTCCTTCTCGTCCTGCCGCGTACCGCGAGCGAACCTGCTAGGGGAGGTGGGCCGCGGCTACGCGCAGTTCCTGCAGACACTCGACGAGGGCCGGGTGGCGATCGCCGCGCTGTCGGCGGGGCTGGCCCGTGGCTGCGTGGACGAGTGCCTGCGGTACGTGCGCGAGCGGACCGCGTTCGGTCACGATCTCGGTCACTACCAGGCCATTCAATTCAAGATCGCCGACATGGAGGCTCGGGCGCATACGGCCCGGCTGGCCTGGTACGAGGCGGCCGCACGGCTGGTTGCCGGGGAGCCGTTTAAGAAGCAGGCCGCGATCGCCAAGCTGGTGAGCTCAAACGCGGCGATGGACAACGCCAGGGATGCTACCCAGATCTTCGGCGGCTACGGGTTCATGAACGAGTTCCCTGTCGCCCGGTTCTACCGGGACGCAAAGGTGCTGGAGATCGGCGAGGGGACGTCGGAGGTTCAGCGCATGGTGATCGCGCGCCAGCTAGGACTGAGCCAGACGGCCTGATGCCGACCTCTCATGGGCCCCGGGCTAGCTGCCTCCGTTTACCAGCATCTGGCTGAGATTGATTGAGGTGGTCTTGGGCAGCATGGACTCGTTCCCCATCATGACGGTGACTCGCTGCAGCACCGTGGGGCTCGTGGTCGTCGGGTACGTTCCGACGGTGGCGAGGTCGGCCGACTGGGTGGTGAACAGGCCGCCTGGCAGCTTCGGCAGGATCTGCTGGACCGGGCCAGCCATCGCGGCCCTGGCCTGCGCCTGCTCCAGCGCCGCCTGGAAGTCGTCCACGGCGCCCGGATTGCCGGTCACCCAGCTGTTGGTCGCGACGTAGCCGGAGACCGGCAGGCCCGCCGTTCCGCTGCTGAACGCGTCCAGCACGGGCGTAGCACCGTACTTGGTTTCTGCCTGGTAGATGTAGGGCTCGGTGAGCAGCGCGGCATGCAGCTTGCCGTCGGCCAGCTGATGGATCTCCTGCTCCTGCGGCATCGGCGACCAGGTCAGAGTGGACGCGCCACTAGCCAGGTAGGACGACATGACGTCCCGCGCCGCGGCGGCGTAGAGGCTGTCAGGCACTCCGGCCGACAATGAGCTGAGAACCGAGTCTTCCGGCAGGCCGATCCCGTTCGGGACCGTCTGCAGGCCGAGCGCATTCGCGATGCCGTACTTGGGCAGGCTCATGATCTCCACCGAGCCGCTGCCGGCGTCGAAGCCGTCCGCAAGGAGGCGGAGGTTCCCCTGGGCCTCCTCTGCGGTGAAGATAGTGCCGTAGTCGCTGGCGGCAATCTGGGCCTGGTTTTTCTCCAGCGCGTTCAGCACCTGGCTCTCCGAGCTGACGCTGTCGATCCGCACGTGCAGCCCGTCGGCCAAGAAGTAGTTGTCGTGGTAGGCCATGTAGAGCGGCGCGTCATCGATGCCCGGCACCGCCACGATAGTGACCGTGCCCGACACCTGCGTCATCCCGCCCCCAGTCGAGCATCCCGCCGCGAGCATGACCGCGGCACCGGCGGTAACGGCCAGCAGCAGCCTCCGGTGAGCTGGCCGGAGCTTCCGGATCAGCAACGCGTTGCCGGCCGGGTCAGGCCTCATGTTTCTCCTCCGGCACTGGGCTCTCTGCTTCATCTGGTTCACCAGATCCTGGGGGGCATCCGGACAGTTTTCTGCATACGGACGATGCGGCAGAGAGTACCCTATTGCTGCCAGGTGACAGGGCAAACGTCACGTTACATCGGTTTTTCCGGTTCGTGTACGTATTGACTATGAGTTACCCGGTTACCCGCTAGAGTTGCGCCTGGCCGCGGGCCTGCACTCGATGCAGAACGTTATCTGGGAGGTAAGTCGTGCCGGTAGTGTCACGGACCGTCACGGCTTGCGCCCGCGTAGCGGCCACCAGGTGAGGGGTTCAGAGACTGTGCCGTCCCGATACAAGAAGGCGCGTGCTGGCGCTCCGTCGGCTGGCGCTCAACCTCCTGCTGGCACTCAGTTGGCTGGCTCTCAGTCAGCCGGAGCTGCACCCGCTGGCCGCGCGGCCAGCCCCGTGCCGGCACCTACCGCCGCAGCCCGGCAGCCGGCGAGGCCGGCCGCCGTCCAGGTGACCCGGCGCGCGCTGAAGAACTGGCGCGTGCGGTCGAGGCTGCTGCTGCTGATCATCATCCCGACCCTGACCGCCGTAGTGCTGGGCGGTACCTACATCGTGACGGCCTGGGAGAACGCCGTTACCTACCAGCGGGTCGTGCAGCTCGCGAATCTCAGCTCGGCGGTCACCCAGCTGGC